>JBJFIB010000025.1:6549-19480 GCA_051894195.1 Acutalibacteraceae bacterium
CCTTGAAGAACGCCTTGAAGTTGTCGAGGAAAATATCGAGATTGTCAAAACTGCCACGAATGAACTTATCGACTGGACAGAAAAAGCCGCCGTCAGTGTTCATATTCCTTTTATGGAAACAGATAATGCCTGATATACATTCATAATGCAAAACCTCCGTACAAAGACTTTTTAAATCTCTGTACGGAGGTTTATTTTATTTCGTAAATTCTACAAGAATATTTCCGTTAGAGGTGTATGCCTCTATTTTTTTATCTTGTATTTTGTTTTTATTATTATAAATTGCAAGCGAGTCATTACCGTTCGAGGTTGATGATGAAATATTGTAATTATCGGGATTTCCTATAATATTTCCCAATATTGAACCGTTAGATGTCTGTAAGATTATATTATCCGAAGATATATTACTTATATCTATTGCACCGTTTGATGTTGAGGCGTTTATCAGGTTTTCGGATTTAATATCTGATAAGGATATTGCACCGTTTGAAGTGGACATTTCTGCACTTTTTGCATTGACATCTTTAACCGTTATCGCACCATTACTTGTTGTTGTACTGAGTTTATCCGCTGTTAATGCCGAAACTTTTATATGACCGTTTGTTGTACCGAGCGATATATTATCGGCGGTTATTTTATCAGCAGTCACCGAACCGTTAACTGTATTTCCGACAAAAGTATTCGATGTAATATTTGAAAACTGCACACTGCCGTTTGATGTATAAAATTCCGCTTTGTTTATATTTATATTTTCAGCCGTTATTTTACCGTTTGAGGCGTCAATCCTGATGTTTATGCTGTCACTGTTTTCGGGCAGTTCAATAACGGTTTTCAGACCGTGTTTTTTATATCCGTGAAAAAATCCTTTTGTAAACTGCTTCACGCCGTAATCCCAGAAATTATCATAAAGCTTTATTTCTTTATCCTGAGTAAGTTCAGACACCGTAGGACAGCAATCAGTTGTGTAGTATGTAACACGGATTTTTTCATCACTGCTTTTTTTGACTAAAACTTCCGAATTATACAGCCTTACGGAAACAGATTTTATATCCTGAACATCATAAGATTCCGATATTTTCTGAGGTTCGCCGCAAAGGTCAAGTGCCTTTACATCAAAATTCACAGTCATCATTGCAATAGCCATACATATTGCACCCAATGTACAAACTATTCCTGATATAATCAATATGTTCTTTTTGTACTTAGTCATTTTTAGCACCTCCATAAACAGATATGTATTTTTTGAATGTGGCTTTTACGATTCTGAAATACATTTTTCCGAAAGCTATTGAGCCGTACATTGCAAATACTCCGATTGCGGCTGTAAAAAATCCTGCCCCAAGCTGATAAAGTCCTGCCGAAAAGTTTTGCACGAAAATCCAGAAACTGCTTATGAAAAATCCTGCTCCGCTGATAATCAATGCACCCGACGCAATAATAAACGAAAGAGAAACAACGCCAAGCACCGCTATCATCAGAATTACAAACGGTATAAGAATTGAAAAGCCTATTATCGCACCGACACTATGTGACTTTTTGCCATTATTATGCTTTGTTTCATTATCGGAATAATCTTCAAGCACGCTTTGTGCTACCTTTTCGGGAGAACCGAGTTCAGAAACAGCCTGTTCTTCCATTTTACCCTCGTCAATTTTATCGTTTATTATCTCCGCATAATATTCAACTATTTTTTCCCGTTCATTTTTCGGGATTTTTGAAAGATGAGCTTTAAGCTCGCTTAAAAATTCATTCTGCGTCATTATTGTTACCCTCCGCAATAAATTCATAAATTTTAATCATACTTTTCCATTCTTCAAGGAAGTCGGCTATTTTTTTTCTGCCTTTGTCGGTGATTGAATAGTATTTTCTCAGTCTGCCGTTATATTCTTTTGAATACTGCGTAAGACAGTCGGCGGCAAGCAGTCTTTTCAGAACAGGATATAATGTCGATTCGGAAATTTCAATATGAGGAGATATATCGCTGATAATCTGGTATCCATAGCTGTCACCGTTAGCAAGAGCTTTAAGCACGCACACTTCAATCATACCTCTTTTTAATTGTATATCCATTTTATCCCTCCCTACGCATTATATTATACATCGCATAGTATTATATGTCAAGAGGTATAAAAAGATTATTTTAAAAAACAGAGCGACAAAATTTTCTGCCGCTCTGTTTTAACTTTATATATTTTCTTCATCTTCCTTGCGTTCGCCGTATGCTTCAACAAAATTTTCATTGTTGGGTTTAGTTCCGGAATTATCATATGATTTTTCAAAATAACTTTTCCTTATTTTGTATGCCGCTGAAATAAGCCCGACAAGGACTATTATATTTCCTGTAATTTTGATAACTTCATTTATTATTTTGAGTATTTCCTGTACTTTTTTGGTTTTGTTTTCCATAAAGCTGTCCCCCATTCTTATATTTTTTATATTATCACACACAAAATGGTAAGATGTCAATATATTCATTGTATTCAAAAGAAATTAAGCATAAATTTTTCAATAATTTTTCTTAAAAACTGTTGTATTTTATGTGCAATTAAGATATAATTAGTTATACTTGATTAAAACTATTGTAAATATTGCTTTTTCATTTAATCAAATATATATATATTTACAAGGGGGAAACTACCAATGAAACAGTATAATTCAAAAAACATTCTTAATATCGCTATTGCAGGTCACAGCGGTTCGGGAAAAACTTCTCTCGCAGAGGCTATGATATACCTTTGCGGCGGTTCGGAAAGGCTTGGAAAAGTAAGTGACGGAAATACCGTCTGCGACTTTGACGCAGAAGAAATCAAACGCAAAACATCGGTTCAGCCTTGTGTTGCACCGATTGAGTGGAAAAATAAAAAAATCAACCTGATTGATGCTCCCGGTCTTTTTGACTTTGAAGGCGGATTATATGAGGCTGCAAGAGCCGCTGATACCGTACTTATCACCGTTTCGGGAAAAGACGGCGTATGCGTAGGAACCGAAAAGGCTGTTAAAGCCGCCGACAAACGAGGACTTACAAAAGTATTTTTTGTAAACGGTCTGTGCGACGAAAGTGCAAGATTCTATCGTGTTTTTGAAAATCTTAAAGCGTCATTCGGTCCGAGCGTCTGCCCTGTTGTTGTTCCATACATAGTTGACGGACAGGCAGACTGTTATGTAAATCTTCTTGAATATAAAGCATACAAATATGTAAACGGCAAAATTACAACCGTTCCTATCCCCGATATGGGTGACAGACTTGAAGGTCTGAGAACGGCTATTTGTGAGGCTGTTGCTGAAACGAGCGACGAGATGTTTGAAAAATATTTCTCCGGCGAAGAATTTACTCCTGAGGAAATAATTGTCGGCGTAAGTCAGGGTGTTAAAAACGGTACTATCAGCCCTGTATTTTGTGGTGACGCATTGTTGACATACGGTATTGAACAGCTTTTGAATGGTCTTGTATGGCTTGCTCCGAATGCCGCCGACAATGCCGCCGAACTTGCCGTTGATACAGACGGAAATCCTGTTGAACTCAGCGTAAACGATGACGCTCAGCCTGCCGCAATAGTTTTCAAGACAATAGCCGACCCGTTTGTTGGAAAGCTGTCATATTTCAAGGTTATTTCAGGCAAAATTGCCGCTGACACACAGCTTGTAAATATGCGTACAGGAAATTCAGAGCGAATTTCAAAGGTTATGACAATAAAGGGCAAAAAACTTGAAGACGCCGCATATATCGGTGCCGGTGACATCGGTGCAGTGGCAAAGCTTTCATCAGCAAGTACAGGTGATACACTTTGTTCTCCGGCACGAAAAGTAATTCTTGACGGAATAGATTATCCTGCTCCGTCGCTGTCAATGGCGGTTTATCCAAAGACAAAGGGCGACGAAGAAAAGGTTGCACAGGGCATAATGAAACTCAGCGAAGAAGACCCGACAATAAAATTTGAAACAAATACGGAAACTCATCAGATGATTGTCAGCGGTATGGGCGAACAGCACCTTGATGTTGTCGTTTCAAAGCTGAAATCAAAATACGGCGTTGATGTCGTTCTTGAAAAGCCAAAGGTTGCATATCGTGAAACAATCCGCAAGTCCGTAAAGGTTCAGGGACGCTACAAAAAACAAACAGGCGGTCATGGACAATTCGGTGATGTATGGATTGAATTTTCTCCTTGCGACTGCGACGATATGATATTTGAAGAAAGAGTTGTCGGCGGTTCTGTTCCAAAGGGATTCTTCCCGGCTGTTGAAAAGGGACTGCGTGACTGTATTGCAAAAGGTCCTCTTGCTGGCTATCCTGTCGTTGGCTTAAAGGCAACACTGTATGACGGTTCATATCACCCTGTTGATTCATCTGAAATGTCATTCAAGACTGCCGCATCACTGGCTTACAAGTCGGGTATGCCACAGGCAAATCCTGTTCTGCTTGAACCTGTCGGAGTATTACAGGCAACAATACCTGATGCAAATATGGGCGACATTATGGGCGAAATTACAAAACGCCGTGGTCGTGTTCTCGGAATGACACCGTCAGATGACGGTATGCAGACAGTAGAGGCAGAAGTTCCTCAGGCTGAAATGAACGATTTTTCAACATTCATAAGACAGTCAACACAAGGACGAGGATATTTCACCTTTAAGTTTGAGCGTTATGAAGAGGCACCGTCAAATGTTGCACAAAAAGTAATTGCTGAAAACGAAAAATAATCTTAACTCAATTTCATAAAATCCTCCATTAACAAAAGGTTCGTGGCTATTCAAAACCACGAACCTTTTTTACACAAATGAAATAAAGTAAATGTATACATATTTAGATCACAATTTTATGATATGATCTCCAAATACACGCATATACTCACTTATTTTACAAGACGGCATATTGTTATAATTATATTCATCACAATACCGTTGATACTGAGCATATAAAGTTTCTATTTTTCTAATCTGCTTTTTATCTTTTATATAAATCTGAACATAAAAACGACTAATACAATTTCTAATCTCATTATTCATTACTTTATACATAATATACGTGTTGATATTGTCTTTCAGTCTTGTTTTTGTAAAAGAGTTACTAAGCATTTTACAAAAGTTTTCTATTATACCAATCGCTTCATCTGCTTCATCAATTTTATCTTTATTTGCATAATAATTTAAATGCATAAACCGATAAAGTAAACTTCTTAATTTTAAAAGATAAAAAATCTTCTTGCGTTCGCCTTTCATCTTACCATGATTTAGATCGTTATTTAAAACATTCTCTAAGTCAGCAATTTCAGAATCAAAAAATAAAAAACTATTATACTCAGTTTGATTAGCCCAAATAAGTGTATGTATTGCTTCTATACAAACAGCTAATTTATTGAGTTTATCCTTAAACAACCTTTCATAGTTTTCAGCAATATTAATTATATAGATCAAAGGTTCACGATAATACAATGGATATTTATTAGTTATAACAGTATATGTCGTTAATTTTGAAACTAAAATATTTTTAACAAGATTTTCGTCACAAAGGGCTTCATCTTTACTAAGGCTTTGTAAAATGCATGATGCTTCTAAAAGATAGCGATAAATTTGTTCTTCATCATATTTTTCAGGATTTTTAGACAATGCTTGAACTATTTTTTTCTTTGATGTTGGACAAAATAGAATTTGAGCAAAATACCATTTAATATATGCCATTTCTATACTAATAATATATTGTCGATCATACAATGCACATTTTTGCCACAATTCTGGCAGTAAACTCAAATCCGAATTTAATTGATCCGAATGTTCATCAAATTCTTTTATTTCTTTAAATGTAGTTTTTAGCATTTCATCTTCTTCATCATTTACATCTTCTATTATACGGTTCTTTGGCATTTTTAATCTGAGATAATTATTTTCAATATAAATCAATGCATTAGCAATCCAGGCAACAGGACAATTTAAACTTTTATTCTTTTGTTTACAGTCATTCAAGTTGCCATAACTATGTAGTGATAATAAGCAAGGAGAAATTTGTATTTCTTTTCCATATTCATTTTTTAATTTTATTTTTGAACATTCAGGTGTAATACTACAAGAAATATTATTAAGTTCATTAGTTATATAATTTTGTTTAATAATGTTTACTGCTTTTTTAAGACTATCTAGTTCTCCATCATTACCAAAAGTGGTTATCATCCATATAAGTTCTGCTATCTCTTCATTGTTGTAATCTGATTTTCTACCATATAAACTATCAAAAAGCTTTTTATTTTCGGTAGGTTGCTTCGACGGATCCTTCTTATGAAAAGGAAATTCTTTCGCCCAATTGCCATAATGAGTATTAAGAGTTTTTGCCGTTACTTCAAACAATATATTTTCAAAAAATATTGTCAATTCACTATCTTTTGCCATTTTACAGTTCTCCTGAAAATATTTGAATTTTTAATTATATCATAAAATTTTATATTAGTCAACATAAAAAAATTTACTATTTCCATATTGTCAGCAAATTAATGACGGTTCAATTCTATAAAACATTATGTTATGATTTAATCATCGAAGCAAAACATCGCTTCGATGTGTGCACACAATTTAATAGAAAACCGACAGGAAATAAGGATTTTTAACTTATGCATATATTATTATGTATGAAGTTACAATCCGCAACTAAAAAATAATTTATTAAAAGGAGATTTTATTATGACTTTTACCAATCCATGTTCAAACGGCGGCTCGTTCTTTAACAACATCACGCAAATATTCGGCACTAACAATCCGGATTTTTCAAACATATATAACGGATGTTCTCATCCACTTAAACTATATATGAACTTAAAACCTGGCGATGTACATTATGACAGACAAGGTGATGCTATTCTTGACAACTCAAACGTATCTCCTACGATTACTATACCACAAACCAAAGCATTATACGTCCGCCAAGAAGAAAAAATCATTAAAAACATCAATGGTCTTGATGTTTATTCTAACATACTTTATGCTATTGATACACCCTATGAGTTCAATAATTATTCGTGGATTGTAGGCTCATCTGTGTATGTTAATTCATGCATACAGTATAAAGTAAATGCTTGTATAATGGGTAAACTTCTTATACCTAAAAAGCTATACAGTAGTGACAAGAAAAATCCTATCGGCATCATAGGTGTCAAAAAGGTTGCATTTGTCACCTGTGCAGATTATTATGACACACTTATACGTGATAATAGATTTTTTCCGAATATTGATGATTTAAAAGAGTCAATTAATCGAGAAAAGTCAAGTGGCTACTATGATTTCAGAACAGCGTGGCTTGAAAGCTATGTTGCAAATGCAGAATACAACCAACAATTCTGCTCAGGTACTACTATCTCTGTATAAGCCTTTGATTTTTTAATTATGCCGTATCTCTTTCATGTGTTTAAATTCCGTGAAATAGATACGGCATTTTGCTTTTTGATTAAATTTTTATAAACAGTCAAATATGATTTATAGCATAATTTTTAATCAGTAGATATGTTCAAAGCGTGGAACGGATTTTCCGTCCTTTTCAACCATCTGGTAGAACATTGACGCAGGTCTTGCCCAAACCTTGCCCTCGCCGAAAAGTTCCTTGTAAATTACAAGGTCTTCCATTGTTTCGCTGTTCTTTGCAAGACATATGAACTCATATTCGCCGCCCTTATAGTGACGATATTTACCCGGTGTACCCCACGGTACAAGTCTTGGCTGTTCATCGTTCTGATTTTCAACAGGCTGTTCATCAACTTTCTGTTCTGTCGGAATATCAAGTGCCGGTGCCTCACCGTTTGTAAGAACAAGAACTCTTGTGCCGTATGCAGGAATATCAATATTTACATAGTTGTTGTTGACATCAAAGGCTTTGTTGTCGTTGAATACATCATAAAGCTTTGAACCGCCGTCAGTGTTAAATCCGATGTTAAAATCCGAATTTGTAAGGTTTAATGCTATATAAACGGTCTGTTCCTCAAATTTACGCTTAAAGACAAGCTGTTCGTTTCTTATGGAAACATTGTCAAAACTGCCATATTTGAGTGCCTTGAACTGTCTTCTGACAGCACCGAGTCTGCATATATGGCGGTAAAGCTCGTTGTCCTGAATGTCGGAAACCTCAATGCACGGACGAAGCGGAGCGTCATAATCAACATTGTTCTTTTCGCCCTTTATGCCCCACTCACTGCCGTAATAAACTGACGGAACGCCGGGCATAAAATACAGAGTCGAATAAACATTTTTGAGCATTCTGTTATCTCTTACTGTGCTTGCAACACGGTTTACATCGTGGTTGTCAACAAAGTTGTATGAATAAACATTTCTGTAAATACCGCCGTTGCCGAACTGACGGTTAAGAGAATGGGCAATTTCAAAATAGTTGCGGTCATTGTGTGATGAATAAATGCCCTTGTAGCACTCATAGTTTGTGACGGAATCAAGCGTATCGGGATTTGCAAGGCGGTTGTAGTCGCCGTGTATAATCTCACCCATAAGCCAGAAATTCGAGTCTTTGCTCTTTGTGAAATTTCTGAGTTCTCTGAGGAAATCTATATCCATACAATATGCAACATCAAGACGCAGACCGTCAATTCTGAATTTTTCCATCCACATTGAAACAGCATTAAGAATGTGCTGTTTAACCTCAGGATTTTTAAGGTTGAGTTTCACGAGGTCATAGTTGCCCTCCCAGCCCTCATACCAGAAATTATCTCCGCACGGGCTGTGTCCGCCGAAATCAATTCTGTTGAACCACGAACAATACTGTGATGATGCACCCTTTTCCTGAATATCCTTGAATGCCCAGAAGCCTCTGCCGACATGATTGAATACACCGTCAAGAACGACCTTTATTCCGTTTTCGTGGAGTGTATCGCAGATTTTTGCAAAGCTTTCGTTATCGCCAAGACGGTTATCAATCTGAAAATAATCGTTTGTGTCATATCCGTGTGTTGTTGACGAAAAAACAGGTCCGAAATAAATTGCGTTGACATTCATTTCTTTGAGGTGAGGAATAAAATCAACAACCTTATCAAGACGATTGACTTTTACGCCGTCATTAACCCTCGGTGCACCGCAGAATCCAAGCGGATAGATGTGATAAAAAACTGACTCATTGACCCAAGACATAAAGTTTCTTCCTTTCTTTTTCCGAAAACAGCAAATGATGAATTTTTGACTGTTTTTGAATAATAATATTATATAGTTTTCTGTGACTTTGCTGTTGACTTTAAGTCGGTTTTAATTATAGCATATTTCTACATAAATTGCAATAGCTAATACAAGAAAATTGTATATGTCGCCATAATTTTTTTCTTTTAAAATAATAAGCTATGTAAAGAAAATTTTACATAAATATTTCCGCTTTATAGAGTTTTTCCTTGTAAAAAGTCCTTTGGTGTTGTATTATAATATTATAGTAAACAGCAAAAGATGAAAACATATTTATTTAGGAGAGATGAAAATGAGAAAAACAAAAATCATATGCACCCTTGGCCCGTCAACAGAGGACGAAACTGTTCTCCGTGAGCTTATGCTTAACGGTATGGATGTCGCAAGAATAAATATGTCGCACCAGACTCATGAAGTTCATAAGGAAAAAATTGATAAAGTAAAAAAACTTCGTGAAGAACTTGACCTCCCTGTTGCAATACTCCTCGACACAAAAGGTCCTGAAATCCGCACAGGAAATTTTGCCGAAAAATCAGTTTTGCTTGAAGCAGGTCACAGCTTTACGCTTACTACTGAGGACTGTATCGGCACAAACGAAAAATGCTCTGTTTCATTCAAAGACCTTCCGAAAGATGTAAAAAAAGGAACCCGTATCCTCATTGACGACGGTCTTATTGAGCTGAGAGTTGAAAGCACAACCGAAACCGAAATTCACTGTACTGTTATAAACGGCGGTCCTGTTTCATCACACAAGGGAATCAATGTTCCTGATGTATTCCTTTCTATGCCGTTCCTCAGCGAGCAGGACAAGGCAGACCTTGAATTCGGCGTCGAACAGGATGTTGACTTTGTTGCCGCATCATTCACAAGAACAGCCAACGACATAAACGAACTTCGTGCTGAGCTTGAAAAATACGGCGGCGACAATATCAGAATTATCGCAAAAATCGAAAACAAAGACGGCGTTAAGAATATAGATGAAATTCTGCGTGTTTCTGACGGCATTATGGTTGCCAGAGGTGACCTTGGCGTTGAAATTCCGTTTGAGGAAATTCCGATTATTCAGAAAATGCTCATCAAAAAGACAAGAAATTCTGACAAACCCGTTATCACGGCAACACAGATGCTCGACTCTATGATTAAAAATCCTCGTCCGACAAGAGCCGAAACAACCGATGTTGCAAATGCGATTTATGACGGTACAAGCGTAATTATGCTTTCGGGTGAAACCGCCGCAGGTGCATATCCGATTGAAGCAGTCAAAACTATGGCATCTATTGCCGAAATTACCGAACGCAACATAGACTATATCGGTAAATTCAAAAAGCGTGATGTTGTTGAGCGTCCCGATGTTACATCTGCAATTTCACACGCAACCTGTACAACCGCACACGACCTCGGTGCCGCCGCAATTATGACAGCGTCAAAATCGGGTGCAACTTCAAGAATGTTATCAAAATACCGTCCTGACTGTCCGATTATCAGCGGCACAACAAGCGAAAAAGTATGGCGTCAGACAAATATGTCGTGGGGTGTTATTCCGATTAAAATCGAAGAAAAACACAACACAGACGAACTGTTTGACCACCTTATTGATGTTGCACAAAAACACGGACTTGTTAAAAACGGCGACCTTGTTGTTATTACGGCAGGTGTTCCTCTCGGAATTTCGGGTACAACAAATCTTATGAAAGTTCATCTTGTCGGAAATATCCTTGCAAGCGGAAAAACGATAGTAAACAATATCTCTGTTCGTGGACGCATTATGGTATGCAAAAATGAACAGGAGGCTCTTGAAAACTTCACAGAAAACGAAATTCTCGTTATACACGAAACTTCAAACCGCATTTTGCCGGTAATGAAAAAATGTGCCGGAATTATAACCGAAGTTGACGGTCTTACATCTCATGCCGCAATAGTAGGTCTTGCACTCAACAAGCCTGTAATCGTCGGTGCAAAGAACGCAACTCAGCTTCTCAAAACAGGAACCTATGTAAATATGGACGCAGGTAAGAGTGTTGTCACAACATCTTCAACAAAACTCTGATTTTTGTACCGCTTTATCCCTCTGTTAAATATAATAATTACAGGGGTGCATACAATTATGATGTGTCCGAACGAGCTTGTAACAAGCATTACGGCGTTGGCGGTTGCTATTGCTGAGGGCAAATCGGAAGATGAACTGTCAGTCCTCGCCGCACTTTTCACTCAGCTTGGAGATACTCTTGCAACTATTGCTGTCCAAAAGAGTATATGCTCAAAATAATACTGCAAAAACGGCGTCATATCGCAATTCTGATATGACGCCGTTTTATTTGTGTTATAACGAAAAAAATATTCCCCTCTGACTTTCATCAAAGGGGAATACCGTTAAATCAAATTAAGCTTTAAGCTAACCGATTAAGGATTAGTCCTTAACTGATTTTTTCTTTGTAGCAAGAACGATTGTAGCAAGAGCTGCAAGACCAACAACTACAAATACGATTGTCATTGTGCTGTCGCCTGTTGAAGGAGTATTTGTTGAACCGTTGTTGTTTGACGGAGCTGTGCTGTTGTTGCTTGTTGTAGGAGCTGTGCTTGTTGATTCTTCTGTTGGCTCTGTTGATGATTCTGTCGGAGCTTCGCTTGGCTTAGGATCATCCTGTGGCTTCTCGCCAATTTCTTCTGACATGAATTCGCCGTCATAAGCTGCCCAAGCACCTTCGTTGTAGATGAGCTTTGTCTTCTTCCAGCCAAGACCAGCAGTAGCAGCCTCTACTGAAGTATCAATTGTGAATATCTGACCAGCGTTAGCTTCTGAATCAAAGTCAAGGTCAGCTGTCTGATAAGCGAAGAGTTCGGTTCCTGCCTTATATGCATCGTTAAGTTCCTTATCGCTTACACCGCTGTTGAAGATAATCTTTGTTACATTGAACGGAACGAGAGCCTGATAAACATCTGTGCCTTCGATCTTTGTCATTTCAACGCCTGGGAATTCAGCACCGTAGCCTCTGCCGAAAACATCACATGTAGGAGCGAGGTCTGTGTTCCAGAAGTAAATGCAAACTTTATCCCACTGTGTCTTTGAGTTATCGAAGTAGATGTAGTCGCCCTTCTGTGTTACATAATATTCAGGTTCTGATGGTTCTTCTGATGGTTCTTCTGAAGGTTCCTCTGATGGTTCTTCTGATGGTTCTTCTGATGGTTCTTCTGACGGTTCCTCTGATGGTTCTTCCGGATCCTCAGGAGTTTCAGGAGCTGCCTTACCTGTGTAGTTTACAGGCCAGAAGTTGTAAGCAAATTCATCATCAATACCTGTGAGTTCGTGAGCAGCTGAGCCTTCCTGTGCAAGAGCAGCAGGATCAATAGCTGTTGTATCAAGTTCAACCTTGATTACATCTGTTGTATCTGTGATTGTTACTTTGCAGTTTGTCTGGCTGTTCTGAGTACGGTCACCTTCACCGTCTAACCACTCGTAGTCGCCCCAGCTCAAAGTCCAAGCTCCGTCTGCACGAACTTTGAACTCATAATCACCTGGCTCTTCACCTGTGATTTCAGCTGTGTAAATGCCGTCACCGTCATCATCTGTCATAGGAACATCTGTTGTCCAGCCTGACTGTGCAAAGCTACCTATTACACCAAAGCTTCCAGCCAATGTCTGTGGCTTATAAACCTTGTATGTTACAGGCCAGAATGTATAGCCATACTCGTCCATCATATCTTCTGTGATGTCCTTAGCAACAGAGCCGTCCTGAGCAAGAGCAGCGTCAGAAAGCTTTGTTGTGTCGAAGTTTACATAAAC
>JBJFIB010000026.1:0-19453 GCA_051894195.1 Acutalibacteraceae bacterium
TTACATTATATCCGCCGCCTTCTGCTTTGTGTATTGAAACAGGATTTTCCTGTTCAATTTTCCGCTTTTCGACAAGACGCATAGTTGCCCCGATTGCTTTTTGTCTTATGGAAAGAGAAAGGCTTGTGTTAAGCTGATGAGAAATCATCTTTCCGTTGTCGGTAATCTGAATATATTCCTGAGTATCGTCGGTATATTCAATATTTTTGCATTTTACAAGTTCTGCCATAGCCGAATTAGTTTCAAAATAGTTTGCAAGTCCGTTTTCCTGAATTATATTTACCAAATCCTCTGTACGAAAAGGCTTGCTGACACAGTCAAGTATATAGCATATAAGAACGCCTATATCGCTTTTATTTCTCAAACCGCCGGGTTCAACTCCGGCAGAAAATGCGTCAAAATCCATAAAAATCCACCTCGAATAAAAAATAATCATAATACAACAAATAATTATATCATAAAACAATCCAAAATCACAGCATAATTTTTAACAAAAAAGAATGTGTTTGTTTATTTATGTTATTTTTATAATTTGATGAATTAAAAAATACACAAAAGTATTTAATCTGATTTAAAACATTTTTCGATTACGGAAAAAATAAATTTTCACTTTAATATGCAAAAATATGATTGTATAATTTAAAGGGTATGAAATTTTACTGAAAAAGAAAAGAGGAAAATGTGATGAAATTTTTAAAGCAATTCGGTATTATATTGCTTATTTCATTTATGGGGGAGGCGATTAAATATTTTGTACCACTGCCGATACCGGCGAGCATTTACGGACTTGTTATTATGTTTGTTGCATTAAAAACTCATATATTAAAGCTTGAATCCGTGAATGGTGCAGGTAAATTTCTTATTGAAATAATGCCGCTGATGTTTATTCCTGCGGCTGTCGGACTGATAAATTCTTGGGGAGTTTTGCAGCCTGTGTTTATTCCGGTGATAACAATAACCGTTGTTTCTACTGTTGTTGTTATGGCTGTGACAGGCAGAATTACTCAGGCGGTAATAAAAATTCAAAAAAAGGTTAAACATAAGAAAGAGGCTGATATAAAATGATAAAAGAACTGTTCCAGAATTCAGTATTTTTCGGTGTGCTGATAAGTATAGCGTCATATATGTTCGGTCTTTTTCTGAAACGAAAATTCAGACTTGCAATATTCAATCCACTGCTTGTATCAGTAATTGTAACAATATGTGTTGTGCTTTGCCTTGATATTGATTATGACAGCTATTACAGCGGTGCAAAATATTTAAGCTATCTTCTTACGCCTGCAACAATATGCCTTGCAATACCGCTGTATGAACAGTTTGAACTGTTAAAGCACAACTGGAAAGCCATAGTATGCGGCGTTGTCGGAGGAGTGCTTTCAAGTCTTGGTTCGGTGCTTGTTATGGCATTGCTTTTCGGTCTTAGCCACGAAGAATATGTTACCCTTTTGCCAAAATCAATAACTACCGCTATCGGTATGGGAATTTCGGAAGAACTTGGCGGATATGTAAACATAACCGTTGCAGTTATTATCATAACAGGAATACTTGGAAATATTATAGGGGAGTTTGTCTGCCGTATTTTCAGAATAAAAGAACCGGTTGCAAAGGGACTTGCACTCGGTACGGCGTCACACGCAATAGGTACGGCAAAGGCTATGGAAATGGGCGAAACAGAGGGTGCAATGAGCAGTCTTTCAATCGCTGTTTCGGGATTGCTGACCGTAGTAGGTGCAAGCATTTTTGCACAGTTTATGTAAAGGAGCAACAGTATTATGATTATTACAATAGCAAGACAATGCGGCTGTGACGGCGATACAGTAGGAAAAATGCTTTCGGAAATTTATAATATTCCGCTTTACGACAAGCACAATATTATTAAAATGGCAAAGTTAAGTGGGATATATGACAGTATGCCGAACTTTTTTGCCGAAAGACCGATAAACAGTTTTCTTTATGCAATCGCTGAGGGAGAGGGAGAAACATCTGTTTTTGATATTCCGATTAAGGCGTTGCAGAATACAATAGGAAATAATCCGTGTGTGCTTATCGGCAGATGCGGAAATTATGCACTGAGAAATCAAAAAGATGTTTGCAGGATTTTTCTCAGCGGCAACAAGCAACAGCGGATAAGGAACATAGCCGCAACTCATAATATTTCAGAACACGATGCCGAAAAAATCGTAGATACAACCGATAACCGCCGAATGTCGTTTCAGAAATATTACACAGGTGAAGAATGGGGCAGTGCCGAAAACTATGATTTGTGCATTGATGTAAGCCGTATAGGAATTGAAAATTCCGTTAAGCTGATACAGAATTATATCTTTTTTGCAACAATAGGAAATGAATAAATTCTGTATGGTATCTATAACTCCACACTCCACTCTCAACTCTCCACTCTCATAATATCTCTACATTCTTACAAATTGTTGAATTTAAGTATATCGTATGATATAATCAAAATGCAAAATTATTGAGTATAAAATGAAAAAGCAACTTATGAAACGAGGCGAAAAAATGAAGAACAGCGATATAAAAATTATTTCAGCCGACGCTGATAAAATTGAGATAAACCGAAACGAACTTGCGGCAAGACTTGGTGTTGACCGAAACTTTACCCACAGTACCGTTGACGAATGTAAGGCGAAACTGCTCAGAGAAATTCAGTATAAATGTGCATATATACGAACGCCTGTTGATTTAAGCGAAAATAATGTGTGCGATTTCGGGTTTATGAAAATTCCGAGCAAAAACCTTTATAAAAATCTTAACGGCTGTAAAGAGGCATTTGTAATGGCTGTTACAACAGGCATTAAGGTTGACAGACTTCTTGCAAGGCTGAATGTCACATCACAGGCAGAGCATTTTATCACCGACGCTTTGTCGTCAGCGGCTGTTGAGTCATTTTGCGACTATGTATCGGACATTATGAAAAGCGGTCTTGTGTGTGTACCTCGTTTCAGTCCAGGCTATGGCGATGTGGATATACATTTTCAGAAACCGCTGCTTGACCGCCTTAATGCCGCTGAAATTCTTGGTATTATGCTCAATTCGTCATATCTTATGACGCCTGTAAAATCAATAACTGCAATAATGGGGATAAAAAATGAAAAAGATAACTGAACTTATAAAAGAAAAAAGAGTATATTTTGACGGCGGAACAGGAACAGTTCTGCAATCACTCGGACTTCCGGCAGGACAGCCGCCTGAACTCTGGAATATAACACAGCCCGAAAAAATAATTGCACTTCATAAATCATACCTTGATGTCGGCTGTAATATCATAAAGACAAATACTTTCGGCATAAACCGTGAGAAATTCCCGAACTATGCCGAGCTTATCCGTGCCGGAATTGAATGTGCAAAAAAAGCTGTTGCCGACCGTGAGGAAAAATATATTGCCTTTGATATGGGACCGACAGGAAAACTTCTTGAACCGCTGGGCGACCTGCCTTTTGAAACGGCGGTTTCGATTTTTGCCGATAATATAAAGGTTGCCTCAGAGTGTGGTGCTGACCTCATACTTATCGAAACAATGAATGACAGCTACGAAACAAAAGCGGCGGTTCTTGCGGCAAAGGAAAACAGTGACCTGCCTGTATTTGTGACTAATGTCTATGACGAGGGCGGAAAGCTGATGACAGGTGCAAACCCTGCGGCAATGATTGCGATGCTTGAAGGACTGCGTGTTGACGCACTCGGAATGAACTGTTCACTCGGTCCCGATAAAATGCTGAATATTATAGATGATTTCAAGAAATATTCCTCACTTCCGGTTATAGTGAATCCTAATGCCGGATTGCCCGAAGTGAAAGACGGACAGACAGTATATAATATCGGTGCTGATGAATTTTCGGATTATATGGTACAGCTTGCCGAAAAGGGTGCAACAATTTTGGGCGGCTGTTGCGGAACAACACCTGAGTTTATCCAAAAAACCATTCAGAAAATGAACGACAAGCCATACGAATATCCAAGCGAAAAGAACCATACTGTTGTTTCATCATATACTCACGCTGTTTTTATTGATGAAGACCCGATACTTATAGGCGAGCGTATAAATCCGACAGGAAAACCAAAGCTGAAAGAGGCTCTGAGAAACAATAATCTCAACTATATTCTCAACGAGGGTATCAGACAGGCTGACGCAGGGGCACACATACTTGATGTCAATGTCGGACTGCCCGAAATAGATGAAACAAAAATGATGGTAAAATGCGTTTCAGCCTTGCAGTCTGTGACGGATTTGCCCTTGCAGATTGATACGACAAAATTTGATACTCTTGAACAGGCTATGCGTATATATAACGGCAAGCCGCTTGTAAACTCAGTCAACGGCACTGAGGAAAGTATGAATGCCGTACTGCCCATTGTTCAGAAATACGGCGGCGGTTTGATTGCACTGACCATTGATGAGGGAGGTATTCCTGACAACGCAAAGGACAGAGCAAAAATTGCCGAAAAAATAATAAATCGTGCTGCTGAGTACGGCATAAACAAGAAAGAAATAATCGTTGACCCGCTTGCACTCACTGTTTCCTCAAACCCCGACAGTGCAAGGGTTACCCTTGAATCAATCAGGCTTATTCGTAAAATGGGTGTAAAGACAAGTCTTGGAATTTCAAATATATCATTCGGACTGCCTCAGAGAGATATTGTTACAAGTGTGTTTTATGCAAATGCCCTTGAAAACGGACTTAACTGTGCAATTATGAATCCTTTTTCAGCGGCAATGATGAACACTTATTTTGCATTTCGTGCGTTGAACACCCTTGACAAAGGCTGTGTAAACTATATCGACTATGCGTCGGGCATAAAGCAGACTGCCGCAGCGGATAACAAAGGCGGTGAAGAATCATTGCACATTTCCATTGTAAAAGGTCTTAAAGAAAACGCCGCAAAACAGGCTGTTTCTCTCCTTGAAACCATTTCACCGCTTGATGTCATCAATAATCATATAATTCCTGCACTTAATGAGATAGGCGTTGCATTTGAAGAAAAGAAAGCATATCTTCCTCAGCTTTTGATGAGTGCAGACGCAGCATCAGCGGCATTTGAAGAAGTAAAGAAGAAAATACCGTCTGAACAGTCCGACAGCAGTAAGGCTATTGTTCTTGCAACGGTAAAGGGCGACATTCACGACATAGGAAAAAATATAGTAAAGGTTCTTATGGAAAGCTATGGCTTTACCGTATATGACCTCGGTCGTGATGTTCCTCCCGAAAAAATCCGTGACTGTGCCGTTGAACATAACTGTAAACTTGTAGGACTGAGTGCCCTTATGACTACAACAGTTCCGTCAATGGCTGAAACAATCGAACTTCTTAACAAAACCGACAAAAACATAAAAGTGCTTGTCGGCGGTGCAGTATTAACTCAGGAATACGCAGATATGATAGGTGCGGATTTTTACGGCAAAGACGCTATGGACAGTGTACGCTATGCAGAAAGATTTTACGGCAAAGCGTAAGAATAATTAAAAATATCCCTGTGTGTTATACAGCGTTTGCGGTGACGACACACAGGGAATATATTATACAATTATAATTACCTTTGATTTTCAATTTTGTTTATGATTTTAAGACAAACTGATAATACCTCAAAAAGAAAATAAAAAGTCTTTTTTTAAAGCACTTATCTATTGACTGGATAAAATAAAAAATGTAAAATATCCTATGTAAATATATAAACTATAAACTCAAAAAGCATTAAATCAGAAACGGAGATATTTTTAATGAATACATCGGCGTTTGAAAATTATGAATCTGAGGTGCGTTCTTATTGCAGACATTTCCCTACGGTTTTTACAAAATCAAAGGGTGCAGATTTTTATGATGAGGACGGCAATAAATATATTGACTTTTTCTGCGGTGCAGGTGCGTTGAACTACGGACACAACAATCCCGAAATCAAGAAAAAGCTGATTGAATATCTTGAATCCGACGGTGTTATGCATGCACTTGATATGTACACTGTTCCAAAAAGAGAATTTATCGAAACTTTTGAAGAAAAGGTTTTGAAACCCCGTGGACTTAACTATAAAATTCAGTTTCCCGGACCGACAGGCACAAACGCCAACGAGGCGGCTTTAAAGCTTGCAAGAAAAGTCAAAAAGCGTCAGAATGTCTTTGCACTTATGGGTGCATTTCACGGTATGACACTTGGTTCATTGGCTCTTACAACCGACAAAGCATCAAGAAAGGGTGCAGGCGTACCGCTTGAAAATGTCACATTCATTCCGGCACCTTATATGTTCCCTGAGCTTGATACGGTCGCATATATGCAGCGTCTTATCGACGATGACCACAGCGGTGTAGAAAAACCGGCGGCTCTTTTCATTGAAACAATTCAGGCTGAGGGCGGCATAAGAGTATTTGACGCCGAATGGTTAAGACGAGTAAGAAAATTCTGTGACGATAACGATATACTTCTTGTTGTTGATGATGTACAGGTTGGCTGTTGCCGCAGTGGTACATTTTTCTCATTTGAGCGTGCAGGAATACAGCCCGATATTGTCACAATGTCAAAGTCAATCGGCGGTTACGGACTTCCTCTTGCAATTACACTAATCAAACCTGAAATTGATATATGGTCGCCGGGTGAGCATAACGGTACATTCAGAGGCAATCAGCTTGCCTTTGTCGCAGCAAAAGCCGGACTTGAATTTATGCTCTCAAACAATATCGAAGAACAGACACGCCGCAAGGGTGAAATCGTCAAAGAATATGTCGAAAAAGAAATTCTCCCGATTGATTCACGCCTCGAACTTCGTGGAATAGGGCTTATCTGGGGCATAGAATTTGAGAAAATCGGTGTTGTCGGTTTTGCCGATAAAGTGGTTGAAACCTGCTTTAAAAACGGTCTTATTATCGAATGTGCCGGCAGAAAGAATTCCGTTGTAAAGATTATGCCGCCGCTTGTAATCAGCGATGAGGAACTCGTTGAGGGACTTGAAATAGTCAAGAAGTCAGTCAAAGAGTGTTTTGCGGCACTTTAAAACAGCGTAAATTTTAAATTTAAGTAGGTATGAAATAATGAATTTAGGATATATAAAAAGGGTTCTCGGCGGTGCAAGCTTTAAGAAAATGAAGGCAGCCATCAACACCGTTCACGAGAAATCAGGCAAAAATAAACTGCTGACTTTCTTTGATATGCTTGGTTGCAGTTTGAAATACGGTGCAGGCTATAACGACTACATCATATTTGAATTTTACAAAATCAAGGCAAAACAAAGAAAAACCTATCTTACAAGAATAAAAAACAAAAAACTTGTAACAACTCTCAACGATTCCCGTTATTCTTATATTTTTGACGAAAAGAATGTCTTTGACAAAAAATTCAAGGATTTTATGGGACGGGAAATTCTTGACCTTGCTGACATTGATTATGACGAATTCAAAAGATTTGTACATAACAAAGAGGACTTTTTTGCAAAGCCTTATATCGGTGAAAGCGGAAAGGGAATAGAAAAAATCCATGTTGCTGATTTTAAATCAACAGATGAACTTTACAGATATGTAAAATCACCGTCAAAAAATTTCGGTGTTATCGAGGAGGTTATTGTACAGCACCCCGATGCCGCAAGAATTTATCCGGATTCTCTCAACTGTCTGCGTGTTGTAACGCTTGTAAATAACGGCGAGGCTCATATACTCTATGCTGTTTTCAAAATGGGCAATAACGGAAAGTTTGTCGATAACCTCGAAAACGGCGGACTTGCCTGTCATTTTGACCTCGATAAAGGTATTATTACAGGACAGGGACATACCTCTGCACTTGTAAACTATGACGCACACCCTGCAACAGGCGTAAAGTTTGTAGGCTACAAACTGCCGTTTATGGACGAAGTCAAGGAAATGGTAAAGAAAGCTGCTATGGTTATTCCTGAATTCCGCTATGTCGGCTGGGATGTATGCCTTACACCAAACGGTCCTGCAATAGTAGAGGGAAATGACTATCCTGCATACGATTTTCCACAGTTGCCTGACGATGATAAGCCGAGAATAGGACTTATCCCGCAGATTGAAAGTTTTGGTATAAAAGTCAAAAAATAAATTTATGAAAAATACAGTGTTGCGTTTTTTAATGCGGCACTGTATTATTATATACGGAGCATTTTCGGAAAATAATATTATCAAGCGTAAAGGAGGAGAACTTTTTGCCTACATTTGAAGAAATTAAAAAGAATAAAGATATTCGTGCATATATTTCAAAAGCCGACTAGTCACTTATTGCACTCGGATTTACCGAACACAGCTTTGCACATGTAACAAGAGTTGCCGAAACAACGGCTTATATACTGCGAACACTCGGATTTTCTGACCATGATATAGAAATTGCACAGATAGCCGCATATCTGCACGATATAGGAAATCTTGTAAACCGCATAGAACATTCACAAAGCGGTGCAATAATGGCATTCCGGCTTCTTGACAAAATGGGTATGCCTGCTGAGGATATTGCAACAATTACAACGGCAATAGGTAATCACGACGAGGGAACAGGTGTTCCTGTCAATCCTATATCAGCCGCACTTATTCTTGCGGATAAATCTGATGTACGCCGCACAAGAGTACGAAACCGTGATTTTTCGACCTTTGATATACACGACAGAGTTAATTATTCCGTTGAAAAATCCACTCTGAGAATAAGCAAGGAACATAAACACATAACACTTAATCTTATAATTGATACAAAAGTAAGTTCGGTTATGGATTACTTTGAAATATTCCTCGAAAGAATGATACTTTGCCGTAAAGCCGCCGAAAAACTCAATTTATCCTTTAAACTCTCTATAAATAATCAGTCGCTTATCTGATAAATTGATTTTATGTACAAAAAATCCTATGCAGAAACACATAAAAATATCTTAATAATGCTTTACTTTTTAACACAAAGCTGTTATACTTTGATACAATGACAAAAAATTAACAAATTCCCAAAACGGTTGGTGGTGTTAAAAATGCATAAATATAAAAATATATCAGACCCTGTCATAAGACGACTTCCACGGTATTACCGTTTTCTCGGTGAACTTCTCGATAAAGGCGTTGAGCGTATTTCTTCAAGGGAACTTTCCGATAAAATGGGATTTACCGCCTCACAGATAAGACAGGATTTAAACTGTTTCGGCGGTTTTGGACAGCAAGGCTACGGCTATTGCGTTGAAAGCCTTTACAACGAAATTGCACATATTCTCGGTCTTGACCATTCATACAAGGCAATACTTATCGGAGCAGGTAACCTCGGCAGAGCCGTTGCAACACATATGTCCTTTGAAAAAAGAGGCTTTAAGCTCATAGGAATTTTTGATAACGACAAAAACAAAATCGGACAAACCATAAGAGATATACAGGTAAGTGACCTTGATGATCTTGAAAAATTCTGTACAGAAAACAAAACCGATGTCGCAATTTTTTGTGTTCCAAAAACGGCAACACCTGAAATTGCAGAGCGTCTGCACAAACTCGGCATAAAGAACTACTGGAATTTCAGCCACTATGATCTCGGCGTACAGTATGACGATATAATTGTTGAAAATGTACACCTTAATGACAGCCTTATGACTTTATGCTATAAAATTTCTGACGCAAACGATGAACCGGAGGAATCCGAACAGTCAAAAGCAGTCAATAAATAACATATATTCAAGCTGAAAAAGAGGTGTGCTATGAAAAAAATAAATCTTAGCGAAAATATAAATTCATCAGCCGTTGTAATGGGCTGTATGCGTATAGGAAACAAGAGTGTAAATGAGGTTGAAAAATTAGTTTTTACCGCTCTTGAAAATGGGATTAACTTTTTTGACCATGCGGATATTTATGCAAACGGAGAATCTGAAAGATTATTCGGGGAAGTTCTTAAACTTCATTCTGACTTGCGTGAAAAAATTTATATCCAGTCAAAATGCGGAATAAGACAGGGAATGTATGATTTTTCAAAGGAACATATAATCTCATCTGTTGAACAAAGTCTTAAAAGGCTTAATACCGATTATCTTGATACATTGCTTTTGCACAGACCTGACGCACTTTGTGAGCCGTCAGAGGTTGCACAGGCTTTTGATGAACTTTACAAAAGCGGAAAAGTCAGAAATTTCGGCGTCAGCAACCAGAACCCATATCAGATAATGCTGTTACAAAAATATATTTCTCAGCCAATAATAATTAACCAGTTACAGTTCAGCATTATGTCGTCGGGAATGATTGACAGCGGCTTTAATGTAAATATGACAAATCCCGAATCAGTAAGTCACGACGGAAATATTCTTGATTTTTGTCGGCTTAAAGATATAACGATACAGGCTTGGTCGCCTTTTCAGTACGGATTTTTTGAAGGTGTATTCATTGATAATCCAAAATTCCCTGAGCTTAACAAAACTCTTGATGAAATCGCAAAAAAGTATGAAGTGAGTTCAAGTGCAATAGCTTTGGCGTGGATTTTGCGTCACCCGTCGGATATGCAGGTCATTACAGGTACAACAAATATTGACAGACTGACTGATATTTGCAAAGGTGCTGACATTAAACTTACCCGTGAAGAATGGTACAGAATATATCTTTCGTCAGGAAAGAAACTTCCGTAAAAATCAAATACAGGGAATGATGTTCTCCCTCAGCAAATGCTGAAACCGCTTTTTAAAGCTGATGACTTCTGTAAATTATGCAGGAGTTATCGGCTTTTTTAATTGCTTTAAAAGAAATAAAAGGAGAAAATACTATGGACAGCGAACAGATAACAAAAGAAGAAATTTCAAAAAAACATAAAATAAGCCTGTCAGTACGACGATATATTGATATGCTTGTAATGTCATTGTGTGCGTTGCTTATCGGAGCAGTAACGGGAGTGATTGTTGCGGTTTTCGGTCGTGTACTTATTGAAATAACACAATTCCGTACAGAAAACACCTATTGGCTTTTGCCGTTTCTTGCGTTGGCAGGATTTTTAATAATTCTGATTTATGACAAATTAGGCAGAGAAACACAAAAGGGAATGTCCTTGCTGTTTGAAAAAGCACAGAATAAGCGTGATAAAATCCCATTAAGACTGATACCGTTTGTAACATTAAGCACATGGCTTACACACCTTTTTGGCGGCAGTGCCGGTCGTGAGGGAGTAGCCGTACAAATCGGCGGCACAATCGGCAGCTTTGTATCCGAAAAAATAAAAATCGAAAATTCGGGAAAAATACTTATGATAGCAGGTATGGCGGCAGGTTTTGGCGGACTTTTCCGGACACCTGTTGCCGCAACATTTTTTGCCGTTGAAGTTCTTGCCGCCGGAGTGTTGGAAATAACAGCACTGTTGCCGGCACTTATCGGAGCATTTACCGCAAGCACTGTTTCGGGATTTTTGGGACTTGAAAAATTTATTGCCGTTCCCGAAATGAATTTTGAAGTGAATATCCGCTTTATAATGCTTATATGCGTTATCGGAGTAATTTTCGGAATAACAGGCGGACTGTTTGCATATCTTCTCGGAAAAGCAAAAACATTCTTTGCAAAAATAATAAAAAATCCCTATCTCAGAATAGTAATTATTGGTGCCGTATTAAGTGTTGTTTTGCTTTTGCTCTGGAACGGCAGATATTGCGGACTCGGAACAAATCTTATTTCAGCGTCATTTTCGGGTAGTGAAATATATCCCTTTGATTTTGCGTTTAAGTTCATTTTAACAATAATTACGCTTGCGGCAGGATTTCAGGGAGGAGAGGTTACACCGCTTTTTGCAATAGGTTCATCACTTGGAATTTTGCTCGGAACGCTTTTCAATATGCCTGTAATGCTTTGTGCCGCACTCGGATATATTGCGGTTTTCGGAGCGGCTACAAACACATTCATAGCACCGATATTTATCGGGGCAGAGGTGTTTGGTTATCAGCATTTGCCGTATTATTTTATTGTTTGTATTCTTGCTTACATATTCAACGGCAATAACTGTATCTATTCGTTACAAATAAGAAAATAACAGCCGTATGCTGCAAAGAAATGTCATAGTTATAAAATTCCGTCTTATATCATAAATTTTTATAAAAACAGACGGAGGCTTATTAAATGAATGAATGGATAATAGCGGGAATATGTTTCGGTGTTTTTATTATCCTTGTTATAATACAAAAAATAATGAATTCAGAACACCCTGTTCGTACAGCGGTTATCTCAATGATGTGGGGAATAATTGCACTTGTTGCGGTAAATCTGTGTTCATCTTTTACAGGAGTTTCAATCCCTGTAAGTCCTATGACGCTTTCATTTTCTGCTGTACTCGGAATACCGGGTGTAACCTGTCTGCTTTTAATGCAAAGAATTTTATGAATAAATAAATCATTTCCTGAGATACTATGTATATACAGCGAGTACTGTTTTCTTTGCCGCAGGCATGGGAAAAGAAAACAAAGTGCAAATATACATTTTAAAATCAGGAACGGTGATAAATATGAACACTGACAAGAAAAAGGTTGCCCTTGTCGGAACGGGAATGGTCGGAATGAGTTATGCATATACACTTCTTAACAGGGGAGTGTGTGACGAACTTTTGCTGATTGATATAAATAAAGAACGGGCAAAGGGCGAGGCGATGGATTTACAGCATGGTCTTGCGTTTGCACCGACAAGTATGAAGATTTATGACGGAGAATATTCCGACTGTAACGATGCCGATATAGTTGTAATTTGTGCCGGAGTTGCACAAAAACCGGGAGAGTCACGCCTTGACCTTTTACAGCGTAATGCCGATGTTTTTCGCACAATCGTTGAACCTGTCATAAAGTCGGGATTTAACGGTATTTTTCTTGTTGCGACAAATCCTGTTGATATAATGACGAGAATAGTCTATGAACTGTCGGGATTTCCGCCGTTTCGGATTATCGGCAGCGGCACAACTCTTGATACAGCTCGTCTGCGTTATCTTATCGGGGATTATTATACTCTCGATTCACGAAATGTACACGCCTATGTTATCGGTGAGCACGGTGACAGCGAGTTTGTTCCTTGGTCGCAGGCAATGATTGCGACAAAACCTGTTCTTGAAATATGCAAAGAACGGGGAAAAGGTGAACTTGACAAAATGAATGAAATAAGCGAAGAAGTCCGCACATCAGCACAAGTGATAATATCCGCAAAAAAGGCAACTTATTACGGCATAGGAATGTCGCTTGCAAGAATTACCGCCGCAATATTTGGTGACGAAAATAGTGTTCTTACAGTATCATCATTTCTGAACGGAGAATACGGAGAAAGAAATGTATTTGTCGGTGTGCCGTCAATAGTAAATCGCAACGGTATAAAAACTATACTTGAACTCGGACTTTCGGAAAGTGAATACCAGAAATTTCATAATTCATGTGAAACACTGCGTAAATCCTATGATGAACTTAATCTTAAATATACTTTATAATTCAAAACCGAATACAATTTTAAGCCTGTCAATGAAAATTTGACAGGTTTTTATTTTCTTGGGGTTTAGTGTACAATTTTACAGACTATTCAAGAGCTATTATATAAATAACAGAAGATTTTAAAGGTGATTTATTGTTTTCTGATTATAATGTTATAAAAAATCACAAAAAAATTCAAAAATCCCTTGCAATATTTATTATAGTGTATTATAATAAAATGCATAAAAACAAATAATGTTTTTAATAACTAATATCAAAAATGAATAAAGGAGCGAATGTGTATTGGAATATTATTCAAGAAGTGAAAATGAATCAGGTGAAAAAGAACTTTTGTCATATCATCTTGAAAGAACTTCTCAGTTATGCGGTGGATTTGCCGATGATTTTGGTTGTAAAGATGCAGGAACACAGCTTGGCAATTTTCACGACTTAGGAAAGGCAACACCGAAATTTCAGGAGGTTCTCAAACACAAAAATCACGAATCCGTCAATCACTGTGCGGCAGGAGCATTATTTATTCGTAATAATAAAAAAACTTTATTGAGAACTATGCTTTCTGATATAATTTATGCTCATCACAGTGAATTGAATTTTTGCTCTTATAGAGAGTTTTCTAAGTCTTTAAATGAAAAATACGATAATAACAACAGACGGTTCAGTGCATCAGGTCAAACAGAATATAAAGATGTTGCTGATTTTAAAAAAGAAAATGCTATAACTGCTAAAAAACCTGAATTTCCGTTTGACTTAAACAGCCTGAACGAAATTGAAATAATGTTGCTTTATAGAATGTTGTATTCCTGTCTTGTTGACGCTGACTGGTCATCGTCTGCCGAACACAATAATAAAAATTATCTTAAAGAAACCTCAGGCGGCAAGCTGGACTGTGACAGGCTTATTGATTCTTTAAATAAATACAGAGCAAAGCTGAAAGCAAAATCTTCATCTGCATCATCAATCAATAATGTCCGTGATATTCTTTTTGAAGAATGTGTCAGGGCGTCAAAACTCGCATCAGGGCTTTTTACCCTTACTGCACCGACAGGTTCAGGTAAAACTCTTGCAATGCTCGCTTTTGCTCTCAATCACGCAAAGGAAACAGGCAAACGCAGAATTATTTTTGTTTTGCCGTTTTTGTCGGTAATTGAACAGAATGCGGAAATTTACCGTGAAATATGCGGTGATGTGTTGGAAATTCATTCTCAGACAGATTATCCTGAGGAAATTCGTGAGATGTCAGAGCGTTTTGATGCACCAATTATTGTAACAACATCAGTAAGATTTTTTGAAACACTTTTCAGAAATAAATCGTCTGACTGTCGTGGACTGCACAACTTTTCCGACAGCGTTATTGTTTTTGACGAGGCACAGACACTTCCGGCTGAATTGACAAAAGCAACCTTAAAATCCGTAAATGCACTTTGCTCACTGTTCAGAAGTACGGTTGTATTTTCTACCGCTACTCAGCCTGAATTCAGCTGTATAGACGGTCTTGAATGGAATCCATGTGAGATAGTTTCAAGTAAGAAATTTTTATTTTCTGAAACAAAGCGAACAACTCTTAATATGGAGCTTTCAAAAACTGTATCCTTTGAAGATATTGCAGAAAGAATGTCCGAACTTGACAGCGTATGTTGTATAGTTAACAAAAAAGCTCATTCTTATGAACTTTTTAATCTGCTTAAAGATATTGCCCCCGACGGCTGTTACCATATTTCGACAGATATGTGTGTGGAACACAGAAAAAATACCCTTTACGAAATACATAAACGACTTGAAAACGGAGAACCTTGCAGAGTTGTTTCAACCTCTTGTATTGAGGCGGGAGTTGACCTTGATTTTGAAAATATGTTTCGTGCCTTGGCACCGTTGGAAGCGATAGTTCAGAGTGCAGGTCGCTGTAACCGAAACGGCAGGGGAAAAGGAAATGTAACGGTTTTTATTCCCGATAAAGAAAAACTTTATCCTACACCGTGGTATGAAGTATCGGCAAGCAAAGTGCAGATTGTATGTTCCCGACACGAACTTGATATAGACAATCCAGAACATATAAAAGAATATTATGAAACACTATTTTCAGGCGGCGGAACAGAAAATGCAAAATTAGACACTGCAATAAAAGAAATGGATTTTCCTGCTGTCAGCAAGTTGTATAAATTTATAGACAATTCGGCAGTTAATATCCTTGTACCCTATGAAAAGTGCATTGATGAATACAATATGCTTAAAGCTGAGGCTGAACAACACGGTATCAGTAAACAATGGATTCGCCGTGCTGCAAAAATATCCGTTTCCTGTTATGACAGAGAAAAGGTTAAAGAAATTTGTGAAGAAGTGTTTTTTATAATCAAAGGCGAAAAACATCATTCTGGTTGGTATATTCTTAACGATAAGAAATTTTATGATAATAAGGCGGGTTTTCATATTGATGATGACAGCAGCCTTGATTATATAATTTAAAAAGAAAGGAAGATTTTATGTGTCAAAACCTGTTGTAATGGATATATTCGGCGATATGGCGTGTTTTACACGACCTGAGTGTAAGGTTGAAAGATGTACATATCCTGTGCCTACTCCGTCAGCAATAAGGGGAATATTCAGTGCGGTATATTCAAAGCCTGTTGAGTTTTATTGGCAGGTCAGGAAAATTGAGGTTATGAAACCCATACGCTATATGAACCTTATGCGTAACGAAGTTAAGTGCAAAGTAACAGATAAATCTGTACTTGTTGAAGATGAAAGAACCCAACGCAATACCGTAATGCTGCGTGATGTTTATTACAGAATAACCGCAGATATGATAAAGCGGGAGTCTTTTAAGGGTACACAGGAACAGCTTTATAATCAGGCAATAAACAGAATATCTCACGGAAAATGCTTTTTTCAGCCTTGTTTAGGTACAAGAGAATGTGTTTGCTATTTCAGTGAGCCTGATTATTCCATGAAACCTATAAGCGATAACCTTGACATAGGTTTAATGCTGTATGATGTTTTTGACCTTGATAAATTTGAGGTTGAAAAGAAAGCTAATCCTATGGTTACGCTGTTTAATGCAAAAATGCGTAACGGCGTAATTGAAATACCCGATTTTCATTCTGATTTGGTTATCAGAGCAAAGGCAGGTGTTTAATTTGCTGAAAGAACTTTATGATTATGCCGTGCGTGAAAACTTAACAGCAATTCCGGGTTTCAAGAAAAGAACCGTTGATGCGTATATTTCTCTTGACAAAGACGGAAATTTTATTGGCATAGTGCCGTCTGAAAGCAAAAAGGTTTTTGCACCTGATTTAGGCAGTACAGCTAATGGAACGCAAAAGTGCAATATTCTCATAAGCAAAGCGGAATATGTTCTTGCACTTAGCGACGGAAATACACTTGTAAAACACGAATTTTTTAAATCAGCACTTAAAGAAGCGTCAGAATTTGAACCGGCATTTAGTGTGGTATCGGATTTGCTTGACGATAATGAACGGCTTGAAAATCTCAGAACAGAACTTAAAAACAGTAAATTTAAAGCGGATTCAGCCATAGGTTTTATGATTGACGGTAAACCGCTTGAAAAATTTACGGGATACTATGATTGGTGGCAGAAATTCCGCAAGGAACAATGTGGATCATCAGCCGGCAGTAAAGTATGTATAATTACAGGAAATGAAAGTTCTCCTGTTCCTACTGTTCCCAAAATCAACGGTCTTATGTCAGTGGGAGGACATACAAGCGGTGACGCAATTATTTGTTTTGATAAGGCTGCATTTTGTTCGTACGGATTTAAGCAAGGTGAAAATGCCAGCGTTTCAGAGGAAGCAATAACCGCTGTAAATGCTGCACTTGAAAATCTTATAGCTGACGCACCTGTTCACGCAAAAACAAAATTTGTTCACTGGTATAAAGAACCTATGACATCTGATTATATGAAAATATTAGAAGATGACTGGGATTGTGATATGTTTGATGATAGTGATGAGGAAGATGAAGAAGATACAAACAGCATTATCGTTGATAAATCAGAGGTTAAAAAACTTGTAAAAAGCATAAGAAAAGGTGAAAAACCTATTATGCCTGAAAATATATACTACATAATGCCTTTATCAGGCGGCGGTGGGCGTATAATGGTTCGTGGTTTTGATGAAGGACGATGTGAGGATTTGCACAACAGCATAAAGGCTTGGTTTGAAGATATGGATCTTGTCAAAATAGGCGGCGGATTACTTTCTACGCCTAAGCTGTTCAGAATTTATACAAGGCTTATCAAATTCAGTAATGCAGATAAAGATATACAAAGTCGTATAAAAGACGAACTCAGCGGTCTTGATAATGCAATAATGAATTCCATTATAAAAGACTATCCTATTCCTGACAGTGCAGCAGTCAGGGTACTCGCATATATACGCTCAGCAATGTATTCCGACAATAAGTCGGACTTTATAAAATATCCCGACAGTGTATGCTGTCAAATATTAAAAGTATGGCTCATAAGGAGGGGCAAAAAAATGGAAACTTGTGTAAATGAAAACTATCAGTCAGACGCCTACCAACTCGGAAGATTGTTTGCAGTCTATGCAGCAATTCAGAAAAAAGCGTCGCCCGAAGTCAATGTCGGAGTTGTCGAAAGATACTATTCTTCTGCAAGCGTGAAACCGGCATTTGTACTCGGAAAACTTGCAAGCCTTTCTCAGTATCACCTTGCAAATGTTGCAAAAGTTGACAAAGGTGCAGCAATACATTACAGCAAAATGCTTGCAGATATTTCCTGCAAAGTAAAGTTGCCTATGCCTTCGGTTCTTACAACCGAAGAACAAGCGGAATTTGCACTCGGATATTATCAGCAGTGTGCCGAAATATTCAAGCCAAAGAAAAATAAAGACAATACAGAAAATAATTAAAAAACAGGAGGATTTATATTATGTCTATTCAAAACAGATACGAATTTATGTTTTACATTGAGTGTGTGAACGGAAACCCTAACGGAGATCCCGATATGGGCAACTCACCGAGAGTTGACGCAGAGGACAGACACGGTTATATAACCGATGTTGCAATCAAACGCAGAATAAGAAACTATATTCAGACCGCCTACAACGGTGAGGACGGAATGGATATTATTATGAAAAACGCAACGAACATAAACAAAAATATTGCCCTTGCCAAAGAAAAATCGGGTGCCGATATTTCGGCAAAAGACAAAAATTCTGTTTATAAGGCAAGACAAAAAGCCTGCTCTATGTTTTATGATGTAAGAACATTTGGTGCAGTGCTTTCAACAGGTCCTAATGCCGGTCAGGTAAGAGGTCCCGTACAAATGACCTTTGCAAAATCACTTGACCCTATTCTTCCGGTTGATATTTCAATAACCAGAATGTGTTCAGCTGAAAATATCAAAGGTGCATTAAGTTACGCAGACTATGTTAAAGCCGAAAGTGAAGCCGGTGAAGATTCACTCAGGACAATCGGCAGAAAACAGTTCATTCCATACGGACTTTATGAGGCAAGAGGATTTATCAGTGCAAATCTTGCAAATGAAACAGGATTTGATGAAGATGACCTTAAAAGGTTTTTTGAGGCTATTCTCAATATGTATGAACATGACCGCAGTGCAAGCAAAGGTACAATGACTGTTGTTTCGCCACTTATTATCTTTAAGCATGTTGGTACAGATACCTGTGAAGAGCAGAGAATAAGACAGGCAAAGCTCGGCTGTGCATCAGCATATAAACTCTTTAAGCTGGTAAATGCCAAGAAAAAAGATCAAGTTGAATATCCGAGAAGCGTTGATGATTACAACTTTACTGTAAATATGAGCGGTGTTCCAAACGGTGTTGAAATCGGATTTTTGACTAATCCGTATGATGAAATTGTATGGAACAAAATCCCTGATGACTGTGATATTAAACTTAATACATTATGAACAGTGAATATGACAGCATAAGTTTATCTCTTTTATCACAGTATTATTTTTGCCCAAGGCGTGCAGGACTTATTATGCTTGAACAAGTGTGGGAAGATAACGAATAGTGCGATGCGTTCCTAACTGAAAAAGTTAGGCACTAGAAAGAGAAC
>JBJFIB010000027.1:0-3834 GCA_051894195.1 Acutalibacteraceae bacterium
TAAAGCCACTGGACTTTTCTGGATTTTCCGCCTTTGTGTATGCTGTCAACAAAAAGCATAGGTGAAAAAGCCTCAGCTCCCTGAGTTTTAACTGTGCTTGTGATATTAAGAGCTTTACTGATTTTTTCTTTCAGCTTTGCACTTTTTTCATTTTCGGCAACAGAAAGAAGAACATCTTTATAATTATTTGCTCCCCATACAGAAAGAACATCAATGGCTGTTTCACGGATTGCGGATTTTTTGGATTCAAGCATTTCAAGAACTTCCGGTTCATAGTTTTTATGCTGTGAAACGGTTTTTGTGAGAAGTTCCCTTACTTCCTTTGATGTGTCATTAAACATTGAAAACAGTCTGTCTTTATTGCTGTCATCTTTATCTGATAGACCGAGATAACGAACATACAGCTTTCTTGAAAGCAGTTTACCGTTTTTACAAACCTGTTCGTAGTCGCTGTCAAATTCAGCACTGTGTTCAGCCATTACCTTTGAAAGCTGTTTTTCTCCATCAGTTTTTTGTTGGTCTATAAGATATGCATTTGCAATAAAGTTTTCATAAGACGCAAAACGGGTTGACACAGGCACTTTTTCGGAAATAAGTATTTTTGCGATTCCTTCAAATGATAATTTTTTTGTGTAAACCCAGTTTCTTATCTCCGAAAAGTCATTTTGGTACATTTTAAGGGTAACAAAGCGTTTTTTGAAGTCATCATTATTAAATGCCAGATATTCCAGATGTTTTTTATGGTTATTCATCTTCTTCCATGAGTTGTTTATACTATAATTGTTTACATTTGTAATGTCACCGCTTAATTTATCCGACACCTGTTCGAGAACAGAAGCATCACATTTACCTGAAAGATATTCCTCTACTTCTGTTTTGCAGTCTGTCCAGCACAGTTCATCTTCGATAATCATTTTAAGTATATCGGCATCAATATTGGCATTGTATTCTGTATATGTTTCTGGATACTTCTTTTCAATACATTCGAGAAAGATTTTTTTGTTGTCATCCATACACAATGAAGAATAATTTTCAAGTTTAACATCAACATGATATAAACATTCGGTAAGAAAAGACGGATTTTTGTCAAGATTCAGAAGTTCAAAGAATTCATCCGTATTTTTTTCAAAATAGGCTGGCGGAACAATTTTCAATACAGTTTCAATAAAGTATTTTTTATTTGTAACGGCTATATCTTTAAGGATTTTTTCGATTTTTTGGCTGTGGTGAAATGACATAAAGCATGCCCAACCAAGCAACTTAAAAACATTTTCGTCTTTCCAGTCGGATTTACTTCCTTTTGATACCTCATATATTCTCATACAGGCATAATCAATACATTCTTTGAGTTCTTTGTTGTCGTCGGTAACTTTGTCAATTGGTTCAATATATGCAAGTGCGAGTGAATAAAGTTTTAATGACGCATTTGCATATTGTCCGTGACAATAATATCTTCCTGATTTTAACAAAGCAATCGGATTTTCTTTTGCTAATTTATAAATACAATTTAAATAGTATTTCACACTACTTTCTGCCATCAATGCAGCTATAACTGATATTATTTCATCATCGGTGTATCGTCTTGCGAGTGCATGGTCAAGAATTTTTTTAATTTTGCTTTCTGACCGAATATACTCACCTGTGAAATTATAATCAAACAGATTATATATTGTGTTATAGCCAAGCTGATCAAAAAAAAGTATATACCTGTCACTATATTCACAGCCTTCCTTTAATCTTCGGATAAAACTTTGTGACTTGCTATAATCTTTGAATAAGGACATATCCTGAAATTTTAATTTTTTCAGGAGTTCTATATCAAGTTCTTCATCAAAAGTAAAAAACTGCTCCGCAATTTTCATATTATCCGGCAAAATATTCATTCCACCAAGAATATCCAGTATTTCCGCTTTCATTCTGCTGTCTTTGTTTGCCTGTTTGTTGTTGAGTAAATCCATTTTCAATTCTCCTCATACAAATTATTATTTGCCTGTTTTATCTCTGTTTTCTGTATTCCTATCGAAAGATATGTATATATTTCGGTAAGAATGTTTATTATGTCGGTATTGTCGTTGTTGTATGTGTGATTTTTCGCTTTGAACAGTTCATACATACTTTTCAGCTTGCCGCCAAGCACGATAAGTCCTGACTTTGTACATTCGGCTGAATAGTCGTTTACCTGTTCGTAAAGATCAAATGAATTTATGCCGCATTGTATTATGTCGCATAATACCGACCTTATTTCATACATCAGTTTTGACAGTATCGACAGTGTTTCTGACGGTTTGTAAGTTATTTCAGTTTTTTCCGCCGTCATATTTTTTGGAATGTCAATGTGGTCATAAATTGCTATCGGGTAAAGATAACAATGACCGTTCTGAATATATGTATTGGCAAAGATAACATATTGCTGTTCAGGATTTTCCTGCATAGTGTCGCCGACTTGCTGTAAAAGGGCAAAGAAATCCTTACTGTCGCTTTTGTACTTTGTTTTTAATGTGATATAATGACCGCAATAATCTTCAATAACAATCCGGTGCGACTGGGTTATTGTATCGGATTTTGAACTGACGCATCTTTTCGGGGCAACAAGAACAAGTTTTTCAATGTCGGAAAACATTTCATTTTTAAAAACCTCATACAGCATTTTCTCAAAATCGGTATATATACGGTCATATACGATTGGTTGATTAAGATTTACTTTTTCAAGCATTTCAGCCTTTGTATCATTTGATGATGAAATTTTGTTTCCCGATAATTTCGGGTTTTCAAGACGAAGTTCACAGCCCATAATATCGTCCATTTCGCCGTAAAGTCCCCACGGTGCAGAATATCGTTTGTTATGTCTTGATGAAACATAATATTTCGGCATAATATATGAATATGACAAAAAAGGATAGTGACCGTTTTTATCTTTATTCAGAAAATAATACAGTGTTCCCTCATAGCCTGAGGCTGACGAAAAATGCCTTTTTGCAACAGGAATAAGTTCAAGCGTATCGGTCAGCGAATAACTGCTTTTGAACTCTCCGAGATATGATGACAGAAGTTTCTGGTCATCAGTTTTCAGTATTTTTTCAAGCAGCGTTATGCAGTCCATAATCACTGAAAACAGTATATCAGTATTGAAATCTGCCGTGTGGTCTATATAGCTTTGCAGTCTGTTTCCAATTTCACGCATCAGTCTTTCGCAATCCGCAAGACGAGCATTGTGACACATTGCCGACGCATATTCAGCTCTGTCAGATATATCATCTGACAGTCTGACAAGTCCGTTTGACAGCATATCAAAAAGAAAATTTCTTACGGTTTCGGCGGCTGAGTGTACTTTTCTGACATCTACACGGTTTGTAGGTTCGATGTATGTAAGCATAAGTTCAGGTGTGATGATTTTATGCTTTAACTGCCATGCAAGAATCGCCGCAGCCTTATGTCTGCATAATTCCCGACTGTGACAGGTACATGTGGAATATTCCAAAGGTGAAATAAGCCTGACCGTTATATCTTCTTTCGGAAATTTTACTGCAAGCACAGATGTTTCCTCTATTTCCGGCAGTATTCCCTTTCCCGCATCATATACAAAGTCCGAATAATACTGCTTTTTCATCGCTTTCTGAATTGCTTGCAGCGGAAATAACGAAAGTTCATTTGTCAGTTCATCAGGTATTTTTACATCTGTATTTTCATCAGTTGTAGCTTCCGATTGTTGATTATCGTCACTGTCAGAATTGATATTATCGCTTAAATTATTTTTCAGCCATAAAATTGATGTTATTATATGTCGGCAAACGCTCCTTGACGGACAGGTGCATTTCCTTTCGCCAAGAGGTACGG
>JBJFIB010000028.1:0-19372 GCA_051894195.1 Acutalibacteraceae bacterium
ATACAAACATTTTTAGGCACCTCCGCAGAGATGCCTAAAAGTCAGTATAAGCAAAACGAAAAAAGATTATTCAGCTTCTTCTTCTGTTTCAGCATTATTTTCAAGCAGTGCTTTCATTGAAAGGCTGATACGCTTGTTTTCAAAATCAATGGCTGTAATCTTAACCTGTACTTTCTGACCAACAGAGAGTACATCCTCAGGCTTTTCAACTCTCTCGTTTGAAATCTGAGAAACATGGATAAGACCGTCAATACCCGGAATGATTCTTGCGAATGCACCGAACTGTGTAAGACCGACAACCTCAACCTCGCAAACTGTTCCGACAGGATAATCTCTTTTAAGAATTTCCCAAGGGTTGTCCTCAGCCTTTTTGTAGCCGAGTGAAATTTTGCCCTTTTCCTGATCAAGAGCTTTGATGTAAACTTCAACAGTGTCGCCTACGCTGACAACCTCTGACGGATTTTTAATTCTGTTCCATGAAAGTTCAGAAATATGAACCATACCGTCAATTCCGCCGATGTCAACAAAAGCACCGTAAGATGTCAGTGACTTAACTGTACCTGTATACTTCTTGCCAACCTCAGCATTTGCCCAGAATTCTTCTGATTTCTTCTTGCGTTCTTCATTAAGTACGGAACGGATTGAACCTACTGCACGCTTTCTCTGTCTTGTTACTTCGATAATGCGGAAAGAAACTTCCTTTTTGAGAAGGTTTTCGAGGTTTTCTCCTCTTGTTGCTGTTGCCTGTGAAGCAGGAATGAATACTCTTACACCGTTTGTTACAGCGATAACGCCGCCCTTGACAACATCTGTAACAACACCTGTGAGGACTGTCTTTTCTTCTTCTGCCTTAATGATTTCGTCCCAGCCCTTCTGTGCGTCAAGAAGTCTTTTTGAAAGAAGGATTGTGCCTTCCTGGTCGTTTGTCTTCATAATGATAAGGTCAAGCTCATCGCCAACCTTAACGAGATCCTCAGGCTTTGCATTAGGGTCGCTTGAAAGCTCACTGAGCGGAACAATACCTGTCTGCTTTCTGCCTACATCTACACGAACCTCTGTCGGAGTTACACCAACAACAACACCGTGTACTCTGCCATCTGTATTATAATTTTTGAATGACTCCTCAAGGAGTTCCTCAAAGTTAGGCTCTGTTTTGCTTTCTGTAAGATTTTTGTTTTCTTCTGTCATGGTAACAAGTACCTCCTTTATTATGCTTGCCGGAGTCGAAGCACCGGCGGTTATGCCAATCCGATCAGCTTGTTTAACAGCGGACAGCGGCAGTTCCGATACCGATTCAATCAGATATGTTTCTTTACATTTCTGTTTACAGATATGATACAACTTATTTGTATTGGAGCTGTGTCTTCCGCCTATTACAAGCATCAGGTCGGATATTGAAGCAAGAACTTCTGCTTCTGACTGTCGATCTGATGTGGCACTACATATTGTATCAAATATTTTTGTATTTGTACATAGTTTTTGCAATATTTTTAAAGATTTTTTCCATTCAGATACATCAAAAGTCGTCTGAGCGACCACACAGAGTGGTTTATTTTTCAGATAAGGAAATTTATCAATAATTTTTTCAAGTTCTTCACAATTTGAATATGTATGATACTCACCAACGCAGTGTCCTATTATTCCCTGAACCTCAGGGTGATTTTCATCACCTGCAATAATTATTATCTCACCATCGGCTGAATGTTCTGCGACAGTCTTATGGATTTTCATAACAAACGGGCATGTTGCGTCCGCATATTCAAGTCCGAGTTCATTTATACGGTTTATCACGGACAGCGGTACTCCGTGTGAGCGTATTACAAGAGTAGCGTCTTTTTTTACATCATCGGGAGTATCGGCTATTTTTACGCCCTTTGCCGCAAGTTCATCTACCATTTGCTGATTGTGAATTATCGGACCGAGTGTAAAAACCTCTTTTCCCTCATCAATAAGTTTATTGACCATATTTACCGCACGGCTTACACCGAAGCAAAAGCCGGCTGATTTTGCAACTGTTACTGACAATGTTTCGCCTCCAACTGAGCGGATATTTGCTCTTTTATTCTTTTTGTAAGTTCCCTTGCCGATTTTACAGCTTTAAGGTTTTCGGACTGTTCAGGATAAATAACCTTGCCGAAAGTCACCGTTATTTTCGCAAAAGGTCTTATCTTCTTTTCACAGTAAATTGAAACAGGAAGAACGGGAGAATTTGTTTTTACGGAAAGCAGTGCGGCACCGGCTTTGAGTTCAAATGATGTGCCGTCATTGACAATTCGTCCCTGCGGAAAAATTCCGACCTGTTTATTACGGTTAAGTAATGACACAGCATCAGACACTGACTGCAAGTCTGCCGTACTGCGTCTTACGGGAAACACACCGGTAAGTTTCATAAAATATTTCACGAAAAGACCTTTATCAGTAAAAAATTCAGACTTTGCCATAAAATATATCTTTCTGCGTACACCAAGTGCAAGTATAACAGGGTCAAGCAGGCTTATATGATTAGAGCATATAATAAGACTGTTGTTTTTTGGTATATTTTCTTTGCCGATATATTTTATTCTGAAAAAAGGTCTTATAAGTATCAGTGAAAGATAACGCAGAATATGATAAATTATTTTAAATCATTCTCTCTGAGTTTTGATATTTCGGACATAATCATACGGCTGGCATTTCGGTATTCTTCACCGCTGCCGGTTTTTAGTCCGAGTTCCTGCGGAGTCATAGGTTTGCCCCACGAAATAGTAACTTTATGAAATAATCTTATCTTCTTGTCTTTTGGCGTTATGCACACCGGAATTACAGGGACATTCATCTGGTATGATATAATTGACGCTCCTGATTTCGGTCGGAGAAATTCTCCTGTTTTTGAGCGTGTACCCTCAATGAATATTCCGAGAAGTTTTCCGTCTTTTATTACATTTTCAGCCTCATTTATTGCTTTGCCGTCGCCTGCACCTCTTGTAACCGGAAATGCACCGAGAGTTCTTATGAGCTTTGAGAGAAATTTATTCTTGAAAAGTTCCGCCTTTGCCATATAAAAAATCTGGCGTTTCTGAGTTAGTGCAAGAATAACAGGGTCAAAATTTGAAAGATGATTTGAACATACAATATATGCTCCGTCTTTCGGAAGATTTTTCTTTCCGTTGACCTTATAGAAAAACAACAGTTTAAAAATCGGTATTACAACAATTCTGCCGACAACATAAAGTGGGTTTCTTTTCATATTATCTTCTCCTTAACCGTATCGGCAATCTTTTTTATTGATTGTTCAAGCGTAAGCGTTGTTGTATCAATAATCACAGAGTTTTCTGCCGGTTTAAGCGGTGCTGTCTTACGGTGAGAATCGTTGTAATCTCTTTTGATTATGTCCGAAAGTATATCGTCATATTCAGCGTCAATGCCTTTTTCGGCAAGCTGTTTCAGTCGTCTTTCCGCTCTCTTTTCGGGTGACGCCGTAAGAAAAATCTTCACCTGTGCATTAGGAAGAACAACTGTTCCTATATCTCGTCCGTCCATAATTACATTGTCTGTTTTTGCAAAGCCACGCTGTAAATCAAGAAGAAATTCTCTTACCTTTGGTATTGCCGAAACTGTTGACGCAGCCATTGAAATCTGCTCTGTACGGATTTTATCGGACACATCTCTGTCATTAAGCAACACACGCTGTTCACCGTTCAGAAAAACTATGCTTATATCCGTCTTTGGAAGCACAGAAACCACAGCGTCTGCATCAGAAATATCAATATTATTTTCAACACACGAAAGTCCTATTGTTCTGTATAAGGCTCCCGTATCGACATATATAAATCCCAGTTCATCTGCCACTGCACGAGCTATGGTACTCTTTCCTGCACCGGCAGGTCCGTCTATTGCTACCGCTATCATAAAAAATATTCCTCCGTTCAGAAATTTTTATCTTTATGATTTTTTATTATATCAGATTTTTTATAAAATTACAATGCATTACATAAATGTGTCTTGAAATTTTAGCACATATTTTACAAAGTAACATAATTTGATAATAGCAACACTTAAATTTATATAATCATTTTGAACGGAGTTAATAGTATGGATACGGATAATTATTGCAGTTTAAATAATCTGCCTGTCGGCGAAAATGCTACTGTAAAATCCATTATTTCTGACGGAAATGAAAGACGCCGAATGATTGATTTAGGTCTTATAAACGGTACGCATATAAGTGCTGTACAAAAAAGTCCGTGTGGCAATACAACGGCTTATTTTTTTCGTGGCACAGTAATTGCCCTGAGAGATTCCGACGCAAAAAAGATAATAATACAGCACTGAGTTGTTATTTAAATATATTTGCTGACGGCAGAAAGGTTGCGATAAGCGTGGCAGGTAAACATCAAAACGACAAAAAAACTGATAATATACATTCATATACCGTTGCTCTTGCCGGCAACCCCAATGTCGGAAAAAGCACAGTATTCAACGCTTTAACGGGTATGAAACAGCATACGGGAAACTGGCCCGGAAAAACCGTTTCTATCGCACACGGATATTTCAGCTTTAATAATTGTGAATTTGAACTTGTTGACTTGCCCGGAACATATTCCATTGACGCCAATTCACCCGACGAAGAGGTTGCCCGTGATGAAATATGTTCGGGAAAAGATGACTGTGTTATTGTTGTTGCTGACGCTACCTGCCTTGAACGCAACCTTAATCTCGTTTTACAGATTCTTGAAATTACATCAAAGGTTGTAGTCTGTGTAAATCTTATTGACGAGGCACGAAAAAAACATATAAACATTGATGTCGATGAACTGTCTTTACAGCTTGGCGTTCCTGTTGTATGTACCGCCGCACGCTCCAAAAAAGGCTTGAATGAACTTATTGAAAATATTTATCTTGTTTCGACAGGACAAAAACAAACCTTTTCCGTTAAAACACATTACAATATTCTGACAGAAAAGGCTGTTGAAATGATTGAAACCGAACTTAAAAAACAGGAAAAGCATTACATAAATTCAAGGTGGCTTGCTGCTGAATTGCTTGACGAAAAAAAGCAAAAAAATATTATAAGTCAATTTCATATTGAAATGAACGATAAAATGATTTCGGTGCTTAACTCAGCAAGAAAACTTACAGAAAATAACGGCGATATATGCGATAAGATAAAGGAGGCAATAATAAAAAGAAGCGAAAATATCTATAAATTATGTGTTCATCTTGATTGTACTTCATACAGCGAGCGTGACCGCAAAATTGACAGGATAGTCACTTCAAAAGCAACAGGTATTCCTATTATGCTGTTGCTTTTCGGACTTATTTTTTATATTACAATTATCGGTGCAAACTACCCTTCCGAATGGCTGAGTATGCTTTTTGAGTTCATACAGATAAAACTTTATGAGTTATTTTCGTTTTGGAATGTTCCGCCGTTTTTCGTTGGGCTTTTTATTGACGGAATGTACCGGACTCTTGCAAATGTTATATCCGTAATGCTGCCGCCGATGGCCATTTTCTTTCCGCTGTTTGCTTTGCTTGAAGATTCGGGTTATCTGCCCCGTATTGCATTTAATCTGGATAAATTTTTTTGTCGTGCAGGTGCAAACGGAAAACAGTCGCTGACTATGATGATGGGAATGGGCTGTAATGCGTGCGGCGTGACTGGGTGCAGAATTATTGAGTCGGAGCGTGAACGAAAAATTGCAATTCTTACAAACAACTTTTCCCCATGCAACGGACGATTCCCGACTATTATCGCAATAATCACAATGTTCTTTGTGGGAAATTCTCCGCTTGAATTACGCTCGGCATTATGCACATTTATCCTGATAGGAGTTATTTTATTCAGCATTGTGCTTTCACTCTTTGTTTCAAAAATTCTGTCTGTAACAATTCTCAAAGGAAAATCGGATTCCTTTATACTTGAACTGCCGCCTTACAGACGACCTCAGATAGTAAAAACAATCGTGCGTTCATTGTGCGACAAAACTATATTTATACTCGGCAGAGCTGCTGCCGTTGCCGTTCCTGCCGGAATTATAATATGGCTGCTTGCAAACATTTATATCGGCGACAAAACACTTATTATTTACGCTTCGGAATTTCTTGACCCGTTTGCACAGATTATGGGACTTGACGGCGTTATTCTGATGTCGTTTATACTCGGTTTTCCGGCAAATGAAATTGTTATTCCGATAGCTATTATGATTTATATGTCAACCGGTTCAATAACGGGATATGAAAGTCTTTTTCAGCTCCAAACAATTCTTGCAGACAACGGCTGGACGCTTGTTACTGCATTATGCACTATGATATTTTCGATAATGCATTTCCCCTGTTCGACAACCTGTATTACAATTTACAAAGAAACAAAAAGCATTAAGCTAACTCTGTTATCCGTGATAATTCCTACTCTATGCGGCATTTTATGCTGTATGCTTATAAACTTAATCGCACATATTTTCATATAAAATATACCCTGTTATCCGTCGGCTGAAAACGGATAACAGGGCATTGTTAATTTTTAAAGATTTTTTCACAAAGAGATATAAATTCATTTTTTGTCATAATGCAGTTAATGACATCAAGGATTGAATTTGAAGTCATATTATGCGGCAGATTGAGTGCCTGTTTCAGCTTTTCTCTGTTTGCTGAGGCATTCGGGGTGCCTGTAAGTCCGTATTCAAACAAATCCGCTTTTGTTATTTCTTTTTCGGATTTTACATAACCGTCGCTGAGTTCACATTCAGCACCTGATTTTGCTATTGCGTCACACAGAATTTTCTCAGAAATACCCTCGACACCGAGTTTACCCTCTTTTGACGGTTTGTCCTTGCGTTTTTCTTTGCCGAAAATATCGGGAATATAGGCGTTTTTTATTTTGTCTGACGGAACTGTTCCTTTAAGAAAATTGCGTATGACAAAGCCTGCACCGTCGCTGTCTGTAAGAACAAGCAATCCCCTTGTCTGTGCAAGGTGGCGTATAAGTGCCTGTTTTTCTTTGTTTTTAAACACACCAAAGCCGTCTGTTGTAATTATAAGTCCGTCAATAAAGTTTGACAGCTTTATTTTATCGTATTTTCCCTCAACAATTATTGCTTCCTTTATTTTTATCAAGCCGACATACCCTCCCGCACTATTATAAGAAGTTTTGAAATAAGGGTTTCAAGAAGTATTTGTGCATCTGCCCTTGTGCTTTTCAGTTTTATATCTGTCTGTAATACAGCGTCCAATATCCGTCTGAGTGTAGGGGTTGAATAGCGTCGGGCATTGTTGTTGGCGTTTTTCAGCAGGAACTCACGCTTTCCGTAATTAAAATCTTTTGCGACATCTGAGGCGGTTTTTCCGCTTTCTGAGGCAACTCTCATTCTGTACATATCAATAAATGTCGAACTCAGAACAGACAGGATAATTTCAGGTTTTTCGTTTTGTTCAAACAGCTGATGAAGATTTTTGTATGCACCGTTGAAATCATTTGATGAAATACAGCTTGAAATAGCAAAAATGCGGACTTCTGTATTTTTTGTAACGAGTTTTCTGATTATTTCTTCGATTATTTCGGAATTATCGGCAAAGGCTGACAGCTTATCAATTTCATTTTTAAGAGTCGTCATATCGTTGCCGCACATAGCAATTATCTTTGACGCATTTATTTGTGTGAGAGTACAACCGTTTTTTTCTGCCCAGCTTACAAGCTGTTTTTCGAGTGCTATATCGCCTTTTTTCTGCAATTCAAGCACTGTTCCGTACTTTTCAACGGCTGAAACAAAGCGTTTTGTTTTGCCTTGTTTTTTTTCCTTGCCCTGTGAATTTTTTGAATTTTCGTTAAGTGTAGGCTGTGAAAAAATCAGCACCAGATTTTCAGGTAAATCGGTTAAATATTTTTCAAGGTCTTTATAGTCCGATTCGCTCATTGTGTTAATGTCATAATCATTGACGCATACACATTTATACTTTGAAAATATGGGAAGTTGTTCTGATGAAGTAATTATATCTTCAAGAGAAGTGTTTGAATCAAGTTTCTGAAAATCAAATTCTGATGGATTTTTACCAACAGCCTTATTTATCAGTGAGGCTGTATATTTCTTTACGAGATATTTTTCTTCACCGTATATGAAATAAATGTTTTTTAAACTGCCTGAGGAAAGTTCTTTTCTGAAATCCTGTTCTGTCAGCTTAGCCATTCATTTTCCCTCCTGACCGATAATTTGTTGTCATTATACAGACGCAGTGCAAGGTTTCCGCTGTCGCCTGTTGTATAAATATGTTTACATACTGTTGAAAGCTGAGATATATCATTTGAAAGATTATCGTAACTGTCTGAAATAATAATATATTTTACAGAAAGACTGTCTGTGTTTTTCAGTTGTCCGTCCGTGATAAGAAAATCAGCTTTAAGCCATTGTTGCGGAATTGCAAGGCAATCTGTACCGCTGTTGCACATAAGAAAACTGATATTATTTATTTTAAAATATACAACTATGTTTTTGTCGTTTTTATATGTCATAATCGCAATATTTTTCCAATAAACAGTATTCACTGAACCGTCGTCTGAAAGAATATAATCAGGTGTCTGAGTTATGAGATAATACATTCGTTCATAATATTTATTTTCATCATACACCTGAATGTTTGATACAGTATAAGCAGTCATTACTTTTTCGGCATAGGCTGAGTTTTCGTCCTGATTACTCATAAGCAGCATATAGTCTATGTTCTGAACGGCTGAATCTTCAAGATAATTATTGAGTTTGTAGGTATCTGTATTTCCACCGCCACACGAAAGAACGGCGGTTTCACCGTCTTTGCTGACAACAACGGATAGTCCCTGACCGACATCAAGAACGGATAATTTTACACTTCCGCTTTTACTGATAACATCAGAAATTGCTCCGCCAAGAAAAGTAACAGCCGCCACAAGTGCAAAATATCTTATGGTTCTTTTTCTGTTTTTAAGAAGAAATATAAACGCACCGAGCAACAACATTAAACTGAGCCACAATGGAATAAACGACTGAGATGTTACTATTCTTGCAAACGGAAGTGACGCTATTTTATCCGCTGTCCAGAGTATGTAGTTTGTAAGCATACCCGAAATTATGACAAACGGAACAGACAAAAACGAAAAAATAAAAGATATATGAAACAACACCATAAGTATCGCACTGAGAAGAAGTAATGATGCGGCAAAGCTGATAAGAAGATTTGAAACAATCGAGTAAAGTGCAAACTGTTTGAAATAAAGTAATGTCAGCGGCAAGGTGAATACCGTTGCGGGAACAGTCAGTGCAATAATTGAAATTATAGTTTTGATAACCGGCTGTGTGATTTTTCGGATTTGTGCCTGTAAATGCGTCGGTTTTTCCTGTTTTCTTAAAATATGTTCGCCTAAGAATACTGTGATTTTTCCTGAACAAATTATAATTCCGAGCGTTGCGGCAAAAGACAGCAAGAATCCTATATCAGCCACAGCATAAGGGTTTATAAAGCATATTATCAGTGCGGCAATACCAAGAGAATTAAGAGAGTCAGCCTGTCGGATTATACCCAGACCGATAAGATATATTATCTGCATAATTCCCGCACGAATTACCGACGGCGAAAATCCTGTAATTGCCATAAATGCAAATACAAAAACTGTTGATAAAAGTGCGGAAAGACGCTTGCGTTTTCCCGTTATAACACAAAGAAACGCCATAACAAACTGAGTTATCAGTGAGAGATGAAAGCCTGAAATTGCGACAATATGAGATATTCCGGCAGAGCGGAAATTGCTTTTTTCTTCATACGAAAGTCCTGTTTTATCTCCTACAACGAGTGCAGTTATAAAATCCGCCTGTTCTTCCGGCAAAAGTTCTTTGATAACTTCCGAAATATATTGCCTTGTGATAAGTGCGTAATAATAAGGCGGTTTTGAGTCTGACGGGGTTATCGTTACTTTTGAATATGAATCAATACTGCCACAAAGCATTATGCCTTTTGAAATATTATATTGATTATATGAATCCGAATTTTCATAAAAGCGTACTGTTGCCTTTATGTTGTCATAAGGCTGAATGTCGTAAGCATTTTTTGACGAAACAAGAATTTTTATGTTTTGCGGCGAATTCGGAAAATCCACTTCATTGGTTTCAAGTTTATAATAGTATCGACCGTTTTGCTCATAAGGCAAATCGCAAAGTTCCGCACTCACAGTTGCCGTCTGACCGCTTAATGCCATATTCGGAAGTACGGAATATGACGAATAAGTATAAAACGAACAGCACGCTATTGCCGATGTGAGAAATACAGTCGGAAATACAGCACTTTTTCTCAGCGGCTTTACAACAAGCGATATTACAAAAGCCGCAAGAAAAAACACTGCAATATATATGCATTGTTGAGTACCGAAAAGTAAAGCAACCGCCATTGCAGATAAGTATGTAAAGCCTATAACTGCCAGCGGTCGCCCCATTTTCGTATCCTCCGATTGTTGTTGATTAAAATAATTTTTCAGACAAAATCAGCACATTTCAACTTTGAGCTTTTTGCCGCCGAGAAGATGAAAATGCAGATGAAATACTGTCTGACCTGCGTCAGCACCACAGTTTGATACAACACGGTAGCCGCTTTCGGCAATTCCGAGTTCCTTTGCAAGTTTTGCGGCAACTTCGTAGATATGAGAAATAACTGCACTGTTTTCTTCCGTTACTTCATTCATTGATGAAATATGCTGTTTTGGAATTATGAGAACATGTACCGGTGCCATCGGGTTAATGTCATAAAAGGCATACACCTGTTCGTCCTCATAAACTTTTTTTGACGGGATTTCTCCGTTGATGATTTTACAGAAAAGACAATCCATAGTTTAACATCTCCTGAATAAAATTTATTTTTGATTTAACATTTCTTCGGCATAGTCAAGCGTTGCCTTTGTAATTTCTACTCCGCCGATAATTCGGGCAAGTTCGTTTTTTCTGCCCTCATAATCAAGCAAAGTTACATTGGTAAAGGTTTTGCCGTCAGAAACATTTTTCTGAATTTTGAAATGAGTATCAGCAAGTGCCGCTATCTGTGCAAGGTGTGTGACACAAAGCACCTGACGACTGCGTGAAACCTCTTTGAGTTTAAGTCCGACCTTTTGTGCGGCACGACCGCTTATACCTGTATCGACTTCATCGAAAATAAGCGTATCTATATCGTCCTTGTCGGCAAGCACATTCTTTATTGCAAGCATCATTCTTGAAAGCTCGCCGCCTGAGGCAATTTTTGAAACAGGCTTTGGTTCTTCTCCCGGATTTGTCGATATGAGAATTTCTATATTATCACAGCCAAAGCTGTTCAATTCGCATTTTTTCTGTGATACAACAAGCTGTACATTCGGCATATCAAGGAATGTCATTTCGTCACGCACAGCCTGAGAAAACTGTTCTGATGTTTTTTTGCGTTTTGCAGAAAGTTTTTCGGCAAGTTCAAGAGCATTTTTGTAAGCTTTTTTACAGTTCTCAGCAAGTATGTCACGATTTTCTTCATACTGTTCAAGATAATCGAGTTCAGATTTTGCTTTTTCAAGAAAATCAAGCATTTCATCTATTGTATTGCCGTATTTTCGTCCGAGTGTATAGATAAGGTTAAGCCTGTCCTCTATCTCGTCGATATTTCCGATTTCACAGTCCGAACTGTCGCTTAAAGACGAAACTTCATTACAGCAATCCTCAATATCATAAATTGCATTTTGCAGTCTTTGGGCGATATTTTCAGCATCTGGCATACAGTCAGCTATATCGGAAAGAGAGTCGCAAGCCATCTCCAAAGACTGTAATGCACCGTCGGAATCCTCACTGCCATTTAAGTATTCTTTTGCGATATTGAGGGCATTTAAAATTCTCTCTTTATTTTCGATTATGTTCTTCTGTTCAGTGAGTTCTTCATATTCGCCTGTATGAAAATCAGCGTTTTCAAGTTCATCAACCTGATATTTAAGTAAATCTATTTTTCGTATGCGTTCAGCGTCGTCAAGTGCCGCCTTGTTAAGTTCAGCGGAAAGTTTTTTATATTCTTTATATGCTGTCTGATATTCAAGGAGTTCCTGTTCGAGATTTCCGAGTTTATCAATATAAGTGATGTGATGTTCGGGCGACATAAGCTCATAGCTTTCGTGCTGACCGTGAATATTTATAAGAAATACACCTATCTCTTTAAGAACACTTACGGTTGTCGGGCGACCGTTAATACGGCATTTTCCCTTGCCTGAAAGGGTTATTTCACGCTGAATCATAACCGTTCCGTCTTCTTCGGGTGAAAAGCCATAGTTTTCAAGTACAGATAATGCACTTGGGGATAAATCCGAAAATTCCGCACTGACAAAGGCATTTTCACAGCCACCTCTGATAAGATTTCGTGATGTACGGTTTCCTAAAACGGCATTTATTGAGTCGATAACAATGGATTTACCTGCACCTGTTTCACCGGTAAGAACATTCAGTCCTTTTGTAAAGTCAATGCTTGTTTTTTCGATTACTGCGATATTTTCAATGTAAAGATTTCTCAACATACTTATAACCCCTTTATGTAAATGAGTTATTTTTGTTTGACATAAGTTTTTTTATGTCCGATACCAATGTTACAGAGGCGGCGTCTGTTCGTGTTGCAACAAAAATAGTGTCGTCGCCTGCGATTGAACCCAGAACTCCTATGCGGTGAGTGGAATCAAGCGACGCACAAACTGCCTGTGCCATACCGCTGCGTGTTTTTATTACAACTATGTTATGGGCATAATCAACACCGAGAACCGCTGTTGCAAAAAGGTATGAATGTGATGCCTCCTCGTCGGGATTGACTGTTTCGGCGGCATATTTATAGCTGCCGTCATTTGCAAGCACCTTGACAAGACGCATCTCTTTTATATCTCTTGACACGGTAGCCTGTGTTACATTGAAGCCGCTTTTGCGTAGCATTTCAAGCAAATCCGACTGTGTTTCGATATTGTTTTCTCTTATTAGTTCAAGTATTTTTGCCTGTCTGCCTGTTTTCATTTTCAGCCACCTTTTTCTGCGAATTTATCATTCAGAACCCTGTAAAAAGTTTTATCTTTAAGATTTATAAGTTCTGTTTCAATCTGAGCCGATGTTACGGTAACTTTGTCGGTTCGGTTAAGGATAACGGTCTGCTGACCGTCAATAGAAAGAAATACCTCTGTGTCATCATCACACGCCGCACTGACAACAAGTTCTGACGAATGGTCAAAAACAACAGACCGTGCAAAAAGAGAATGTGAACATATCGGCGTCATAAGAATACATCTCATAGTAGGTTCGACAACAGGACCTCCTGCGGAAAGCGAATACGCACTTGAACCTGTCGGAGTTGAAATAATAAGTCCGTCTGCACGGTAATGACAGATATAGCTTTTTCCGAGAGAAACATCTATGTCAATAAGTCTTGACAGCGAACCTCTGGATATAACCGTATCGTTAAGAGCATAAAACTCCTTGTGACCATTCTGACTGATATGGGTAATTTTAAGCATCATACGCTTTTCGGTTGTATAATCCCCGTCAACGAGTTTTTTGAGCATATAAAGCTCATCGGGTTCAATTCCCGCAACAAATCCAAGACGACCCATATTTATTCCGAGTAAGGGCTTTTTCAGGATTGATGCGTGCTGTGCGGCGTGAATGATTGTTCCGTCGCCGCCTATTGTAAGAACTATGTCACAGTTTGCGATAAGCTGTTCACAGTCAGGAAAAAAGCTGACTTCACAACTTTTATATTGGGGCTTTACATCATCTGTCATCATTACATTAACACCATATTGTCTGAGTATTGATATGACATTTAATGATGTTTCGTATGCACCGTTTTTTGTAAGATTCGGGATAATGGCAATATTTTTATTGTTCATAATATCACCTGTTATTTATCAAGTGTCTGATGTGATTTTTCTACAAGCTGTTCTATATCAAATTCTCTGAACGCCTTTGGTTCGTCGGATTTTCTAATATAGATAAGATATTCTATATTTCCCTCAGGACCTTTTATTGGTGAAAAGTCAAGGTCAATAACATCAAAACCGTTTTCAAGACAGAAAGTATATATTTTTTTGATTACTTCAATGTGAATATTTTTATCTCGCACAACTCCGTTTTTGCCGACATTTCCCCGACCTGCCTCAAACTGCGGTTTGATAAGGCATACTGCCTCACCGTTTTCCTTTAACAGCGGACGAACAGCAGGAAGTACAAGACACAGTGAAATAAAACATACATCAACACTGAAAAAATCTATTTCGTCGGGTATCTGTTCTTTTGTGATGTACCGGATATTTGTGCGTTCAAGATTCACTACACGGCTGTCGTTTCTGAGTTTCCAGTCAAGCTGTCCATAGCCGACATCAACTGAATATACTTTTTTTGCACCGTTTTGCAGCATACAGTCGGTAAAGCCGCCTGTTGACGCACCAATGTCTATTGTTGTTTTGTCCTTCAAGTCAAGGTTAAAGGATTTTACGGCTTTTTCGAGTTTAAGACCGCCACGGCTGACATATTTTAATTTGTTGCCACGAAGTTCGATTTTTACCGTATCTTTATATGTTGTACCGGGTTTGTCGGATTTCTGATTATCGACATATATAATTCCCGACATTATCAGTGCCTTGGCTTTTTCACGGCTTTCCGCAAGACCTGACTCATACACCAGTACATCAAGACGCTTTTTTTCAGCCATTACATCACTTCCCGTCAGTTTGATTTTCAATAATTTTGCGAGTCATAGATTCAGCATCAAGACCGAGTTTTCTGAGTGACGATTCAGTCTTTGCCTGCTGAACATAATCTTCTATTGCTGTCAGGCTGTAATTTCCCTTATAGCCCGACTGATAAAGCATAAATCCAAAAATTTCACCTGCACCGCCGTTTTTTATGCCTTCTTCAAAAAAATAACAGTTATTAAAATTTAATGATTTTTTTACAGCGTCGGAATTTATCGGCTTTATGACATTGAGTTTTAATATACACACCTGTATCCCCTGTTTTTCAAGGTTTTCTTTTGCAAGACAGGCATAAGAAAATAGTCTTCCGTAGGTTATTATGAGATTTTCACTGTTTGTATTTCCGTAAAAAGTATAGTCGGCATTTTCACAGCAATAATCCTGAGGAATATAAAGTTCACTGCCTCGTGGATAACGCACTGCCGCAACAGACTGAGTGTCGTATATTGCGGAATAAAGCATACATTCAAGTTCAGTAAAACTTGACGGCGAGAAAACAGTAACATTCGGAATTGTGTTTAAAAAAGCAACATCAAAAATTCCCTGATGAGTTTCGCCGTCCTCTCCGACAATCCCTGCACGGTCTATCGCAAGAACGATATGAAGATTCTGAATTGCCGCATCGTGAAGTATCTGGTCATAGCTACGCTGTAAAAATGTCGAATAAACGGCAAAAACAGGAATTGCATTTCCGACTGACAAACCACACGAAAATGTCACGGCGTGTTCTTCGGCAATTCCCACATCAAAAAATCTGTTCTTATATTTTTTTGCAAAGTCACTGAGTCCTGTTCCCATCGCCATAGCGGCGGTTATTGCACACAGGCGTTTGTCATTTTCTGCAAGACCGCAAAGATAATTTCCGAAAACATCGGAATAGCTTTTTTGTGACGGTTTTGTTTCGCCTGTTTCAATATCAAAGGCAGATATGCCGTGAAAATCCTTCGGGTTTTTTTCAGCAAATTCATATCCTTTGCCTTTGATTGTACAGGCGTGAATGATTACAGGACCGTGTATTCTTTTTGCGGCTTTGAAAGCTGTTTGAAGCTGTTCTATATTATGACCGTCAAACGGACCATAATAAGTAAAACCAAGCTGTTCAAACATATTGTTGCGGTGTCCGAAAAAATTATCCCTTATCCAGTCTTTAACGGATTTTACTCCTTTTGCAAGGGATTTGCCTATGCCGGGAATGTGTTCAAGGCGGCTTTGAATATGCGATTTAGCGTTAAGATATGACGGTTTTATGCGGATACTCGCAAGGTACCGTGCCATTGAACCGACATTTTTTGAAATGGACATCTTATTGTCATTGAGGACAACTATAAGATTTTCTTTGTAGCGTCCGGCATTGTTAAGTCCTTCAAACGCCAGCCCTCCGGATAATGCACCGTCACCTATTACGGCGACAGTATAGTGTTTATCGTTATTTATATCAGCCGCACAGGAAATTCCGTATGCCGCTGATATTGATGTACTGCTGTGACCGGTGTTGAATGTATCATAAACGCTTTCATTTCTTTTTGGAAATCCTGAAAGTCCGTCTTCTTTGCGAATTGTATTTATCATAGAATAACGCCCTGTCAGAATTTTATGAGCGTAGCACTGGTGTCCTACATCCCACACGATTTTATCATCAGGTGTATCAAAAACGCTGTGCATAGCAACGGTAAGTTCAACAACGCCGAGATTTGACGCAAGATGTCCTCCGTTGTAGGATACAGTTTCGACAATCTGACTGCGTATTTCTTCTGACAGTTTATTAAGTTCTTCAACAGACAAATTTTTTAAATCGGCAGGTGATTTTATATTTTTTAAAAAGCTATCATTTTGCATTATATATTTACTCCGATTTATTTAATATTACTGCATAATTATACTATAAAATGAGCGAATATGCAATTATTTTTCTCTGTTAAGCAGATAAAATGCAAATTTTTTCAATTCTTCTGTATTTGCCTCAAAAACTGACAGACTGTTTACAGCTTTTTCGGTAAGTTCACTGCTTATTTCACGGCATTTTTCGATACCGAGAAGTGATACATAGGTTGACTTTTTGTTCTGTTCGTCACTTCCGACAGGTTTTCCAAGTGTTTCAGTGTCTGATGTGACATCAAGAATATCGTCAACAATCTGAAAAGCAATACCAATATTCAATGCATAATCAGCGGCGGCTTTAAGCTGTTCATCATTTGCTCCGGCAGAAATACAGCCAAGCTGACAGGCTGCGGAGATTAAAGCTCCTGTTTTTTTGATGTCCATTATTTTAAGAAGTTCGTCTGTTATCTGCTTGTTTTCACTCTCCAAGTCTATTGTCTGACCGCCGACCATTCCGACAGCACCGGCACATTCGGCAAGAACACGACCTGCCTTTGCACATTTTTCTGAGCCGTTGAGTGCAAGAGCCTTTTCGGACAGAATTGTCTGAAATGCAAGAGTAAGAAGTGCGTCCCCTGCAAGCAGTGCTATATCCTCGCCGTAAACCTTATGGTTTGTAGGTTTTCCACGACGCATATCGTCATTATCCATACAGGGCAAATCGTCGTGAATAAGCGAATAGGTATGAATCATCTCTACTGCACAGGCAAACGGCATAACAGCCTCCTGTGTGCCGCCGCACAGCTTTGCAAATTCTATTGCAAGCATAGGGCGTATTCTTTTTCCGCCTGCGGTAAGACTGTATTCCATTGATGAAATAAGATTTTTTTCATATTTATAATTTTTTGGAAGATAGGATATTAACTCTTCCTCTATTATTTTTGAATAATCGTTCATTCTTCTGCCTCCGTTTTTTTCTCTGCGTCAGAAATTTGTGTGATTTTCTGTTCGGCTTTCTGTAAAACCTCGTAACACTGACCTGAAAGCTTTGTGCCTTCTTCATAAAGTTTCATTGAGTCTTCAAGTGAAAGCTCGCCGTTTTCAAGAAGTCCGACAATTTCTTCAAGGCGGAGTACGGATTTTTCATAATCAAATGTTTTTTTCATTGTTATCAGCTTTCCTTTCAGATATAATACATTCAAGTTTTCCGTCAAAAAGTCTTACTGTTATAATATCGTCAACATTGACGGAATTTACGCTTTTTATTACTGCATTGTCTTTTTCGGCTATTGAATACCCTCTTGACAATATTTTAAGCGGACTCAATGCGTCAAGTTTTGCGTTGAGAGATGCAAATTTACGCTGCTTATCCGACAATATTGAGAGATATGCCGTTTTCATTCGGGCAGTAAGCATATCAATCTTCATATTTCGGTTATGCACGATTTCGAGCGGTGAACTCAGTACCTTTGACTTTGAAAGATGTTCAAGACGCTGTTTTTCAAAGCTGATTTTTGAAGTCATCAAATCATACAGCTTTTTTTGATAATACAAAACATCAGATTTCATCGAGTCGATTTCAGGGGATACAAGTTCGGCGGCGGCTGACGGAGTTGACGCACGGACATCTGCAACAAAATCGCATATTGTAAAGTCCGTTTCGTGTCCTACTGCTGAAACAACGGGAATTTCGGAATTATAAACCGCACGGGCAAGTTTTTCGTCATTAAATGCCCACAAATCCTCGATTGAACCTCCGCCTCGCCCTATGATTATCACATCAGCACATTTAAGGTTATTGAAACGCTCTACCGCTACCGTAAGCTGAGAAGCGGCGTTTTCGCCCTGTACGAGTACGGGACACATAACTATTTCACCAAGCGGATAACGGCGTTTTAATATACGGAATATATCCTGTACTGCCGCACCTGTCGGAGATGTTATTACTCCGATTTTTTTCGGATATAGCGGCAAAGGCTTTTTGTGTGAGTCGTCAAAAAGTCCCTCTGATGAAAGTTTGTTTTTAAGCTGTTCAAACGCAAGATTCAAAGCACCGATACCGTCAGGCTGCATATCTTCAATATAGAACTGGTACTGTCCTGTCACCTCATAAACCGACACACGCCCACGCACAAGCACCATCATACCGTCTTTCAGACGAAATTTCAGTCTTGACGCATTCGACGCAAACATAACAGCCTTTATTGCCGCTTTTTCATCTTTGAGCGACAAATATATATGACCTGAACGGTAATGGTCTGTGAGGTTTGATATTTCACCACGCAGATATACCGAACTAAGATTTTTATCTGTATCAAATTTTGATTTAATATAAAAATTCAGTTGTGAAACTGAAAGTATGGAGCTGTTCATATTCATTACTTCTCATTCAAATTTAATCTGGCTTTCCTGCACATCGGGCAAATCATATCCCAAGTGCAAGCAAGCTGCACGGGTTATACAGCGACCTCGTGGAGTTCTGTTGAGAAAACCTATCTGCATAAGATAAGGTTCGATAACATCTTCGATTGTTACCGCCTCCTCACCTATTGCGGCGGCAAGGGTTTCAAGTCCAACAGGACCTCCACGATAGAATTTTATTATTGCCTGCAACATTCTGCGGTCATTTGCGTCAAGTCCGAGTTCGTCTATTTCAAGTCTTTCGAGTGCAATTCGTGCCGTTTCAAGAGTGATAACGCCATCTGACATTACCTGAGCAAAATCACGCACACGCTTTAAAAGCCTGTTTGCGATACGGGGAGTTCCTCTTGAACGGGAGGCTATCTCCAACGCACCGTCGGGTTCAATCTGAATATTAAGAATTGACGC
>JBJFIB010000029.1:0-19331 GCA_051894195.1 Acutalibacteraceae bacterium
CAGTGTAAGGTTTACCGGTGCAACCGCACTCTGACACTTTGATACAAAAGTATCTACCTGCTCGGTTGAAAGAGCACTGAAACTGCTTGCACCTGTGCTTGTAAGATAAGCTTTTGCGTCTTCAATGCCTGAAATTACCTGATTTGCCTGTTCGTCTGTAATGTCAACAGTATTGAAGTAGTTTTCAGCCTGATTGATATAATCGGCAGGAAGTGTCTTTTCAACACCGTTCATTGTTACAGTTGTGTGAAGCTCATCAAGGATTTTCTGTTCAGCCTCATTGATTCCTGCTGCGAAAGCAACTGATGAAGCAGATACTGCAACGGCAGCTGAAAGCAAACCTACTGAAAGAACTTTAAGTATCTTTTTCATAATACATGACTTCCTTTCCCCAAAAAATAACTTTGGATTTTTCTTTATTATACTATCAACGGTAAATTTTGTCAATGTTATTTTCACTTTTAAATATTTAAAAATAACTGAATGGTGATTTTTTTATAAAAAAATGCAAAATAAATTGTACATATAAAGAGATTTATATTCCCTGAAAAAGCATTATAAGGACATAATCATAAAAGAATTAAATCGAATTTTCTTTTATGATAAAAATTTACTTTGCTCACTATTTATTTTTGTGTGGTACTACAAAAAAATATAATGCTTTTCGTATAATGTTGACACATAAAAGTGAGAGATGTATAATTATGTCAATAAAATGATTTTAAGACTATACTTGATTTAAGGGGACTGAGTATGGAAGACAAAAAAGAAAAAGAAACGGAAATCGACCTCAGAGTTATTTTTGCGGTAATAAAAAAGAATATTATTCCAATAATTCTTGTAACGGTTATTTTTGGTGTAGCAGCTTTTCTGGGTTCAAAGTTTCTTATTGCAAAACAATATCAGGCGAGTGCAACGCTTATTGTCAACAATAAGTCTAACAACTCAACAACAATCAACCAAACCGAAATTACTGCCGCACAGAATCTGGCTGATGTATATGCGATAATAATCAAATCAGATACGGTTCTGCAACAGGTTATTGATAACCTTAAACTTAATATGACCTACGAACAGCTCAGTAAGTCAATTTCTGTATCAGCAGTAAATTCGACACAGGTTATTGAAATTTCAATGAAAAATACTGACGCTGAATTTGCAAAAAAAATTATTGCGGATATCGTCAGAATTGCACCACCGATTATAGCGGATAAGGTTGAAGCCGGTTCGGTTAAGGTAATAAGTGAGGCTAAGATAGCAAATAACGGAAATCCTGTAAGTCCTAATTCGGCTAAAAATGCCTTTATCGGTGCTGTTATCGGTCTTGTGATTGTTCTTGCAATAATAATCATTAAAGAACTCTTCAACAATACATTCAAAACCGAAGATGATGTTACTAATACTTTGAATATTCCTCTTCTCGGAGTTATTCCTATGGTTGATGTAAAGGAGTTTAATAAATGAGTTTTTTTAAACATAAAAAAAATAAACCCGCAGTAAAAGAACTGTTCAGTGTTGCTGACAAAAATGCTCCTTTTCAGTATGTGGAAGCATATAAGATGCTTTGTACAAACATAGAGTTTATTTCAGTCGCACAACAATGCAAACATATTATGGTAACTTCAACTCTCGCAGATGAGGGTAAAACAAACTGTTCCGTGAACCTCGCTATGACGCTTTCAGGTTACGATAAAAAGGTTTGTCTTGTTGAGTGCGATTTAAGACGACCGAGTCTTCACAGATTCATTGACTCAAAACGCAATACACAGGGACTGACAAATATACTCAAAGGTGAAATTGATATTCCGAAGGCAATCAGAAAAGTTAGCGGAACTTCAATGAGTATTCTTCTTGCAGGTATTTCACCTCCTAATCCTTCCGAATTGCTTGCAAGTGAAAAGATGAAAGCGGTTGTTGAAAAGCTCGATGAGGAATACGATTATGTTATCTATGATACTCCTCCTGCTTTGGTTGTAACAGATGCTACTGTACTCGGTAAATATATGGACGGTGCTGTTCTGGTTGTAAAACATAATTCTACCGAAAGAAATCTTGTCTTAAAGACTAAAACAAATCTTGAAAATGCAGGTGTTAAGATTTTTGGTGCAATACTCAGCGAATACAGCCAGAAGTCAGTCGGGGCATATTCAAATTATAACTACTATTATTACAATAAGAGTGATGACTGAAAATGATTGATTTACATTGTCATATATTGCCCGGAATTGATGACGGTGCAAAAACAACAGACGATTCGCTGAGATTGATTGCTGCCGAAAAAAGACAGAGTGTAGATTCAATAGTTTTTACGCCTCACTTTAATCCCGAAAGAAATTCTGTTGAGGAATTTTGTCAGGCAAGAAGCAACAGTATGGATATTCTTACATCGTCTGATGATTTTGCCCAGTACAATATATCGGTTAAAACCGGTGCTGAGGTTTATTTTTCTGTTAAACTTAAAGATATTGATATTCAGCCGTTGTGTTTTGAGGGAACGGATTACATATTGATAGAGCTTCCAGTAAATGAAAGACCGTGCGGTCTGACACATACATTAAGAGATATTATCAATAAGGGATATGTTCCGATTCTTGCACATGTTGAACGCTATCAATACTTTACTGCTAACCCGACTAAGCTTTATGATTTGGTTATGGAGGGTTGTCTTGCACAGGTAAATGCAGGGGCAATACTCGGAAACGGCAATTCTTCATCAATGGCGTTAAAGTACATAAAGTGGGAAATGGCACATATTGTTTGCAGCGACTGTCACTCAATCAAACATCGTCCGCCAAATATGAAAAAGGCGTTTTCATATATCGAAAAAAAACTTGGAAAACAATATACAGACTGGCTTATAAAAAACAGTAAGGATATATTTTCCGGTCATTATGTTGATATGCCTGTTATAAAAAAGCCGAAAAAAATACTCGGTATGTGGTTCTGAACAGAATCGGATTTGTTATTAACATTGTGGGAGGAGTGAAATGGAGTATGGATAGTGAAGACTATACAGTTCTGAACGGCAAAAGCGGTTCGGAAAACATCAGTGCTGATGATTTTAAATTCGTCAGAAAGCCGGTTTACAGTTTTTTTAAAAGATTATTTGATATAATTGCATCTTCATTGGCTATCATTTTGCTCAGTCCGGTATTTGTTGTTGTAATTGTTGCGATATTGTGTGATGACAAAAAAGGACATCCTATTTTTGTTCAGACAAGATGCGGCAAAGACGGTAAGGAATTTAAGCTTTACAAATTCAGGACAATGTGCATTGACGCTGAGGATAAACTTAAATCCTTACAGGAACAAAATGAAATGGACGGACCTGTTTTTAAGATAAAAAATGACCCGAGAATAACAAAAACAGGAAAATTTCTTCGTGCAACAAATATTGATGAACTTCCTCAGCTTATAAATATTTTAAAAGGCGATATGTCTTTTGTAGGTCCTCGTCCTGCACTTCCTAATGAAGTTGCAGAATATACAGAAGTACATAAACTACGCTTAAAAGTCATTCCGGGACTTACATGTTACTGGCAGGTGCAGAAAAGCAGAAATTCAGTTTCATTTGAAGAATGGATGGCACTTGACAGAAAATACATACAGGACAGAAGTCTATTGCTTGATTTGAAATTGATTTTTAAAACCGCTATTGCAGTTTTCAGGCGTGAGGGCTGTTGATTTTATAGTGATTTTGTACTCCTGTTGTGTTTTGATGGTTTGTAAGTCTTGGAATGATTTTTTTGTGACAAACTGAGATGGTTTATATAAGGAGAAATCGGAAATATGGAAAAGAAATACACAATTGCAGTGGCGGGAACAGGCTATGTAGGGCTTTCTATTGCAACTCTCTTGTCACAAAATAATAAGGTTTATGCAGTTGATGTCATTCCTGAAAAGGTTGAAATGATAAATCAGAGAAAATCACCGATTCAGGACGAATATATAGAAAAATATCTGTCAGAAAAAGAGCTTGATCTTACAGCAACGCTTGATGCAAAAGAAGCCTATTCTGACGCAGACATCGTGATTATTGCCACACCGACCAACTATGACTCAAACACTCAAAAGTTTGATACTTCTGCGGTTGAGGCTGTAATCAAGCTGGTTATGGAGTATAACCCCAACGCTATTATGGTAATTAAATCTACAATTCCGGTTGGCTATACCGAAAGTATCCGTGAAAAAACCGGCAGTAAGAATATTATTTTCAGTCCGGAATTTCTTCGTGAAAGCAAGGCTTTGTATGATAACTTATATCCGTCAAGAATTATTGTCGGTACTGATTTAAACGATAAACGCTTAGTAGATGCAGCACATACTTTTGCTGAACTTCTGCAAGAGGGTGCAATTAAAGAAAATATTGACACGCTGTTTATGGGTTTCACTGAGGCAGAAGCAGTAAAACTGTTTGCTAATACATATCTTGCTTTACGAGTTGCATATTTTAATGAATTGGATACCTATGCAGAAAGCAAAGGGTTGAATACAAAACAGATTATTGACGGAGTGTGCCTCGACCCTCGTATCGGCACTCACTACAATAATCCGAGCTTTGGCTATGGCGGTTATTGCTTGCCGAAAGATACTAAGCAGTTGTTAGCAAACTATGCAGATGTTCCGGAAAACCTCATTGAAGCTATTGTAGAAAGCAACAGAACGAGAAAGGACTTTATTGCTGACCGTGTTTTGAAAATGACCGGCTATTACGGATATGAGGAAAATAACCAGTACAGTAAGAGCAGTGAAAAACCTGCTACGATTGGTGTTTATCGTTTAACTATGAAAAGCAATTCAGATAATTTCCGTCAGAGCAGTATTCAGGGAGTTATGAAACGCATTAAAGCAAAAGGTGCAACAGTTGTGATTTATGAACCAACGCTTGAAGACGGAAATACATTTTTTGGCAGTGTTGTAGTGAACGATTTGGAAAAGTTCAAGAAAATGAGTAATGCCATTATAGCAAACAGGTATGATAAGTGCTTGGATGATGTGAAAGAGAAAGTATATACGAGAGATTTGTTTGGCAGGGATTGAGAGCATAGTAAAAGGAGTAGAGTTATGAAAGGTATTATTCTGGCAGGCGGTTCCGGCACTCGTCTGTATCCATTGACAAAGGTTACATCAAAACAATTACTTCCTGTTTATGATAAGCCTATGATTTATTATCCTATGTCAGTGCTTATGAATGCGGGTATAAGGGATATTCTGATTATTTCCACACCACAGGATACACCACGATTTCGGGATTTGCTTGGTGACGGTCATCAGTTTGGTGTAAACCTTACATATGCTGTTCAGCCTTCTCCTGACGGACTTGCACAGGCATTTATAATTGGTGCAGATTTTATTGGAAATGATACTGTTGCAATGATTCTCGGTGATAACATCTTTGCCGGACATGGACTCAAAAAGCGTCTGAAAAAGGCAGTTGAAAACGCAGAAATCGGCAAGGGTGCAACCGTATTCGGTTATTATGTAGATGATCCGGAGCGTTTTGGTATTGTTGAATTTGACAGTAATGGAAAAGCAGTTTCTATTGAAGAAAAGCCGCAACAGCCGAAAAGCAATTACTGTGTGACAGGTTTGTATTTTTATGATAATAAAGTTGTTGAATATGCCCGAAGTTTAAAGCCTTCACCTCGTGGTGAGCTTGAAATCACCGATTTGAACAAGATATATCTTGAAAAAGATGCTCTTAATGTCGAATTACTGGGACAAGGCTTTACATGGCTTGATACCGGAACACACGAAAGTCTTGTAGAAGCAACTAATTTTGTTAAAACTGTTGAAAGTCACCAACACAGGAAAATCGCTTGTTTGGAAGAAATAGCGTATCTCAACGGCTGGATTACGAAAGATGATGTACTTGCCGTTTATGAGGAACTAAAAAAGAACCAATACGGACAGTATCTGAAAGATGTTCTTGACGGAAAGTATCTTGATGTACTGCACTAATATAGTTTTGTGAGGTTTTGAATATGACCATTATCGTTACAGGCGGAGCAGGATTTATTGGCTCAAACTTTGTATTTCATATGCTGAAAGAACATCAGGATTACAGAATTATCTGTCTTGATAAGCTTACCTATGCAGGCAACCTTTCAACGCTGAAATCTGTTATGGATAATCCGAATTTCAGATTTGTAAAGGCTGACATCTGTGACAGATCGGCAGTAGAGAAATTGTTTGAGGAAGAAAAGCCGGATATCGTTGTCAACTTTGCGGCGGAAAGCCATGTTGACCGTTCTATAGAAAATCCAGAAATTTTCTTGCAGACCAATATCATAGGTACAGAAGTGCTGATGGATGCTTGCAGAAAATACGGCATTACACGCTATCATCAGGTATCTACTGATGAGGTTTATGGTGATTTGCCGCTTGACAGACCTGACCTGTTCTTTACAGAAGAAACTCCGATACATACCAGCAGTCCATACAGCAGTTCCAAAGCAGGTGCAGATTTACTTGTTCTTGCATATCACAGAACCTACGGTCTGCCGGTGACCATTTCAAGATGTTCTAACAATTACGGTCCTTATCATTTTCCGGAAAAGCTGATTCCGCTGATGATTGCAAATGCACTCGCAGACAAGCCGCTGCCTGTTTACGGCAAGGGTATAAATGTTCGTGACTGGCTCTATGTAGAGGATCACTGCCGTGCGATTGATTTGATAATTCATAAGGGCAGAGTCGGAGAGGTTTACAATGTCGGAGGACATAATGAGATGAAGAATATCGACATTGTAAAGTTGATTTGTAAGGAGCTTGGCAAACCCGAAAGTCTTATCACTTATGTTACAGACCGTAAAGGTCACGATATGCGTTATGCCATTGACCCGACAAAGATACACAATGAGCTTGGCTGGCTGCCGGAAACAAAGTTTGAAGATGGTATCAAAAAGACTATTAAATGGTATCTTGAAAACCGTGAGTGGTGGGAAGAAATTATCTCCGGAGAATATCAGAACTATTACGAAAAAATGTACGCTAACCGATAAGGGAGTTTATATATGAAGGTATTTGTAACGGGAGCCTGCGGACAGCTCGGATATGATGTTATCAATGAATTGATTGCACGGGGATATCAAGCAGTTGGCAGCGATATTACAGAAAAATACAATGGCATTGATGATGGCACAGCAGTTGTCAATGCCTCTTATGAACAACTTGACATTACAGACAGCAAAGCTGTGAAAGCAACACTGACAAAAATAAACCCTGATGTAGTTGTACATTGTGCTGCGTGGACAGCAGTTGATGCTGCGGAAGATGAAGAAAACAGGGCAAAGGTTTATGCGATAAATGCAGACGGAACAAGGAATATCGCAGAAGTCTGCAAAGCACTTGACTGCAAGATGATCTATATCAGCACGGATTATGTGTTCAATGGTGAAGGTACAGAACCATGGCAGCCAGACTGCAAGGACTATGCTCCATTGAGTGTTTATGGTGACAGCAAGCTGAAAGGCGAATTAGCAGTCAGTGAATTACTTGAAAAATACTTTATCGTTCGCACAGCGTGGGTATTCGGAAAAAACGGTAACAATTTCATTAAAACGATGCTGAGAATCGGTAAAAAATTCGATACGGTTCGTGTTGTAAACGATCAGATAGGCACACCTACTTATACATACGACCTTGCAAAGCTGCTTGCGGATATGTGCGAAAGCGAAAAATACGGTTACTATCACGCTACCAACGAAGGCGGTTATATCAGTTGGTACGACTTTACAAAAGAAATATACAAACAGGCTGGTTATACAACGAATGTTGTACCTGTTACAACCGAAGAATACGGATTATCAAAGGCAAAGCGTCCAAATAACAGCCGTTTAGATAAATCAAAGCTTTCGGAAAATGGTTTCACACCTCTTCCGGACTGGCAGGACGCACTTGCAAAATATTTAAAGGAGATCGAATATTGATGGGACAGATTATAGTAGAGAAAAATGTAGGCGGCATAGAAGGTCTTTGTGTAATTACCCCTACTGTTCATGGTGATAACCGTGGCTATTTTATGGAAACATATAATGAACAGGACATGAAAGAGGCTGGAATCAATATTACTTTTGTACAGGATAATCAATCTATGTCAACAAAGGGAGTGCTGAGAGGCTTACATTTTCAGAAACAGTTCCCTCAGACAAAGCTTGTAAGAGTAATTAAAGGTACAGTATTTGATGTTGGAGTGGATTTAAGAAGAAACAGCAAAACATATGGTAAATGGTTTGGTGTTGAACTTTCCGAAGAAAATCATAAACAGTTTCTTTTACCCAGAGGTTTTGCACACGGTTTTTTGGTGCTGAGTGATATTGCTGAATTCTGCTACAAGTGTGATGATTTCTATCATGCTGATGATGAAGGCGGACTTGCATGGAATGATCCGGAGATTGGTATTGACTGGGCAAGTCTTGGTGTTAAAGGTGAGTATAACGGTACAGCAAGTGCTGATGGATATACTCTCGCAGACGGTACGCCTCTGAATCTGAGTGAAAAGGATCAGAAGTGGGTTGGAATAAATGATATCACAAAGGTTTGATAAATTATATTCGGAATGTTGATTGGAGAATATGATGAATTTATTGTTAATAATGCCAAATTTTTTTGATTATCCACAGCAAATACAACAGGAATTGAAAAAAATGGGTTATCATGTTGATTTTTTTGATGATCGTCCAAGCACAAGCAGTTGGGTAAAAGCAATTATCAAGGTCAACAAAAACTATCTTAACGGATATATCAGGAAATACTTTCATCAGATTATGAAGACTATATGTAATACGAACTACGATGTTGTCTTGTTGATATCCGGTCAATCGCTTTCATTCAGTGAAAGTATGATAAAGGAATTAAGGGATTCTCAGCGTAATGCACGCTTTATTTTATATCAGTGGGATTCAGAGAAAAACTTTCCTGATATTGCAAAAATGCACCCCTATTTTGATGAGTGTTTTTCATTTGATAAAAATGATACGGAGCAAAATGAGAATTTGAGATTTCTTCCATTGTTTTATACAGATATCTATGAGGAATTAGGAAAAAGAAAACAGGGAGAATATGTATATGACTGTTCCTATGTGGGAACGGCACATCCGCAGAAATATAAGTACATCAATGAAATGTCTGTGGCATTGAAAGATGTGTTGCCTAATCAGTTTATTTATCATTATATGCCGTCGAAACTGAAATATCTTTATCATAAAGTTAAGGATAAGGAATATAAAAAAGCTAAATATAAGGAATTTGAAACAAAAAAAATGCCGGCAGAGGCTGTGATGGATGTTTTTGAAAAATCACGCTGTATTCTTGATGCACCGCAGGCAAGACAGACCGGATTGACAATCAGAACAATGGAGTGTCTGGGAGCAAAAAGAAAACTGATTACAACTAATTCCGATATAAAAAATTATGACTTTTATAATGAGAATAATGTTTTGGTTTTTGACGGAAATATCAATCCGGATGCACCTTTCTTTAAGAATTCTTATCAGGATATTCCGGAAAAAATTTATCAAAAATATTCATTAAGAAATTGGCTGAAAACTATGCTTGGTGATTGACGGAGGAAAAGCTATGAAAATATTAGTGACAGGTGCAAACGGTTACTTAGGTCAGGGAATTGTAAAACAACTGCTTGATGATGGACAGGAAGTAATTGCTGCTGATTTCTCCACGGAACATATCGACAGCAGGGCAACAGCTGTAAAGTGCGACTTGTTTGCAATAGAAAATCCGTATGAGTATTTTCACAATCCTGATGTATTATTACATCTTGCATGGCGTGATGGTTTTGTGCATTATTCCGAGGCACATATTCAGGATTTATATAAGCATTACTCCTTTATTTGCAGTATGGCTGAGTCCGGAATTAAAAAAATCGCTGTTATGGGCAGTATGCATGAAATAGGCTTTTTTGAGGGAAGTATTAACGAGAATACTCCTTGTCACCCTATTACGCCTTATGGCATCAGCAAGAATGCTCTGCGTGAACTGACAAAAATGGTTGCAAAAAAGTACAAATTACCATATCAGTGGCTTCGTGGCTATTATATCGTTGGCAATTCAGAATATGGCAGTTCGATATTTTCTAAAATTACTGAGGCAGAAAAAGAGGGAAAAAAAGAGTTCCCATTTACATTAGGACAAAATCAGTATGATTTTATTGATTACGATGATTTCTGCAAACAAGTTGCCGCAACGGTAGAACAGAATCAGATAAACGGAATCATCAATATCTGTTCCGGCAGACCGGAAAAGCTTGCTGACCGTGTGGAAAGATTTATCAAAGAGAATGATTATCAGATCAGATTGAAATACGGAGCTTTTCCTGACAGACCGTATGATTCCAAGGCTGTTTGGGGAGATAATCAAAAAATCAGCACTATTCTTGAAAATTCTGCAAATCAATAATTCATGGGAGAATTGCTATGCATCCTGTTAAATATCTATGGACTATCAGAGGCATAATATCCAAACTGTTTTTTAAGCATTTTGGAAATATGTCGTATATTGGAAAACCACTGTATATAGAAGGAAAAAGAAAAATTAGTGTTGGTAATCGCACAAGGATATTTCCGGGATTGCGAATGGAAGCACTAAAAAGTGGTTCCATCGTAATAGGTTCAAATACTGTCATAGAGCAAAATGTACATATCATATCTATGGACAGTGAGTTGACGATTGGAAACGATGTTACAATAGCACCAAATGTGTTTATTACAAATGTCAATCATAATTATCAGGATATTGAAAAAAGCGTAATGGATCAAGGACATAGTGTCAAAAAAACCGTTATTGGTGATGGCTGTTTTATCGGTTATGGTTCAGCCATACAGGCAGGAACGGTTTTAGGAAAACATTGTATTGTAGGCTCTAATTCTGTTGTAAAAGGTGTTTTTCCTGATAATTGTGTTATCGTTGGTGCTCCTGCAAAAATTATAAAACAATTCAATTCCCGGTCAAAACAATGGGAAACAGTGAAAAGTGAGGAAAACAAATGATTTCGGTGTGTATGGCAACTTATAATGGTGAAAAGTTTATAGAATTACAACTAAAATCAATTTTATCACAATTATCAGATGATGATGAAGTGATTATTTCCGATGATTCTTCGACGGACAGAACATTGGAAATCGTCAGGCAGTTATCCGATAAACGCATTAAGATTTTTCATCATGAAACGGATCACGGATATACCCGAAATTTTGAAAATGCTCTTAAATATGCAAAAGGGGATTATATTTTTTTGTCCGATCAGGATGATGAATGGCTTCCTGATAAGGTACAGATGACAATAGCAGCATTAAAGGAAGCAGATTTTGTTGTTTCAGATTGTATAACTCAGGATGAAAACGGAAATGTTTTGGATCAATCCAGATTTAAGACATTTAATATAAAAAAGGGATTTTTGCGATTGATGATCAGGACAAGATATTTAGGATGTTGTATGGCTTTTCGCCGAAATGTATTGGAAGCAGCACTTCCTTTCCCTGAAAATGCTTACTATATTGAACATGATTTGTGGTTAGCGTCAGTTGCAGAATTATATTTTAATGTAAAACTGATAGATAAACCACTTATTATCTATAAACGGCACGGAAACAATGTTTCGGATGCCGGTAATGGAAAAGGCTATCCTTTAAGTGTGAAGATTAAAAGAAGGATATACAGATTAAAATGTTTATTGAAAATAAAAAAGAAAATAAAAACAATAAAGGAAAAGTGAAAATGAAAGCTTTGTTTGTAGCGAGCTTAGAGCTATCTGAAACAGAAGGTATATATAAAAAAGTTAATGCACAAGCCGAAGCCATCGGCAAAGTAGTGGGCAAGTGCGATCTTGTTACGAGAAAAGGGAAAAAGGCAAAGGTTAAAGACGGTGAAACTCATAATGTTACAGAGAGTAATGATGATTTTTTGGATTATGTTCTGAAAGAAATACATAATTCTGATATAGGACTTGTATATATCAGACATATGATTCCGAATTTTAAACTGATAAAAGTCCTTAAAGCTGCCCAAAGGAAAGGAATTAAAATTTATTACGAAATACCCACATACCCTTATTTTGGTGAACAATTTAAGGCATCAAAAAGAAAACACCGTGCAATAGCTAAAATTTTAATTGATGTTTTCTTTTGGCCTGTTATATATAAATATATTGATAAATTAGTGGTTATCAGGAGCAATTCAAAAACAAAATCATACAGTAAAATGGTTGAAATTACCAATGGAGTTAAAACTGATGAAATAGTAAGTAAAGATTATAATGCAAATGATAGTGAAAACGAAAAAGTTTTTCGTATGGTTGCTGTTGGAACATTGTATCCATATCATGGGTACGACAGAGTATTAAAGGGACTGCAACAATGCAATGAACAAATTGATGATACGATAGTTGAATTTCATGTGATTGGAAATAGTTTTACAATAGATGAACTGAAAAAATCTGCCGATGATATGGGCTTAAAACATGTAAAATTTCATGGTGTTAAGACAACAGAAGAGCTGAATGTGCTTTATGAAAATTTTCATGTGGGTTTGGGGTGCCTGGCATTACACAGAAGAAATGCCGATATTGATACTACACTGAAAATTATCGAGTATTATTGCAGGGGAGTGCCGGTAATTACAAGTGGAAAGTCGCCATTGAATGATAATCGTTTTACCTTAACTGTTACAGATAATGATAAAGCTGTTGATATAAAGCAAATTTTTGATTTTTATCGTAATTTGGATAAGTCTGATTTAACTCAGCTTTCATCAATCGCAAAAGAGCAGTTTTCTTGGATAAACATTATGCATCGTTTGATTGTTGACTAATAAATAATACATGAATAATTCTTTTTGGTCAGGGGGCAGAAAATGACAAATGTATTAAAAAAAAGAAGTGCTGCAAGTGTTTTATTCAAATTAGCGATATTTTTATTCTTATTAAATGCTGTATGTAAGTACTTTTTTCCGTCTTCATTGACCAAGGTATTGCCCATTATGGCACTTGCCTGTGCTATTATCAGTTATAATAACAAAATACATATTTCGATAAAAAATATTGATATTTTATTTATTTGTTTTGGTATTGTCTGGTTTATAGGATGTATCTATTCTACATCTTTTCAAAAAGGTTTTGGGTTTGTACTTTCCTTTTTTTTATCCCTTTTGTTTAGTATGATTATTTGTACCAGAAAATTGGATACAGAAAAAATAGTATTATTTCTTGCTTTTGTTTGCTCTGTTTTTTCTGTTTTAGTAATTATACAGCCGATAGTGCCAAATTTGATACATACAATTGTTTCTTATTTACCATATACATATGCTCAGATTGCTGAAATGAATTATTGGTCAACAAGATTGGGAATGTATAGTGGAATTTTCCCTGACCGTGCAGCCGCAGCCTTTTTTTCAAGTATATTGATAGGTTGTGGGTTGTATTTTCTATATAAACAGCAAAACGATTTTATATCAAAATTTGAAAAAATAAGAGGTGTTCTTTTTATTGTTATAGGCAGTCTTAGTTTACTTATGACTGCAAAAAGAGGTCATCTTGTAGCCGCTGCATTTGCCGGAATTATGACTTATATAGTTTACAAAAAAGCAAAACATAAATCTGTTTTAAAAATTGTACTTGCCACTGTTATTCTGGTAACTCTTGGTTTGCTTATTATCTCGAATATAGATGCTGCTCAGGTTATGTTGGAACGCTTTAATAATAATGATAATTTTTATACCAACAGACTGGATATTTATGATAATATCTATAAGGAAATTTCAGAAAATCCGATATTGGGAACAGGTACAGCTTCTGCTGTTGATGTTTTAGGCATTGGCGGACATAATATATATCTTACAGTTTTTATGGAAAATGGCATTTTTGGATTTTTACTGATTATTTTATGTGTTTCAGGAAGTATATATTATACATTGCGAATGATTTATATGCAGAGCCAGAATCATGATTATGATTACTTGCCAAATTTGTTGTTTGCTTTATTTATCCAGATTTTCTTTATGGTTTATGGATTTACCGGAAATCCACTGTACGATAATTATATTTTTTATATCTACATTTTCTCGTTAGGACTCGTAAAAAACTGCGAGATAATGTATAAAAATAATTTGTTCATCAACAGGACGGGGAAAAAATGAAATCTTGTATTATTACATTTCAGTCAGCAAATAATTATGGTGCTGTTTTGCAGGCGTATGCTTTACAGAAATTTTTAAATGATAAATTCTGCGAAACAAGTATATTAGATTATCATAATTATGATATTGATAAATCATATCAAAGCCCTGAGTTTTCAGCTTTCTTTAAAAATCCTAAAAACGCAGTTTTCAGGTTAATGCAGTCAATGTTGTACAGTGGCAAAAATCGTAAAACAGAATTGTTCCGTAAAGAATATTTGCCTCTCACTTCTCCATACGACAGAAATACGATTGATAATGCTTCAAATCTTGCAGATGTATTCATTACCGGAAGTGATCAGGTATGGAATTATTTGATTGTCGGAAATGATGGAACATATTTTCTTGACTTTGCAGATAATAAGATAAAATGCAGTTATGCTGCGAGTTTCGGTATATCAGAACTTCCTGACGACAGAAAAGAGTTTTATAAGGATAAGATAAGCAATATTGATTACTGTTCAGTAAGAGAAGAGGCAGGAGCCGAAATTATCAGAAAATTATGTGACAGACAGGTATCTTTAATGCCGGATCCTACATTATTAGTCAGTAAAAAGAATTGGGAAGATTTGTGTGTTTTCCCGAAGATGAAAAGAAAGTATATTTTAGTTTATAAAATAACAAAAGCAGATAATTTATTAGTGTTTGCAAAAGCTCTTTCCAAAAAAACCGGACTGCCAATCATATATATACCAAACGATTTAAAATCCGGAAGTATCGGTAAATTAAAGTTGAGTGTCGGACCACAGGAATGGCTTGGATATATTCACAATGCGGAATATGTTATTACTAATTCATTTCATGGAACGGTTTTTTCTGTTCTTTTTGGTAAAAAGTTTTTTTCGGAAGTTTCCGAAAAAGTAAATCCTTCTACGAGCAGATTAAAATCTTTGCTGAAACTATTCAATATGGAGCATAGAACAATAAGTCAATTCAATGATACTATGCTTGAAGAAGAAATAAAAATGTCTGATGTAGATGATGTATTAAAAAAACAAACGATTCTTGCTACGGACTTTTTTAGTGAGATTTATAAGGGGTTAGCTGATGAATAATTATAATATCGCATTCTATTTGCCAATGAATAATGTCAGAAGTGATATGAGAAATGCAGATTTAGATGAGGGAAATCCCGGTCTTGGCGGAACGCAGTATTTGTTTTTATTAACAGTAAAACATTTGAATCGTGAATATGGGAATCACCATGCTCTTCTGCTGACAAATGAAGATTTTTGTCTGAATGATAGCGAAGTGCCGTTTGAAACAGCAAACAGCGAAAAAGAGGCTATAAAATATTGTGAGGCTCATAAAATAGAAGTGCTGACAATCAATGCAAACGCCATTGATGCTGTTGATAAAAGTATATTTGATACAAATGTCAGAATTTTCATCTGGGCACATAATACATTAACATGGAAACGACAGTTGCTTGCCAGTCAGATAAATAGTATAGAAAGAGTTATCTGTGTAAGCGAAAAACAATATCTGAATATGGCTGATACTCCATGTCAGAATAAATGTACTTATATCAACAACATCATTCCTGAAAAGTTCTATGAAAAGGCGACATTGACAGACTATTCAACCCCATCAGCTGTTTATATTGCAAGTATTATGCCGCAAAAAGGTGTTCATAATTTACTTTCTGTCTGGAAGCATGTTGAAAAAGTCTTGCCTGAATCAAATCTCTATATTTTTGGTGGGTCAAATATCTGGAATCAGAACAAAAAATTAGGAGATATTGGTGTTGCAGATATATATTATGAAAGAATCATCAGAAGAAAGCTGAAAAAGCTTAAACACTCGGAAAATGTTCATTTTATGGGAGCAAAGGGCTGGGGAGAGATTGACCTGCTCATTAAAACCGCAAGGGTAGGAATTGTTAATCCGTCCTATTATTTGAGAGATGAAACATTCTGTATGTCCGCAGTAGAAATGGAAGCCCACGGTATACCGGTTGTTTCCCGTATGAGATCGGACGGATTACTTACCACAATAAAAAACGGATATAGCGGTTATCTCGAAAAAAAAGATCAGAAAATAGCTGACAGAATAATTGAAATGCTGCAAAACAGTGAAAACAGTAAGCAAATCGGCATGCAGGCAAGGGCATTTGCCGAACAATTTTTAGTACATAAAGAAATAAATAAATGGGATGAAATGATAAAAAATCCACTTATGACAAGTGGCAAAGTTACAAAGCACATCAGAAAATCAAAAGATGGCAAATTATTGGATCATGATTTTTTCTTAAAGCTTTTATTTACTGTTTCCTCAGGAAAAATATTTTACCTTATCAAAAAGAAATTACATCATTCTTAAAATGATAAAATACTATCTATGACAGTGTTTTGATAATTTAGTGTATTTATAAAAAACAGGAAGAGTGTGCGATGATAAAAAAATTTATAAATAAATATCATAATATGTCAAAGGTAGCAAAAGCAGCTCTGTGGTTTGCTTTTGCTACCGTACTTCAAAAAGGTATTTCATTTTTAACGGTACCTATTTTTACCAGAATAATGGATCCGGCACAATATGGTTTGTTTAATGTGTATTTGTCGTGGATCAGTGTGCTTACGATTATTGGCGGACTGGAATTTCACACCTGTATCTATATTAACGAGTTGACCAGAATGACGAATGAAAAAGATAAGGAAGAATTGGCTGTTTCTCTTCTTGATTTATCTTTTATTATTACATCAGTGTTGTTTATCATTTATTGCATCGCACATGAACCTATCAATCAATTCTTGGGAATGAACACAATGATGGTAATGCTGATGTTTTTAGAAGTATTATTTATTCCTGCCGTAAATTTGTGGTCAACAAAACAAAGGTTTACATATCATTATAAAAAGCTGGTTGCATGGACTATCGGACAAGTTACTTTAAATGTTGTTTTGGGAATTGTTTTTGTACACATATCCTCAAAAGAAAATCAGGCTTTTGCAAGGGTACTTTCGATTGCGGTTGTGCAAATAGTCTTTGGCATTATCCTGATTTGTTGGTTTATAGTCAGAGCGAAAAAGGTATTTTCAACGAAATACTGGAAAAAAGCATTGATATTACACCTTCCGCTGTTGCCGCATAAACTCTCTTTAACAGTCTTGTCGTCAGCGGATAGAATAATGATTGATAAGATGATTGATTCAACAGCAACAGCCTTGTATAGTGTTGCGTATTCTGCTTCTATGGTAATAAACCTGATCAAGCTTTCAATGAATGAAGCTCTCACGCCATGGATATACGAATGTATCAAGAATAAAAATTTTGATTCTTTACGAAAAAATACTGTGTTTATCATGCTTATGGTAATCGGAATGGCTTTTATTTTCATTCTTTTTGCACCGGAAATCATATGGATTGTCGGATCAGAAAAGTATATGGACGCCATATATACTATTCCTCCTGTTGCTGCAAGCGTGTTTTTTACCTTTTTATATAATCTGTTTTCCAGTGTTGAGTTTTATTTTGAAAAAACAAAAGAAATAATGTATGCGTCAATCGTTGCAGCAGTATTGAATGTTTTGCTTAATCTGGTTTGTATTTATTTTTGGGGATATATTGCAGCCGGATACACAACTCTTGTATGTTATATTGTTTTAAGTATTACCCACTATATCGTAATGAAAAAAACGGTTGCTGAAAATATAGATGAGCATGTTGAGTTGTTTGATAAAAAAATCATTATCATATTATCTGCGATTGTTGTTATCAGCACAATTCTGTTTTCAATATCATATTCATTCATTTATATAAGATACAGTTTAATATTAGGAATTCTGATAACTATTTTGTTCAAGCGAAAGAGAATTATCAATACATTCAAAGAGATAAAGAAAAAGTAGAACAAATATAAATATCATAGAATTGTATGCGTATATATATTTGGTTCAAACCGTCAGCTGTATTTATAGTTCCGTTTATTTCAGTAGTATATGAGAAAATTGTCATATTGATAACACATAGATTCTTGCGGAGGAATAATCAATGAAAAAAACAGATACTCAAAGTGAATCAACAAATAGTATCAGCAGTAAAAATACCGAAAAAAAACATTTGCCTGAACTATATGTAAAGCATGAAAATTGTTGTGGATGTACTGCTTGTTACTCTGTTTGTCCGATGAATGCTATTTCTATGCGTGAGGACGAAGAAGGTTTTTTGTATCCTGTTATAGAGGAAGAAAAATGTATTGGTTGCAATAAGTGCGTCAACACATGTGCCTTTAAGAAAAATGAACACGATAAAGGAAAAATAATTTCCGTTTATGCAGTAAAGCATCATTCCGAGAAAGTACGCATGAATTCCAGAAGCGGCGGGATTTTTACAGCAATATCTGATGAAATTCTCAAAAACGGTGGAGTTGTATATGGTTGTATCATGAGCGATCAATATACTGCTGTGCATATCAGATCAGATACTCCTGATAACAGGGATAAGATGAGAGGCTCTAAATATATTCAAAGTGATTTGGGAGATTGTTTTAAGCAAGTAAAAAGTGATTTGGATGTCGGAAAACAAGTGCTGTTTACCGGAACATCTTGTCAGATTGATGGGTTAAGAGCATTTCTGAAAAAAGATAATGAAAATCTGATATGTATTGATATCGTGTGTCATGCGGTTCCCAGCCGGAAAATTTGGGAATCATTTGTCAAATGGCAGGAACTGAAATATGGTAAATGTGTAAATACTGACTTTCGTAATAAAACTGATTTTGGTTGGGCAGAACATATTGAAACCTTAACTTTTGAAAAAAAGGGGAAACAAACTGTTGTTGATACAGAAATTTTCAGAAATATGTTCTATGGTGATTTCATTTCCAGACCGTCGTGCTACCATTGTCCGTATAAAAGTATTTATCATCCCGGAGATATCACAATAGGCGATTATTGGGGAGTTGAAAACGCAGCGTCAGGTTTTAGTGATGGCAAAGGAGTATCGTTGGTTATTATTAACACAGAAAAAGGAAAAACAATTTTTGAAGCAGCAAAAAAATCATGTGATTGCGTGGAAACAAAAATAGAAGATAGTATGCAATCACCTTTTTTAAGACCAATCAACGAACCTGAAAACAGAAATCAATTGGTTCTATGTCAATAGTTGGGGTAAAACCGAAAAAATGAGAATACAAGTGGCAG
>JBJFIB010000030.1:0-3388 GCA_051894195.1 Acutalibacteraceae bacterium
GTTGTTCTTATGACTTCCTCGTGAATTTTCGTCAGCTCACGGACTATTGAAATTTTCCTGTCGCCGAAATATTCATATAAATCAACAAGCGTTGCCGCAAGTTTGTGCGGTGCCTCATAAAAAACCATTGTGCGTCTTTCGTTTTTAAGAGAGAGCAAATGTTCTTTTCTGCTTGGCTTGTTCACACTGAGAAAACCCTCAAATGTAAACCTGCCTGTCGGCAAACCCGATATTGCAAGAGCCGACGCCATAGCAGTAGGTCCCGGAACGGCACAGACCTGTATTCCCCTGTCGGCACACTGCTTAACGAGTAATTCACCCGGGTCGGAAATTGCCGGCATTCCTGCGTCTGTTACAATAGCACAGTTTTCACCGTTTTCAATCCGCTGACATATTTCTTCCCCACGGTCGTGAGTATTATATTTGTGATAGCTGACCATAGGTGTATTTATATTGAATTTATTGAGAAGTTTTATTGTAACTCTTGTGTCCTCCGCCGCAATAAAATCAACACTTGACAATGTTTCAATCGCCCGTGGTGAAAAGTCCGATAAATTTCCTATCGGCGTACCGACTACAAAAAGCTTTCCGCTCATTAAATATATGCCTCCTTATATGCACCGTAAATTTCAAGCATTTCGTCTGAAAAACTGCCGTCCTCTTTTTCTATGAAAAGCACAGGTTCAACGATAAGACCGTTTGGTCTGCCGCCTCGCCGTCCCTCAATCAGAAACAGCTTTGGTGCTTTGTTTGCCCTCTGCTGAACAAAACGCAGACGCTTTGGTTCAATGCCGGATTTACGCATTGAGAGTATGACATCGCTGAGTCTTTCGGGACGCTGACACATACACAGTTTTCCCGAAAAGTTCAATAATTTTGCGGCTGTCTGTGCAATATCGTCCATTGTGCATAATTCTTCGTGACGGGCAATTTTGTGTGCGTTTTCGGGATTGACGATTCCCGTTCCTGCCGCTTTATACGGCGGATTGCACACAACAAGGTCATAGCCTGAAAACTCCACTTTCCCTTTGAGATTGCACAAATCCGCATTTATTACCTCTATTTTATCTTGCAGTGAATTATATTCTATACTTCGTTCAAGCATTGAACACGCATTACTCTGAATTTCAACGGCGGTGACTTTTTTCGGTATGCCGTCACGACTCCATATAAGCGGTATTGCTCCACAACCGCTGCCAAGGTCACACGCTTTATCGTTTTTGTGCGGCATAGAAAAATTCGCAAGCAGCACGGTATCAGTCCAGAAACGGTGTTCTTCTGACACAATCACCTTAATTCCGTTGCCGAGCGGTTCGAGCTTTTCACCGTCTTTCAGCATAAAAACACTCCCGTAAACCAGTAATATGATAAGATTATACCACAAAGTATATTTTTCGTAAAGACGGACAGAACGCAGTATTTCAATAATTTACCGTTATTTATAGTTTTATTTTCCTGTTTTATTTTTTCTTTTATCAAAGTATGTAAAAAAATGCAGTCAAATTTAACAAAATTATACCGAATAGGGATTAGTTATATATATATTTATAAAATAAATGAGAAATTTAAGATTTTACAAAAATAATATTGCTTTTTTCTGATTGCGTGATAAAATATAGATAGATTATAAAAAGGAGGCTGTTACTATGGCTTACAAAATCTCTGATGATTGTATTTCTTGCGGTGCTTGTGCCGCAGAATGTCCTTGCGGTGCTATTTCAGAAGGCGACGGCAAGTACGAAATCAACGCTGACGCTTGTACAGAGTGTGGTTCTTGTGCTGCTGTATGTCCTGTTGGTGCTCCTGCACAGGAATAATTTTCTCTTTGAAAATTAACATTGTGGACAGTATGTTTTTGCATACTGTCCGCTTTTTTATTGTTGTTTTAAGCTGTCGGACTATTTTAATTCTGAGCGTCGGCGGCTTTTTTCAGGACAATATATTTATTTTTTATCTTATCGTAGAAAGGCACCTTGTTTGTTTTCTGACCGTATTTTTTGAAAAGAAACTGATAAAATTCATTTTTATCGTCAGTTTCTACAAGTGCCTTGTTGATGTCTGCATAAATTTCCTCGTCATAAGGCAGTTTACATTCATATTTCAGCATATAGCAAACTCTGCTTGCGGCTAACTCTTTATTCTTCTGTACAAGGGCTGAAATATCAGCATAGTGGTCTTTGATTTTATCATACAATTCACACTTGTTTTTCGGACTTTTATATTTTTTACGCAGAGTATGGAAACATTCAAGCTTATTTTTTGAACTGTCAACTGCATTGAATATATCATTATATACTGTCTGGTTCTGTTCGATACCGCATTTGTTTTTCAGCAAATGACAAAACGACTGATAAGCTGATTTTTTGCGGTTGATTACCCTGAGCCTTTCCGTCTGAATATTGGCAATATTATCAACACCGTCAACAGCGTCCGAAATATTTGAATATCTGTGAACATTTTCATAACCGAGTTCAATACACATATTCACAGCATAATCATAGCCTTTGTCGTTTGATATTATGTAGTGTTCCCTGTCTTTCTTATATTTTAAACCCACATACATAACAAGCTGAAAATCAAGTGCGTTTGTCTTGCCGACACTGACATTTACAAATCTGATTTTTGCCTTTGTAGCGATAAATGCTTTTGCCGAATTTCCGCTTATGCTTTTTTCGCCGCCTGGTATAAATATAATTATCTTGTCATTTTTATTAAGGCGTTCACAACCGGTTGCACCCGTCAATGCCGCATTTTCGTAGTCAACATAGAAAACACGACCTTTCGGGCGGCTTTTTTCACTCATAATTTCAACTTCCTTTCTGTTTTGTATTGTTTATACTGTATCACATTTTTATTCATAAGTAAACCCCGTATCAGTCGGACATAATCATATCCGGCTGATACGGGGCTGATTTTTTACTGCAAATATATATCAGTTTTTCGCTTTACTTTTTCTTTTAAATACAACTATTGCTGTACTGCTTGTAATAAGCACAACAAACAACAAAGTAACATTCGTATTATCACCTGTATTTGCAACCTGACCGCTGTTATCTGATGATGTCGATGTATCAGCAGGTTTACTTGTGTCTGTTACAGGCTTGCTCGTTTCGGGTTCACTTGTTTCAGGTTCGCTCGTTTCAGGCTTGCTTGTTTCAGGTTCGCTTGTTTCGGGTTCACTTGTTTCAGGCTTGCTTGTTTCAGGTTCGCTTGTTTCAGGTTCACTTGTTTCAGGTTCGCTTGTTTCAGGTTCACTTGTTTCAGGTTCACTTATTTCAGGTTCACTTGTTTCAGGTTCACTTATTTCAGGTTCACTTGTTTCAGGCTCGCTTATTTCAGGTTCTTCTGAAAGTATAATGTTTATTCTGCCCTCTCCGTAAGGATTACC
>JBJFIB010000030.1:3488-19298 GCA_051894195.1 Acutalibacteraceae bacterium
TTTCAGGTTCTTCTGAAAGTATAATGTTTATTCTGCCCTCTCCGTAAGGATTACCGTACTGCTCCGCTCTTACAACACCTTCAAGATTTTCTTCAAGATATTGACACAGCAAATCCTGATCATTACCTACGCCGTCTACAACAACCTTACAGCCGGCAAACATTGTGTATCCGTCGCCACCGTTCTGAATTGTGTATGAACTGCCTGCAAGAGTATAAGTCTTTGTCGGGTCAATCGGCTCTCCGTTCACCATAACATTCTGAACTCTGCGTCGCTTTGTATCATCTGTTCCCAGATATGAACCTTTTTCATCTTCAACAGTCGGACTTTCCTCTATTGTGAGATTGATTTCATATGTAAGTCCTGATGTATGCAGGAAACCGCCGTTTTCGGTAAGTGCGGTTTTATCATCGTTAAGCGGTTTTCTCGCACTCCATTCAAGTGCGTCAAGAATTTGTTGTCCCGTTACTTCATATACACTGATTTGATTTTTGAATGTGTTGACATCCATAAGATTTTTTCTTGTAACATCGCCTTGCATAACATCAGCACGAATACCGCCGCCGTTTGCAATCGCAATATCCGCTCCTGTTGCTGCACGGTAAGCGTCGGATACAAAATCACCAAGGTTAGTTTCACGGTTTCTTATCATTCTGTTGCCTGTTGCAGGATCTGTTATGTACATAGGTACTTCGGCAACACCAATCTTTACATTGGCAAATTCTTCAACCTGAGTTCTGTAATCATTTACTATTGTTTCGGTTTTATCATAGGCATATTTAACAGATTCGGGATTGTCAACAGTTACAGTATTCGGGTCAACAAGTTCTGTTTCGATTGTGCCTTCGGGAGAAATTGTCATCTTGCCAAAACTTTTAAGCTTTGTTCCTGTTGATGTAAGAACAACAGGTTCGCCGTTTTTGTTATTTATGGTTTCAGCAGGAATAGTGCTGTGTGAATGACCGTCGATAAACGCATCAATTCCTGTTGTATTTGCGATTAAATCAGTTGAACAGTATGGCTGTGAACCGGAATCCGTTCCGAGATGACCGAGTGCAATTACAATATCAGCCTCTTTATCAGCTTTATCTATTGCAGACTGAATTGTGTCGAAAAATTCATTTTCAGGTGTTGATGCTTTATCCTCGCTGAAACTGTAAATAAAGTTTCCGTTTTCGTCCTGAAAATATTTCGGAGTTGATTTTGTATAAGTTTCAGGTGTAGAAATTCCGAGAATTGCAATTTTCGTGCCGTTTGTTTCGACAACCTTATAGGGTTCAAACACGGTTGTGTTTGTGCTTAAATCAATGAAGTTTGCTGAAAGATACTCATACTTTGCCTGAACATCATTTTCAGCAAGTCCTGAAAGCTGCTTAAATCTGTCCATACCATAATCAAACTCATGGTTTCCGATTGCGGCAAAGTCAAAACCGACCGAGTTCATAATTTCTACGATTGACTCGCCGTCTGTCATACTGCCGACAATCTCGCCCTGAATGGCATCACCGGCATCAACAAGATATGTTTTATATCCGCTGTTTATCATCTGCTGACGGTAAGCCGCAAGTGCCGGATAATTGTCGATAGCAGCGTGAACATCATTTGTATAAAGAATAACCGTACCGTTACATTCCGATGTCAAATCGTACAAGGCTACCGTACCCGATACTTCACAGGCGGCAAGGAGCATACTCTTTCCGTTTTTGCTCTTGTCCGATGATATAAAGCACAATCCCTCAGGTGAATCATCGCCTGCTATGTCCTCCGAAAAATCACGGGAATTGATATAATTCACATATTTTACATTTGTCGGGTCGGTTATGTCATAAGCCATAATGCCGCCGATTCTTTCAAGAGCGATAAATGCATATGTTCTGCCGCCGACAGTTCCCGTTGTTACGGATTCAGGTTCAGGTCCTTTTTTACCTGAACGGTCATCTGTTGTAATATCATCATTTGAGCAGTTGAAATGTGACGGAATATACTGTGAAGTCAGGCTTTCAAAATCATTTCCGCTTGTAAACACTTCTTCAAGACCGCTTTCCGTTACACGAAACATAGTAAAACTTCTGCCGCCGAAAAGGTAGTCCTTGTCGCTTTCAAGTCCGTCATAGTCGCTTGTGTCAAAGAAAACAACCTTGCCCGAAAGTCCGCTGTTTTCTGCTGTAATTTTGCCTGTCGGAGATGTTTTTCCTTTACCGAAATTGCGTTCGTCCTCGTTCAGGTATTTGCCCCATTCACGACTGTCACCCTCATTGGCGGTAAGAAGATAATCCGTTCCGTCAACGGTTACAAGAGAAATTCCGTCAGGCATACGGATTCCCCTGAGTGAATCATATGTTTTCGGCGAATAAACCTCGTCCTTTTTATCAATATCAACGGCAAATTTTGAATAATCCTCAAACCCTGCTGAATAAATACCCTTGAATGTATTTGTGCTTAAATCAAGCACTGCAACGGCATTAGCCTCCTGCAAAGATACATATGCTGTTGTATTGGTTGCCGCTATATATTCAGGTTCTAAATCAACTGACGGTGCTGTGTTCTTTTTAAGGACAATTCCGCTGTCGGTAAGTTTCTTTCTTTCGTCCTCGCTGTCAAAAGCAGTGAAATCAACATACGAACTTTCACCTGTTGCGGCATTGATAACAGTTACACTGCCCTTTGGGTCAACTGTTCCTTCTGTGTAGCCAAGTCTTGGCTCGCCTTCATTTGCCGTTATAATTTTTGAACCGTCAGGCGTGAATGTAATCATATCGGGCTGTACGCCTGTTGCGGCAATATAAAGAAGTGTGAGTGTTCCGTCGTCGTTACAACTAAACACAGCCGCCTTTCCGTCAGCGTAATAATCCTCAGACTGAATTGCAACCGCAAGTTCAGTTCCGTCAGGCGATACGGCAACCGATGTCATATCGCCGTATTTGTAGCCTTCTGCCTCAACAAGTGATTTTATATCAATGTTGTTGCCTTCAAGGTGCTGAACGGACTTATTATTCTCAATTTTATCAATCGGAATAGCGGTAAGACAGCCTGACTGTCCGTTTACGGCATATGCGAAACCTGTTTTGGTATTATATGTAACAATTTCCATAACACCGCCGTCGGCATTTGTCATACCGGATACATATCTTCCGGTTTGTGTAATGTCCAACTTTGAACTTCCGTTTTCAAAGCCCGCACTTTGTTTGTCGTCCGATGCAAATACGGTTCCAACGCCTGTCAATGCGGTAGTTGCGGTAAGCGTAACCGCCATAGCGGCAGAAAGAACTCTTAGTTTAAGTGATTTTGTCATACTTTTCCTCCTGATATTCTTCTCCTCAGATTTTTTTGAGTTTTTCTTATTTCAAAAAGCTCTTTTTTACATTACCATAAAAAATTGAAGTTCTTCTATCATATTACTGTAAAATCAAAGTCAATTTCAGAAAGAATATTTGCTTTTTGTGTTTTTTGTCACTCGCATTTTTCGCACATTACTTTACAATGCCTTTTACAACTGCACGAAACGCATTGACTTTCGTCCTCGCCGCAAAGAGTATAATCACCGCCCTCAATGCGAAGTCCTGAACCGTCAACAAGTGCGTTAGCTATTTTTACTCTTGCAGAATTATAAATCTGTTGTACGGTAGTTCGTGCCACCTGCATATAATCCGCACATTCTTTCTGGGATAAACCTTCTTTGTCGATAAGACGAATTGTTTCATACTCATCAATGGTAAGTATTATTATATTACTTTCTCTTTCTTTGTCTTTCGGGTGAAATTCATCTACCTTTGGAAGACAGCAGACTTTCCTGCATTTTCTTGGTCTTGACATAGATTATTCCTTTCAAAAATTATTGACACAGTACATTTAACTATGTTATGATTAAATTAGTTTTTGACATATGCCATTTATTTCATTTTAGCACATTTACCATTATTTGTCAACAGCATAAAAACAAAGTAAAGTGAGGATAATTTTTTATGAAAGTAGTTGTTATAGGCGGTGTTGCAGCCGGCACAAAAGCAGCAGCGAAAATCAAGCGTCAAGACCGCTCGGCTGAGGTCGAAATTTACACAAAAAGCAACGATATTTCTTATGCAGGCTGTGGTCTGCCCTATTATGTAGGCGGCGACATAGAAACAAGAGATGAACTTATTGTAAACTCTCCGTCTAAATTTGCCGTACTTACAGGTGCAAATGTTCACACAGGACAAGAGGCTATAAGCGTTGACGCTACGGCAAAAACGGTTGTTTTCCGCAGTGTTTCCGATTCGTCAGAGAAAACAGTATCTTACGACAAACTCATTCTTGCAAGCGGTGCTGAACCTATTGTGCCGAATTTAAATGGTTCAGACCTCCAAGGTATTTTTACTGTCCGGACTCCTGATGATGCTATCGCAATCCGTGATTATATCGAAAAAAACAACTGCAAAAAAGCTGTTGTAATCGGTGCCGGATTCATAGGTATGGAAATGGCTGAAAACCTTATGGCACAAAAGCTGTCAGTAACGGTTATTGATATGACAAGTCAGATTCTTCCTAATATTCTTGATTCCGAAATGGCAAATTATGCCGCAAGAGAACTCCGCAAGACAGGCTTAAAAATTATGACAAATACCGCCGTTACTTCATTCAGCGGCGAAAACAGTGTGAGTGCCGTATCAACAGGCAACGGAGAACTTGCGGCTGATATTGTTATTTTGAGCATTGGTATTCGTCCTGCAACATCATTCCTCGAAAACACAGGTATCGAAATGAACCGTGGTGCAATCGTTGTTGACGAATACCAGAAAACCAACCTTGACGATATATATGCAGTTGGCGACTGTGCTATCGTTAAGAACCGTGTAACAGGTCAGCCTCAATGGTCTGCTATGGGTTCTACCGCCAACATTACCGCAAGATGCCTTGCAAAAACTCTGACAGGCACACAAAGTGCATACGGCGGTTGTCTTGGAACAGGTGTCGTTAAACTTTCGGAAAACCTCAGTGCCGGCAGAACCGGACTTTCGGAAGAACAGGCAGTCAAAGCCGGATATGATGTTATAACCGCTGTATGCGTATCAGACGACAAGGCACATTATTATCCCGATTCATCAACATTTGTAACAAAACTTATTGCCGACAAAAACACGGAGAAACTTCTCGGTATTCAGGTACTCGGCAGCGGTGCAGTTGACAAGATGACTGATATTGCCGTTGTCGGTATTTCAGCAGGACTTAAAGTCAGCGATTTTGATACTATGGATATGGCTTATGCACCACCTTTCTCAACGGCAATTCACCCTTTTGTTCAGGCTTGTTATGTTATTCAGAACAAGATTAGCGGTGCTTTTGAAACATTCACACCGGCAGAATATCTTGCAGGAAAAGCAAAAGGCTATCGTGTTATTGATGTTCAGCCTGAGGCTAAAATCTTTGGTGCAACTTGGGTTAATCTCGGCAAGGTAAACGGCGAAATTGACGGCATAGGCAAAGATGAAAAACTCCTCCTTGTATGCACAAAGGGCAAAAGAGGATATTTCCTCCAAAACCGACTCAAATTTTACGGCTACACAAACACCAAAGTTCTTGAAGGTGGCGAATTTTTCAATACAGTAAAGGTTGAAAATCCTGTTGGCAAACTCTCACCCGCTGAAATCAAGAGAGTAAAAGCACTCGGCTGTCTGCAAGATAAGCGTTATCCCGATATATTCAATGTTCGTGTAATCACCAAAAACGGAAAAATAACGGCAGCAGACCAGCATGCAATTTCAGAGGCGGCTGAAAAGTTCGGCAGTGGCGAAATTACAATGACAACACGCCTTACACTTGAAATTCAGGGCGTTCATTATGCTGATATTGACGATACTATTTCATTCCTTAACGAACATAATCTTATTACAGGCGGTACAGGTTCACTTGTTCGTCCTGTTGTTTCGTGCAAAGGTACAACCTGTCAGTACGGTCTTATTGATACATTCGGTTTAAGCGAAAAATTACACGAGCGTTTCTATCTCGGTTATCACGATGTAATTCTGCCGCACAAATTCAAGATTGCTGTCGGCGGCTGTCCTAACAACTGCGTAAAACCCGACCTTAACGACCTTGGAATTGTCGGACAGAGAATTCCTCACTTAAACACCGACAAGTGCCGTAGCTGCAAAAAATGTCAGGTTGAAAATTCCTGCCCGATAAAAGCAGCTAAACTTGAAGACGGCAAAATCACAATCGGTTCAGACTGCAACCATTGCGGACGCTGTAAGGGCAAATGTCCGTTTGGTGCTATTCCGGAATACACAGACGGCTACAAAGTATATATCGGCGGCAGATGGGGCAAGAAATATGCAAACGGCAGACCGCTTGACAAGATATTCACTTCCGAAGAAGAAGTTCTTGATGTTGTTGAGCGTGCTATTCTGTTCTTCCGTGACGAAGGACAGACAGGCGAGCGTTTCTCTGACACAATCCAGCGTCTTGGATTCGACTATGTTCAGGACAAGCTGATAAACAGCAAGATAGACAAAACCGCTATTCTCAACAAAAAAGTCAAAGGCGGAGCTACTTGCTGATAAACAAAAAACATACTGATTAACATAAAAGCAGATATATTCAGGCTTGATTGTCGGAATATATCTGCTTATTTTTATCTTATAATTCAAAGTTATCTATCATAACACTTTATTCGTCCTCTTTCGGCAGCTTTGCTTTCAGTTTTTCCAAAAGCTCACACGCTTCTTTGTCCTGAGTCAAGCCACAGAATATATCAAGAAAATACACTGCCCATTCGTAATTGCCTTCTTCCAGAGAATTCTTGCTGTACGCATAAGACAGTCCGATAACATCGTCACAAGGACCTATCGGGAAATTGTACTTTTTGCTGTATTCTTCCAACATATTCCAGTCTGGTTCTTCACAATTTACAGGTGCTTTGCTTTTTATGTAATTCAGTTCGGACTGTGCCTGTTGGTTGTCTTTTTCATAAATCATACTGAGCATATAGCAACCTGTCGCAACGGAATATTCTTTCTTTTCTATAAAGTAGTATCCGAGATTACGGTAACACCTTGCAACATCTTTTGGTCTGTAAGCGTATTTAAACTGTTCTTTTGTGAGTTCAAAAAACTTGTCCATTTCATTTTTAACTTTAAAAGTTTCTATGTACTCAAAAGCGATAGTACAGCTTGCAGGATTCCAACGCAAAGCTTTTTTAAGGTATTTTCTTGCTTCATCAATGCGTTCCATTTCAAATAAAATATTGCCGTATATAAAGTAGATGTCACTATAAGGAATACCTGCTCGTCTTCTGTCTTTTTCTGATTGGTTGTAAAAAGAATACAACACTTCTTCAAACGGATTATTAAATACGAAATATTCCGATACGGAATCATTTTGAAACATTTCAGAATTTTCTACCTTATCTACCAAAGCCTTGCTCAGACTGTATGCTTTATCCATATTACCCTCAAATATATTGAAGCGTATTTCTTCAAGCACAGCTTCTGTTCCTTTTGCATCATTACTGATCATTTTTTCTATTTCCTGCTTATCGTCAGCCGAAAGCAAATCATATATCAGTCGTCCGCAAGCCCTGATTATTTCTTTTGCTAACTCATGGTCTTTATATTTTTCCATTTGACCTTCGAGGTAGATAATATCCTCTTTTGAGTTTCCGGTCAAGCCGGATGTGATTGTTTTCATAATTTCATCAAAATCCATAATAACATCTCCTGTTCATTATTTACTGAGGCAACGATTTTTCATCGCCTGATAAAAAAATTGATATTGCAATCAATCTTTTGTATTATAATCATAACACCTTAATAGTACAAAAAAGCGGACTTTAATTCATTATTGGTAAGTTCATTATAATATATTAACTTTTCTTTTTTATTTTAAGCATGTGAAAATGTCGGAAAATATAATTTTTCCTGCTCGATACTTTTTAATCTGCTCCCTCTGCAAAACAGTCGATAATTATCTCCGCCGTTAAATTCAACAGCCTCAAATAAATCTGCATCATCTTTGTTCGGTGTAAATCCCAGTTTCAACTCCTTATAATCAATATTGATTTCGCTGATTATTTTTTCTAACGAAATGTGCTTCTGACTGATTACACTTTGAAGTTCAACAGTATCAACATACTGCTCTATGACAGCAAAACAGTCTGAACCTTTTGAGTAATATACATTTTCCAAATTTGATGTATAAAACATTTGAAGACCATATTTATTTTCCTGTTCAAACGCTCCGTTAGCAACACTGTTTCTTACTGCCCGACAGTATAATTCTTTCGACTTTATATCCAAAGAACTCAGCTTTACAAATTCATTTCTATGTTCTGTCAAAAGATTTTTTCTATGTATATCAAGTCTTACATCATCTTTTAATATATAACGATACTGTATTCTCTCCTCAAAGCCCAGCTTTCTGTAAAAATCCAAGGCACTAAGATCACCAAAAAGATATATTCCATCACACTTACCTTCATATTCTCCGATTACATATTCCATAAGTTTTTTGGCAAGTCCTTGTTTTCTGCGGTCTGATGCAGTCATCACTGTGCCAAGCTGTATATAATACCTTTTTTCTCCATTCTGAATAAAATGCATCAGGTTTGCCGATACATTGGAAATTATTTTTCCGTTCTCTTCAAATGAATACGGAATATAATCCCCCTCAAAATATCCATTAGTTACCCAGCTTTCAAAATTAAAGCCAAATGTTTGCTCCGTCAGCTCGTTTAACGCATGACGAAGAATATCATTATTCATATAGTCTTTTACTAATCTCATATTATTCATCATAATTTTCTCTCCTGTCATACACACGGTTATTTTTTTAAATCATCAAAAACATTTATGTAGTCGGTGTTACAAATAGTTATTATGAAATCAACTCCATAAATTCCTCTTTATTCAGAAAATACTGGTCGTGTCCATAAATGTGACTGTCTGTATTCATACCAAACCATTGTTTTTTAATAACTGTCCGATTGTTAATTGTTAATTCAGAAATATAAGTTTCATTAAACGCATTAACCATATAATTATATATCTGATATGCTGTTTCTTGTGCGTCTTTTTCGTTTCCGTTAATAGCAATATTTAACTCTATTGAACTGTTATTCAATGCAACTCCTTTATAATGAACACCGCTATGACCGTTATTTTTTAATTCTGCAAGCATTTCTACAATCTCATCATCAGACAATTCTTTCAATGCTTGCAAAGATTCATCAGTAGTTATTATTTCACTTTTCAAAAATGAAACTTTACAGGTATCAGGTACTGATATATTGTTCAAACATATATCGTCAACCCGCTTGCCACAATAGCTATATGTATAATTATCATCATCATATAAACATGATGCTTGCCTATTGATACTAACAGTAAAATCAAAATCATAAGTATTATCGTGAAGATAAAAAATGTCCTTTTTATTATTAAACGGTATTAACTCTGTTAATGGACCGTATTCGTTTGTATATTGAACACCTTTTACACTGTATGAAAGATTTCCATACTTTTCATTCAGATAACCACCGATTTGGCACATTCTTTTCAGGTAGTTGCTGACATCAAAAAACAGCAATATTAAAACTATAATTATAAACACACGAAGAATTTTATGTTTCCATAAAAAATCAGACATATAAATATCACTTCCTAAAAGATAAGTATTCCTTATTTTATTTATGACTATATTTCAGAAAAATGATTTCCATTACTTAACAATATAACACATTATATCCTGTTTATCAATAACGATGTAATAATTTTTGTATATTTTTATCAATACAATTATAAATAAGCATAAGCACAACATATTTTTTAAACCGTATTTTTTGACAGCACAAAGGTAATAATACAATCAGATGATTTATTATGGAGGTAAAAATGTGCTGTACAATAAAGTTGAAATATGCGGTGTGAATACCTCAAAGCTGAAAGTTTTGTCAGAAAATGAAAAGCGTGAACTTCTTCGCATTATGCACGAAGGCACTCCCGCACAAAGAAAAAAAGCCCGTGATGAAATGATAAACGGAAATCTGCGTCTTGTACTTAGCGTGATACAGCGTTTTTCAAACCGTGGAGAAAATCCCGACGATTTGTTTCAGGTAGGCTGTATCGGACTTATAAAGGCAATAGACAATTTTAATTGTGACAAAGATGTCCGTTTTTCAACATACGGTGTTCCTATGATAATAGGTGAAGTGCGGCGGTATCTGCGTGATTATAATTTTGTGCGTGTAAGCCGTTCAATGCGTGATACCGCCTACCGTGCGATGCAGGTTAAAGAACAGCTCACAAACCGCAACAACCGCGAACCTACTATTGAAGAAATCGCAAAAGAACTTGATATGCCAAAAGAAAATGTTATTATTGCACTGGAAGCGATAGTTGAACCTGTGTCATTGTATGAACCTGTCTTTTCCGATGGAACGGATACTATATATGTTATGGATCAGTTAGGAGATTCAAACGACGACAAAAACTGGCTTGATGAAATTGCACTCAAAGAGGCAATACGCTCTCTTGCACCCCGTGAGAAAAAAATCCTTTCGCTACGCTTTTTCAAAGGCAAAACTCAAATGGAGGTTGCCGACGAAATAGGAATAAGTCAGGCACAGGTTTCACGGCTTGAAAAGGTCGCACTCGAAAAAATCAAAAAAGAAATATAGTTTTTGATTAACACTATTGATATTATCATTAAAAACACAAAACGGTACAGCCAAATTCGACTGTACCGTTTTAATCTTGTTTTATATTATTCTTCTTCGATATTATTATTGAGTTCGTTAAGGCTTGACGCTTTGAGGTAAGCATTGATAAATCCGTCAATGTCGCCGTCCATAACTGCGTTTATGTTGCCTGTTTCAAAGTTTGTTCTGTGATCCTTTACCATTGTATAAGGCATAAATACATAGGAGCGTATCTGGGCACCCCACGCAATTTCCTTTTGAACACCCTTGATGTCCTCGATTTTTTCGAGATGTTCACGCTCTTTGATTTCAAGGAGCTTTGATTTAAGCATTGTCATCGCAACATCTCTGTTCTGATACTGACTTCGTTCAACCTGACACGAAACTACAATACCTGTCGGAATATGCGTAAGTCTTACGGCTGATGATGTCTTGTTGACTTTCTGACCGCCGGCACCGCTTGCACGGTAAACATCCATTTTAATATCCTCAGGTCTTATGTCAACCTGAATGGTATTATCAATTTCAGGCATTACTTCAAGTGACGCAAAAGAAGTATGTCGTCTTCCCGACGCATCAAAAGGCGAAACTCTTACAAGACGATGTACGCCTGATTCGCTTTTGAGATAGCCGTAAGCATTAAGTCCCTCAATGAGCAGAACGGCACTTTTCAGACCTGCCTCTTCACCTTCGAGATAGTCCACTTCCTTAACCTTGAAATTGTGTCTGTCTGCCCAGTGACAATACATTCTGTAAAGCATTTCTGCCCAGTCCTGTGCCTCTGTTCCGCCTGCACCTGCGTGAAATGTAAGAATTGCATTTTTCGAGTCATATTCGCCCGTAAGGAGTGTCTGCAAACGCTGTTCTTCAAGACTTTTCTTGATTTTTTCCACTTCACTTTGTGCCTCTTCAAGCAATGACAAATCTTCTTCTTCATTTGCAAGTTCAATCAATGCAATAGTATCATCATAAGCCGAAACAAGATTTTCGTATTCAGCAACCTTGTTTTTGAGAGTACCTGTTTTTTGGAGTATTTTTTGTGAATTATCAACATCGTCCCAGAATCCCGGCTGTGCGGCACGCTGTTCAAGCTGTTCTATTTCCATTTTCATCTGTGAAAGTCCCAGAGCGTCGGCAAGGTCTTTTATATCAGGCAAAAGAGCCTCTAATTCAAGTTTTAATTCTTCAAACTGTATCATAATTTTTCACCGTTTCTCCGCACGGAAAATCAATTTCAGTAAAATGCCTTTAAGGTGCGGTTCAAAGGCACAACATAACTATTATATTATAAAATAAAATTCCCCTCTTGTAAAGTACAAAGAAAAAAATTAAAACAAATTTGAATAAATTTTAAAATATTTCTATTTTCTTGCTAAATATATATTTATATAGTATAATAAGAAAAACAATAAAATAAAAGGAGGCTGAAACATGGATTTTTTGGGAAAAAAATGTCCTGTATGCTCAAAAAATTTTCATGAGGACGATGACATAGTTGTTTGTCCTGAATGTGGTGCTCCTTATCACAGAGAATGTTATAAGGAAAAAGGGCGTTGTATCTTTACTGACCTTCATCAAAAGGGTGAAACATGGCACGATGAAGATGATGACAGCAGTGAAGATTCTCCGCTTGATAAATGTCCGCACTGCGGCAGAGAAAATCCAAAGGGTGCAGTAATATGTTATGCCTGTGGCGGATTTATGCATCAGCCGGCAGAAAATTCCGATAACACCAATCCGGATAATCAAACCAGACAGCAAAATCCTTTCTATCCTTTTGTGGATATGCCGGACAATGCCCATAATGTCAATCAGGACGGCACACCAAACGGACAAAACGGAAATCCGTTCACCGTATTTATCGACCCAATGGGCGGCGTTTCACCGGAAGAGGATTTTGACGGCGTTACCGGTGCTGAAATGGCAAAGTGCGTTAAGGTTAATACACCTTATTATATGCAGGTTTTCTCACGCATAAAGACAATAGGTTCAAGCCGTTTCAACTTTGCTGCTTTTCTCTTTGGAGGCGGCTGGTATCTGTACAGAAAACAGTATCTTAAAGGTACAATCATTACAGCGATTATGTTCGTGCTTACTCTCGGACAGGATTTTATCGCCTATGCCACAAGAGATATATGGATTACACTTGCAAAAGCACTTCAAAGTTCAGGAATTGTTACACCGACATATATCGACTATTTTTCTGTAATGCAGTCAAAATGTTCGTGGTGGGAGATATGTCTTCTGTTAGCACCATATATTCTGAGTTTTCTTTCGTTTGTGCTTATGCTTATATGCGGCTTTCTCGGAAACAGAAGTTATTATAAGCACACAATCGAAAAAGTCAAAAGAATAAAAGCTGAAAAAAGCGGTGATGAGCTTACAAAAGCCCTGTCTGACAACGGCGGTGTAAATACCGCAATAGCATGGTCGCTTATCGCTTGTGAAGTAATTATGATGATTGCAATGATGTTTATTTAAGACATTATATCAATAAAAACCAAAACCAAAAAACAGGAGGAAAACTTATGAAAGTTACAAAAGCCGTTATACCGGCAGCAGGACTTGGAACAAGGGTACTTCCCGCAACAAAATCAATGCCGAAAGAAATGCTTACTATCGTTGACAAGCCCGCAATTCAGTATATTGTTGAAGAGGCAGTCAATTCGGGAATTACAGACATTCTTATTATAACAAACAGAGGAAAAGGAATAATTGAAGACCACTTTGACCGCAGTCCCGAACTTGAAGAAAGACTTCTTGCATCGGGCAAAAAAGATGTTTATGAACAGGTTGTTGCTATTTCAAGACTTGCCAATATTACATTTATCCGCCAAAAAGAAACAAAAGGTCTTGGACACGCTGTAAGATGTGCAAAATCTTTTGTAGGAAATGAACCGTTTGCAGTACTTTACGGTGATGATGTAATTATCGGTGAAGACCCCGCTTGCGGACAGCTTATAAGAGCATACGAAAAATACGGAAAAGCTGTTGTAGGTATAAAGGAAGTTCCTGCCGACGCTATTTCAAAATACAGTTCACTTAAAGTTGAAAAACTCGACGGCAACCTCTACAACTGCACCGATATGGTTGAAAAGCCAAAAACAAAAGAAGAAGTCCTCTCCCTCTATTCAATACTCGGAAGATGTGTTCTCACTCCGGATATTTTCGATATTCTTGATAACACTGCCCCCGGAGCCGGCGGAGAAATTCAGCTTACAGACGCTATGAAAACTCTCGCACAGACAATCGGTATCACAGGCGTTGACTTCACAGGCAAACGCTATGATATGGGCGACAAACTCGGAATATTGCAGGCTACCGTTGAAATTGCACTCAAAAATCCAATTCTTGGCGACAGTTTCAGAACATACCTCAAAGAACTTGCAAAAACACTTTGATTTGAAAACATATTGACCAAAAACATAAGTCCGGCAACAGCTTTATTACTGTTGTCGGACTTATTTTATGATACCCTGAAATTGCAATTTTCATCTTAAAAAATATACAATCATTAGCTTATACGATTGGATTTTATTTTTCTTACGCTTAAAACTACAATCGGTATTACAGTCAACAGCAGGCAGACGACAATGTATATATACATATTTCCTCCTGTTGTGGGGAGTTCAAACATTGTCCGGTTGGATACGCTGATTGTTTCCCCGTCGAAATTGTTTGTTATTATGCGTCCGTTCATATCCACAAGATAACCGTCAGGTGATTTTATTTCTTTGAGATAATATTCATTGCGTGAAAGCTTTGAAAATTCAAGCAATCCATTACTGTCTGTCGTCTTAACATCTGACAAATACCACTCTCTGTCATCAACAGTAATAGTTTTTTGCGGTGCAGATTGAATTGAACTATATTCATCATCAGAAATTAAATCAGACGGATACGGACTGTATATTGCAAACACTGCGTCAGCAAGTTTAATGTTTTTATCATCTCTATCTGATTTTTCGATATTAAAAGACCACAGTTTATAGACATTACTGCATTTCAAAGCTGTGGCGGTATCATTGTCATAAACAAATGTAAATGAAGAAACCGCTCTGTCATTCCAGCTTTTAAACATATAGTCATTATTCGGAGAAATCTCTGTGACAGTATATTCATTTCCGTTTATCCAGTTCCAATCGCTGAGATTGAGTTTTAATTTTTCGGATTCACTGCTGTCCGCATTTACGGTGAGAGTAATTATTTTATAATCTCTGCCGTCATTTTCAAGAGCAGTTATCAATTCATCATCTGATGTAAACTGACCGTCAATTTCAGAACCGCTGTAAAGTACAAATGAAAAATTCAACTCGGATTCAGCTTTATGTGAAATACCTTTCAGACTTATCAAAGATTTTTGGAGCGTAGGAACCTCCGGAATTTTCACTCCGACAGACAGCGGCATTGCTTCAAGTTCAACACCGGAAACAGCATAGTGATAGCCAAAGCTGTTCCATGCAATCTGACCGGCTGTAACTTCTCCGTCGGTTTTTGCATTGAATGTAACATTGACAGTAGATTTTGGCGGAATGATTTGCTCGTCGGAATCGGTAATCAATATACGAATTGAGCGTGACGATGAAGTTTTTGCACCCCACTGCGAAATTCCTGTCCAATCCTGTGCATTAAACTCGGTTTTGTCGGCATATCCGACTTTATAATATTCTTCGTCAATAACAGATGTATTGCCGTCTGTATCTGTAACCGAAACCGTAACATTTGTATTATCGGCAAACGATACTTTAAATTGACTTTCACGCAAAGATTCACTGTCAAACAGACTGTGGTCGTTCAGTTCGGGAAGGTTATCAATGAAAACAAGTTTTGTCATAGCATTGTCGGTATCGTTTTTGACTGACAATGTATATGTAAATTCTGTTGTACTGTTGGGAAGTATAATATATCTTTTTCCGTCACTGTCAGAACGGGCAGAGTTGTCGAGATTTCCGTATTCGTGTACACTCTTTACAGAAGAAGTTGAATAACCAAAACTTACATTTATTGGAGAGTTATTTATAACTCCTGCAATATCTTCACCGTCATATATCAACGAACCCTGTGCCGCACTGTCATACTTCTGGATATTCGGAATAAACGATACATAGTTTGTATATACAGTGTTTTTGAATTTGCCCGAA
>JBJFIB010000031.1:0-19216 GCA_051894195.1 Acutalibacteraceae bacterium
GTTTCAAAGATGATTGAAGAAGGTATTGCGTTTATCATTGAAAATAAACAGATATACATTCCGTTTATCGGAATCTCTCTTGCAAAAAATAAAGAGCGTATTTTACAGCCGTGTAATGAAATATCTTTTTTGACGCAAAAAATGCTTATAACAGCAATTTATGAGGAATGGGAAAGGATAAATGTTACTCAGGCGGCACAGGCATTAAATGTTACAAAGACATCAATAACAAGATGCTTTGATGAAATAGAGGCATTGAGTATTCCTGTTATGAAAAAATACGGCAGAAGCAGATATATTTTTGGTGCATCAAATAAGAAAAATTTTTGGAATCTTATAAAAAAATTTTTGCGGAATCCATTGATACGAACTTTTGCATTTGATACAGAACTTGAAAATAATCTTGTTGCCGGGGGATTTTCAGCATTAGCACAATATTCTATGCTTGCGGATAATGATTATCCTACTTATGCTGTTACAAAAGAAAATCTGAAAGAACTTCAAATCAGCAAACTAAAACAAACGCCAAACGGTGAAACACCTGTTTGTGTTTTGCAGGAATTAGGCTATATGATAAAATACAAAAACATAAATGCTGTTGACCCGCTTACGCTTTATTTACTTTTTGATAAAGAAAATAATGATCCGAGAATTGAAATAGCGACAGATGAAATGTTGGAGGAATATGTATGGTAGGGATTGAAAAGTATACATAGCAACAAGATAATACAGGCTTTACGGGAAACATATAATATAAACGACATTTTGGGTTTATATATTTTTTCTGAATGTCATTGCGTCATTTCTTGAATATTCCAATGCTATGGATTGATAAACGCATTTGTTCTGAACTTTGCGTAACAAAATGAGTATTGACTGAAAGTTTCGTTTTTGTGGATTTGCAAAGCTTGGTGCCGTCATAAATGCCCCTACAAGAAAATTGAAGATAAAAAACACTGCCTGTAAATCTTTGAATACCATTCCTTGCAGTATCGCTCCGATTCCTGCAAAACCTACAAGTATAAACAAATCCAGAGCGTAAATGAATTTATTGATTTTGAATGGAGTTTCAAGTTCTTTTAGCATTATGTACATCAGAAAACCACTTCCTTAATATGAAAAATAATAATTTATTCAGGGTGCATTACTGAAATAAAATTCGGATTTGCACCCTGAATTTTTGCTTATTTTTTCTTCTTCCTGCCATTCTTTCCGAACTCAAATCCCGCTTTTGCCGAATTGATTATAGAAGGCTTGTTATGGCTTTGTCTTTCGTATCCGAGGTTTTGATTAAGCCCATAATTGCCGTTTATACTGCGGTTTCTTCCGTAACACTGTTCGGAAATGTCGTGCATTTGCTGAGTGGAATCAGGCTGTTGTTTTTCATAGATGTCGGATTCAAGAATTGCCTCTGAAACATCGGCTGCCGAAGATTGTGTGAATCCGTAAGCCATACCATAATCATTTTCATTTGCTATAACATGAGCAATAGCTTGATTTTCTGTAATGGTATTACTGCCTTCCTTGCCACCGGTAGATGTATATAGTTCCTTTTGTTCGGAAATGTATTCCTGTGCATAACCTTTGATTTCGTTCTTGTTGGCAATACCCATACTCATATTTGCCTGATAAGTATCAAGCTGATTTTCGTTGTCACCCGGTTTGTAGTTTCGACCGTTAGCGTGGGCTGCTGCTGCTTTGTATTTGCTGATTTCAGGACTGTTTTTAAAGGCACTTTGATTGTTATATGTTTGTGCATTCTGAGCGATATTGCCATAATGCTTCATTCTGGTTCCTTGAACGGTATTACCTTTTTGTCTTTGTGTATTCATAAGACCGTCAATTTTATTCCTGGTACGCTGGTCTGCACTCATATAAGTTCCGTCTGTTGTTACTGATGACGGATCTTTGTGCTTATTTGCAAATGCCTGAGTAAGTGCATCACGATTTGATATTTCTTTGCCATTAGCCGAAACCTTATCCTGTATATTTACTGCCTCAGCCATCAGCTGATCACTGTGGGTATCAATGTATGCGTCCTCTGCCATATCGGTTATGGCATCCGGACTGACATTCGCTGCGGTCGGAATCATACTGTCAACCGCATCTTCATAAGCCCCTATACTATCGGATGTATAGGAAGTTCCGTTAGACTTGGCATCCGCCATTTTTTTCTGTGCCTGTTCAGCAACTTTGTTATTGATTATATTATTTCGGCTTTGTTTTTCTGAATCAGCTTGTTTGCCTGCGTTGAGTTGCTGTTCATCGGATTGTGCTTTTGCTTTTTCGTAATTTTTTTGATCTTTTGGTTTACTTGGTGATGACATTTTTGAGGCTGTTTTTGAACCGACTCCTGCGACAAATCCGCCTATAGCGGCTGATTTGTTGATAACATCTTTACCAAATTCGCCGACTTCTTTTCCGATTTTAGTGCCTGCCTTTGCTGTTTTGGCAACTGTATGTCCTGCCATAGCCATTGCACCGATTGTGGCAAATCCTGAACGAATACCTGAGTCAACGCCTATAAGTTTTTGACAAAGATTAGGACCGTCAATAACGGCAATAGCTACTGCCACAAGCATAACGGATTTTGAAAGCCCGTCTATGTTTTTTGCTGTAAGCCAGGCGGAAAAAATCATATAGAATTTAAGTAAGACGGTGTTTACAATGATTACGATAAATGCCCCGGCAAAAGCTTTCAGAATTTCCTTGATTTTTTCACCGTTATGCATATCTGCAAGCGAGAAGAACATTGCAAGTACTCTGTAAATGGCAAGTTCCCATAGTATTCTGCACACCTTTACTGCTGAAAATATTATGGTGACTCCAACAGCACCAAGCGTTATCATACAAGTAATAAAGTCGAGCTTATAGCGATAATAATAACCACTGCCAAAGAAATCCCACCATTGCAATTCGTCAATATGTTCGCACTGATATGTGCCGTCATCTTTCAATGTAACAATAGTAGATAATGCACAAACAGGATCATAACTGTCCCATTTAGTGCAATCCTTATTATTATTGTAATCAGGATTTGCGGAATTGTAATATGTCATAGTTTCATTTATATCAATTGAATTGACATAAGAATAGTCACCGCTTTGAATATATGCGTTATCAACTCTTGTGCTACCGTAATCAAATGCCTGATTATCCCAGTTATATATGTATTCAAAATCTGTCAGACAATGGGCAATTATTTCGTTTGACTGTTGACTGCCACGACCGTTAAAATCGGCATTAACAAATGTTTTTGTCATTGAGGCTGTTGTTGACAGAAGTGCCGGAAGTCCGGTGATGAGTATTATAACGATTAAAGCATTTTGAATGAATTTATTATAATCGTGCGGTTGACCTGCTTCTGTATGGAATATCATACGAAATCCGAGTGCCAGAATTGAAATGATACAGGGTATCCATAAAAATCCTGTAAGATTGCTTATATAGCTGTTTACATCATCACTTGTAGAGAATGTGAACATCTGATAAACATTGTTAAGAATGGAGTTTGCACCTTCTACAAAGAACTTTAAAAGCTGTATAATAGAAAATCCTAATGAACGCAGTGCATTATTAAATACATTACTGCGTTCAAGTGAACGGAAAGTTGCGTTTGCAAGAAGTTTGCCTGCGGCATCACCTGAATTATCAATAACCGTAGTACCGCAAAGACCTATACATAACGGTTCAATATATCGGTTCAGTATCGTTACAATGTTACAGACTTGTTTATTACGCTTTGACCTTAGCAATGCTTTTGCAACATCGTGTTTTCTTTGTTTGTCGTAATATTCAAGTGAAGTTTTTCTCGAAGAAAGCATATATTCACCGCAATTCTTATGAACCAAAGTTGCTTGTAAGCGAACTTGTCCACCAGTTTGCAATAGTGGTTGCACCCGCAATCAGAACACAACCGATTACTATTGCTGTAATATGGCTTTTAACCTTTTCTTTTGCCTTGTCACCGCCCCATAGGAGAACACATCCCATAATTACAAGAACAAGAATTACAACTGCCCAGGCAATAGGAGTAATAACATCAACAATATCTGTTATTGATGAGTTTACTGATTTTGTAACAGCGTCAAGGTCGCTTGCTGCGTTAGTATTCAGACTTGTGGCAAATGCTGTCATACCTGAAAGATATGCTGCAATGAGTTTGCTTTGGAATTTTTTGCTGATTTTCATATTATTTATTGATTCCTTTCTGCTTTGGATTTTTTGTTTTTAACGATTACAGTCAGGATGACTGATATAAGGACTGCAAAAACAAGAACACCGATTCCGATAAAAACAGGAGACATAGGGTATTCTTCAACGGGAATATAATTTGCCGTAGCTTCAATTTTGTAATTGATTGTGCCTGTCGGTTCATCAATATCGGCGATATATGTCAGAATTGCATTGTAGCCGTCTGTATCGGGCAAATTCACTTCGTCTGAATAATTTGCTATATATAATTTTTCTTTCGTTCTGAGCGTTGCTAAGGCGTTTCTGCACATTTCACCGTTTGATGAATATATACCGCCATTCCATACAATCTTCGTAATGTTACCGTCTGAATCGGAATAATCTGATTCCGCTTTTACATCTCCGAAAAATTCAGAAGAAATAGGTGTATTACCGGATTCAAGCATAGGAACATTTCGGTTGTTTATCACAAATTCTTTGGTATCGACTTTATGAAAAATAACGGGAAATGAAATGGAGTTTTCAATGAACTCATCGATTTCTGAAACACTTATTTTTGGCAAGCTGACTTTAACTTCTTGACCGGTAACCGTGTCTTTAAATTCATACATAGCGGTATTTTGAATTTTGTCTTTGACGGATTTAATGGAAGTTCTGACATTGGTTTTTCTGTTGGATATAATAGTCGGTTCGTATTCGATTTTTTCAAGTTTTGCTTTGTGCTTTTTATCTCCGACTGTAATTTCAATGCTTTCAGGGATATTTTTTAAAGTGGATTTGTTGTTAAAATCATAGACTTTTGAATACAGGTTCTTAATAGTTTTGGTTTCTGTTTTGTGAACTGTATGGGTTTCAGGTGTTTCGGACACAACCTCGTAAAATACATTTTCAAGCCGGTATTTCTGATTATTTTGGACGATTTCTTTTGGAAATTCATACTTTTGATTCTTTGATGTTGAGTCAAAAACTTCTGTTTTTGAAACAGAGTTTTCCAAAGCGAAAACATTGACTGCAACAAAAAACAAAATTGCCTGAACAAGAATTAAACAAGTGAGTTTCTTAATGTTCATAAGAAAATGTATGGGGACTGTAAATTCAAAATCTCCAATCCCCATATTGCCTCCTTAGTCATTTGATTTCTTTCTGAGAAAAACAGCTAAAACTCCAAGTGATAATAAACAAAGACCTGCAAATATTATTGTCATCATTTCCTGATTATCACCCGTGTTTACATTTGGAGTCGGCTGATTCGGTGTCGTCGGAGTTGTAATGTATCCCGGTGTTTTCGGAACAGGTTGGTTTGTCATTACTGCTTTAACAATACATCCGCCAATTTTAACTTCAAACGGATACTCTGTTTCATCAATAATATATCCTTCAGGTGCGTTGATTTCCTGGTATGTATATTTTCCATACGGTAGTTTAGAAAACTTAACAATACCATCTTCGTCTGTTTTACCTTCACGGATAATCTTGCCGTCAGAATTTCTGATTCGGAATGAAACATTTGGAATAGGTTTGCCGTTTGAAACATCAAGTTTTGTAATTTCAATACCGGTTTCTTCATTGAACATTTCGATATTTACAGTTTCATCGGGTTTGATTTCAACGGTTTTGTCTTGCGGAAGAATATATTTTTCGTTTGCCTCGTCGGATATTTCGGAAATTGTATATGTGCCGACTCTCAGACCCTGAATTGAGATTTTACCGTATTTATCTGTTATGAATGTTTCTTTATATTCCTGTCCCGTTACTGACTTGCCTGTAACGGTAAAACTGAATCCTTCAAGTTTCCCGTCTGATGAACGCTTTTGAATTATAAGACTGCCTTTTTGGGCATTGTTCAAATAACCGTCACCGGCATTATTTGATACGCTTACTGTTTTGCCGTTTTCTCTGATTTGGAATGAATATTCTTTATCATCGATACAAAATCCCTCCGGTGCTTTTGTTTCTTTTATGGTGTAGTCACCATAGGGAATATTATCAAGTTCATAAACACCTGTATCAACTTCATTCATAGTGCCTGCAAAATTATGGTCAGAATCATAAACTTCAAAAACTGCACCTGACAGTTTGTTTTCAGGATAATCAGCATCAAATTTAGTGGTAATTACATTGCCACGCTTTAACTTGTTTTCAAATGTAACGGTTGCTGTCTTATCCTTTTCAACGACGACTGTTTGCGGAACTGTTTCGATATATCTGTCAGCAACTTTAAGTTCTGTAACCGTGTATGTACCTGTGAGAAGGTCTTTGATTTCAGCTTTACCGTTTTCATCTGTAACTACTGTCTGATCGATTTTTGTGTTGTTATCAGATGTTCCTTTTACATTCAGCATTACACCGTTTACTATACCGTCTTCGGAAGTCTTAATGATTTCAAGACTGCCGGTGTCAGGGTTATTTTCCTGGGTATACTCATATAATTTGCCGTCTTCAAGGATTTCAAACGGAATTGGAGTTTCATCAAGCACATAATGCTTTGGTGCGGTTGTTTCCTTTACTGTGTACTTTCCATAACGAATATCTGCAAAGTCAGCAATGCCGTCTGAATTTGTAACTGCTGTTTTTATTATCTCGTTTTTATCGTTATAGAGAGTAAATTCTGCACCTTCGAGAGGAGTATGAGTATTGTTATCAACCTTTATAATTCGTATTGAACCGTGAATCGGAGTGTTAGGAATACCAATTTCTCCGTCGTCTGCAAGAAGTATTGTTGCACCGTTATCCTGAATCTGAAACGGGTATACTTTGTTGGTAATGACATAACCGTCAGGGGACTTGGTTTCTTTGAGAATATACTCACCGTATGGAATATCATTAAGATAATATGTTCCGTCACCGTTGTCGTTCATTTTGCTGTAAACGGTATCAATTCCATCTGTGATAATGCCGTCTTTGTCGATGTCCTGATAAACGGTAAACTCTGCACCTTTGAGTTTATCTTTGCTGAGTGCGTCAATTTTTGTAATGCAGATATTACCGAAAATAGGGGTGTTTGAAATTTTACCCACAAATACTTTTTCACCGTCTTTTGTAATGCTGAAACTATAAACCTGAGTTGAACGCAGATAACCTTCCGGTGCAATGCGTTCAACAACAAAGTAGTTTCCGTAGCGAAGATTATCCATTACGAATTTACCTGTGCCGTTACCGTCTGTATCCGTAATTTCTGTCATAAGTCCCATTGTTTCGTCTGTGTTGGTATTAAGTTTTCCGTTATTATCTGTATCTTTCCAAACTCTGAATTTTGCACCTGACAGCATTTTTTTCGATTCTGCATCAATTTTTTCAAGCGATACAGAACCGATAACGGGGGCATTGTGAACAAAATGATTGTCATCTGTACTGTGATCAACTATTGGCTTGCCGTCCTTTTCATAGATATGAAGGGTTTCTTCGTCAGTAGTAATTTCAAAGGCAAACTCTTTCTTTTCTTTAACATATCCGACAGGGGAAGCGGTCTCTACAATTACATACTTGCCTTTTGGAATATTGTTAAGTTCATATCTGCCTGTGCCGACAGTTGTTTCATTGCCGTCATCGTCTGTTGTGACAGTCGTATTTTCAATCATTACGGATGACGGAATATAAGTGGTTTTGCCTTCATCATCAGTTGATAACACATAACCATTTGCAACTGTATCTGTGCTTTCGTCATATTTACCGTTACCATTTACATCATTGTACAGGGTAAACTCTGCACCTGAAAGTAATTCGTTGCTAATTGAATCTGCTTTTTCAAGATAAATATTTCCCGTGATTGGTTTGTTGATGATTTCAAGACTTTTTATTTTTTTGGTTTCTTCATAATCAAGAGTAATTGTACGGTCATCAGCAAGAACATAATTTTTGTTTTTGTCGCCTGCCACTTCGCTGATTGTATATCTGATTTTTCTTACGGTTTCATTTCCGTCGTTATCAAGAGTGCCGACTGCAATAGGAAGATTATTGAACTGCAATTCTCCGTTTTTATCTGTGGTTTCTGTAAGAACGGTTTTGTTATAATTGTTTGTCAGCCTGAATTCAACACCGGCAAGAGGAATTATTTTTGTTGAACCATTTACTTCGGCTTTTTTGATTACTTTGATACCGCCTGATTTAAGGGTATTTTTGAATACTACATTTTTTTGACCGTCAGCAGGTATGATAACCTGTGCGTCAGGAATATTGTAATATTCAGGAATTTCGGTTTCTTCAATCTTGTACTCAATTTTCCTGATTGTATTACTTTCAGTGTCGTACTCTGCAATAGGTAAATCTTTGACTTTGGCAACACCTGTAACACCGCCGTCTGTTGATTTAATGAGTTTTGATTTTACAATCAGGGGATTTTCTTCCGTATATAAATCTGTATTTGTAGTTGTTATTCTGAATTTTCTTTCTACAAGATCATCATCTGACTTCTTTTGTATTTCGATTTCAGTTGTTTTGAATGTATTGATAAAATGTACTTCTGCTGTGCTGCGTTCTGTATCAGGAAGTATGACTGTTGTTTCTTGTGCAGTTGCATCATCAGGTGCATAAACTATCGGATTTTGTTTTGTACCTTCAACCGTAAAGGACGCACGACAGACGCAAAAATCTTTGAGAGATGCTGATGAAATGACTTCATGAACAGTATATTTCTTGCCGGCATTAAGTCCTGTAACTGTTGCATAATTGCTTTGTAATCCTATACTGACGGTTGTTGTTGGCGAACCTTCATTCTTGTAAACATGATATTTGCCTTTGGATGCATCATCACAAACAAGTGATACACGATTGCCGTCTTCATCGCTGATAAAAAAATTAACCCGACTGATAATTGAACGAGAAATATTTATATCCTCATCATCTTTGTTGACAAATGTTTTGTAAATTCTTAAACCCACATACTGAGGCTTAACATTAACAAATTTAACCGAACCAACATTTGCTGACATTGAGTTGATGTTATATGAAGTAACTGTGGTTTTATTAGCACTGCCGTCAATATTAAAGCCCTGACCTTTTACTTTTGAACCGACTATTTCAGTAACCGTGTATTTGCCAAACGGCATAGAGTTAATACTCAATTTCTTTGTTGAGGTATTTGTAATAACAAATTTCGTAGCGTTACCTGAATTATCAGTAGTGCCTGAGTAGGTGTAATTATCGCTGTTACCTGTGGCTATAATGTATTTTCCGCTTTCATTTTTTACCACAAAGCTAATGTCTTTATAAGCGTCAGTAAGTGAAAGGTTGTTGTTACCGTTGAAGTCTGAATGTGTACCGTCTGTGTTTTCAATAACAAAATCCTTTTCAATTTCAATGCGGCCAATGTTTTTTTCTTTGTTGGTAACAGTACCTGACTGATAGGTTGTGGTTTTGAATGTTCTTGTAAATGTATTGTAGGTATATCGGGAGTTTATAAGTCCTGTTGAGTTTTCGACAGCAGTGTATTCATAATAAAATCCGTTTTTGTTATGTACAGGAAGTCCGATTACAGTGATTTGATGAACCCCCGGATTTACAAATGACAGGTCGTTGACAATATTTTTTCCACTGAAAGCAGGATCTTCTGTGTTTCTTACATACTGATAAATATTTTTATCTGAATCCACACATATAAAATTTGCGTTTGTTGTACCGCCATCATATTTTATATTCAGCTTAAAAGACACTTTTTTATAGTCGTCATTACTTGTTGATCCAAACTGAACAAAATCTTTTTTAATAACAAGTTGAGTAGGTCTGTTTTTAAAGGTGGCTGTTTTTTCGCTTCCGGAATTATTGGCAGTGACGGAAACCGAAATGTTCCTGCTTGATTCAGCATAAAATCCGGAATATCCGTTGTCCTGTTCCATTATTGTGTATGTACCGGCAGGCAGCTTATCGACTTTAAAAAAATAGCTGCCATTTGATTTTTTTGGAGTAAAGGTTGTAGCGTCATCTTCATTGTCTGTAATTGTTTTATAACTGTATGTTGTGCATGAATTCGGATAGGTTGCGATTATATATTTACCGGCTGAATTTTTAACTTTGAATTTTGTGTTATTCGTAACAAAGTTTTCAATGGATTTGATATTTACACCGGAAATATCCTCATATTCTTTTTCTACCTTGAATGAACCTGTTGGCTGTGTTTTGATTTTTAAATAGCTTTTAACAGGATCGGGAAGACCGGCTGTTGATTTATCAATGATTTCCTGTATTTCCAGATTGTAATGTCCATAGGATACAATATTATTATTGGAATCTCCGATTGTAGTTGTTGCTTTAATATTTATTGCGGATGAAATGGGCTGAGAGGAAGAAACAGTTAGAGTATTGCCTGATTTTGAAAGGGTTACATTTTTATCCGTAGATGAAAGTGTGTATTTGCTGAGAACATTATTTTTATCTGTAAGAGTTGTGGTATATTTTGTTCCATCCCAATAAAGTGTATATGTAGGTGCTGTATTTGTAGATTTACTTGTAAAGCTTATAATTGTATTATGAGATTTCATAGCGGACTGAATCTGACTATATGCTGAATATACGCCAACATTAGTCTTGTAGTCATTACCACACATACCCTTTATAAAACGGTAGTCCGTCAGGTTATATGAATTCGGATCTCTGTATCCGCAAACAAGTTCCCACACTATAAGCTGAGTGGCAATCTCTTTTTGATAATTGTTTCCTGAAAGGTTTAAATTGTTATTTGGATATCCATAGTAAAAAGTCAGTTCTATTGCTTTTCTTTGATCGTCAGACAGCCTTTTCCATGCACCCTGATATGATGTTGATAATTTTGGTCGTTCATTTTTTCCCTGATCGTATATGAATGCCGCCGGCTGAAGACAATAGGCAACTGCATTATTTTGACTTATCCGCATAATAAATCTTGATTGCCCTTGCCAATAAGTGAGTGTCTTTTTGCTGTATGGTTCATAAAATGAAATTGTTTTTGCCCATTTTATGCCTGTATCAATGCTGTTGAGAGTGACCTCGTTTGATGCGGCATTTGTCTGGGTAGAAGTCAACACACCAAAACCTGAAAGCATAATGATGATTGATAACATCATTGCGATTGTTCGGCTGAAACTGCTTTTGACCATTTTACATTTCTCCTTTTGGATGAATTTGTTTTTATATAAAAAAGCAGATGACTTTTGCCTGTACAAAAGCACCTGCTTGAATTGTTATGTATCTGGATTTTGTTTAGCCGTAGATGAAATATACCCAGTATTCTTTATTGCTGATTTGTTCAACAACAATTTTGAATCGGACTCCTTTTAAGGTATCGCCATCACGCATAAATTCTCTGTTTACTACATTGAACATATTTATGCAGCTGTCCCGGAAATCTTTTCCGTCGTAAGTATCCGTGTTTCTTGTTGGAAAAGTATAGCTTGCTGTACCTTGATGATGACCGTTTACAATATCATATCCGTATTCACTGTCCATATCACTGCCAAAGTCCAGACCTTTATTTTTTATCCAGAAACTGTCATCCCAGATCATTCCGTATTCACTTTCTCCGACTGCACGCAAATCAGCAATAATCTCATTCCAATTATATGGTGCATAATATGCTTTGTATTTACTGTCGATTTGAGAAATCTCAGATGCTTTTGAGGATTGTTGCGTTGGCGTTTCTGAATTTTCACTTTGTGGATTTGTCTGTTGTGAAACAGTCCCGGAATTTTCGGATTTTGTATTGATTGGTTTTGATGTTTTGGGTTCGGAACTTTCGCTTTTTATGATGCTATATTTTGAAACTCCGTTCTTGTATTCTGAATCGGAGTTTTCACTATTTGAAGATGTGTTTATTTGTGTTGTAACAGAATTTTCGGAATTTGTATTGGAGTTTTGATTTGATGCAGGTTGTGTAGATGGGGAAGATGATTTTTCGTTTTGTACATTGGAGTTTTTCTTGATTACCGATTTTGGTATATTTGAAGAATGTACAGAAATTTCAGAACTTATCTGGCTGACCTCTGCCTGTTTTGAAACAAATTTACTTGTGTGATTTGAATTTGGTATTGTACTGATGTCACTCAATTCAGATACGGAGGACTCTGCGTTATCAAGTTGTGTATTTTCAGGAATAAGAATTGATTCGGTCGGGAGTTTTTCGTTGTTACTATTGCTGCATCCCGTGCTTCCAAAGATAACAGATACAATAACTGATATTGCAAGAATATTAAATATCTTTTTCATTTTGTTTCCTCCGCTTACCATTTTGAAATTTATCAATATTCACCGATAACATCTTTGTCGTCAGGTTCTTCTTTTTCTTTGGTGATTCTCTGAATATATGCGTCCTGTATTTTAACCCATATATCTTCATCAGGCCAGATATTAAGCATAAGTTGTAGATTGTCTTTTGTAGGATTTTCTATAATGTTCTTTGAGGTTTCCATACAGGCTTCAAACAAATCATATCTGATCATTTTCAGATACGATTTTGAAAAGTCCGAGAAGAACCACGAAGCGGCTGCTTCGGCAAGAAGACCACTCATTGCAATCTGTTCATCAACTGTAATGTTCTTTACTGTGCCCTCGTGAATTACTTTGTTAAGTTTTCTGAGAAGTACCATTTTATCTTTCATTGTATTTTCCTCCTGAAATTATTGTAAAAAGATGAACTGGTTCATCTTTTTACTGTCTTCGTATTATTCTTATTATGCTACCTACAACAAGAAGCGCTTTGTTATCTATCTTGTTGACAACATAAGCTACTGTATCGCCTAAAATAACCGGCTTTTTACAGTGGGCTGAATGTGCAAGTGCATTTACACCGTTGGAAAGTCTAAGAAGATATGTGCCTTTTCGTATTGCTACGACTTCACCTGTGTACATATTTCCGTGTTTGACGGTTTCTATCAATTTGGCTTGCTGACTTTCTTTGACTCTTTTTACACTGGCTGAAACGGAAAATTTTTCGTTGGTATTATCACGGCCTGTGAGTTTGATTATTTTAACCATTACTCTGTCTCCGATGTCAAAGACATCATAAAGATCCGAGATCCATTCCCATGAAATTTCAGGCTTGTGAATGGTGGTTTCTGCTCCGAATATTTCCACTTTAATGCCGTAGCTGTTAATGCCGATAATTCTTGCTTCAACAATACTGCCTTCGTATATTTTGTAGTTGTCGTTAGAATCCTTGTCAAAATAAAAGGTTTGTATATTTTGTTTGCTTGCTTTCAACCTTGAAGCTACCACTGTTTTACTGTCATTATCAAGTGCGATAATTATGTAACTGATTTCAGCACCGACCATTGAAGAGATTATCTTTTGCTGATCCATTTCGGTCAGCTTTTGACCATTAGTTTCAATAAGTTCAGATGCGGGAATAATAATCCTGTATTCGTTATAGTATGTTATGCCAACTATACGCTTGTCATTTTCCGTTATTTCCATACCATCAAGATTACCTGTGATAATGTTGTGTGCAATATAAGCGTTTTTCAGATAATGCCAGTCAGCGTCTTGAAGTTCCTGTTTGCTTACAGGTTCCTCATCTTTATTAACAGTAAGTACTTTAAGATTTTTAGGAATTCCGGATTCTGTTGTTTGTGTAGCGGTTTTAATTTCGTTAGTCATCATAGTTACCTCGATTTATTTAGTTTATTGTTAAGCCCGGTGTTTTCTTTCGTGATTCAGGCTTTTTTGACTCTGTATTGTTTTCTTTTCCTGCTTTTGTTTCAAGTGTTTCATACTTTGTGTTTTTCTTCTTATAAAGTTCGGAATTTTTTGCTTTATATTCGGCAAGTGTAATGGAAGGTGCGTCTTTGACTTGTTTAAAATCAGGATGTTCGTGAAATTTAAATTTTTTCAACTTGATGATATTTTGCCCACGAAGAACGATTATTTGTTCATCCAAAGGGATTCTAATAACCTCATCCATATTTAATACTGCCCGCTTTCCTATTGAACTTGTTATCTGAGAACCTGTATCGGTTAAACTTTCCGATTTGCTTGATACATCAACTGTCATTGTTCCTGATCGCTGTGATAGAATATTTGCACTGGTAGCGTCATTTGAACCAAGCCATATCTGAGTATCACAACAACCGATTATCTCGTCACGCTCAGCCTCAGAATATCTGTTGTCAAGCTGTGATATAAGTTGTATGATCGGTACAACATTTACTCCGTATTTTCGCACGGTTGCGAGTTTTCGTCCCAAGTCGGGAATTTTGCCGATTGAAGGCAATTCATCAAGAACGACATTTACCCTTACAGGCATTCTTTGATTTGGTTGTGTTTTGCCAAAATCTGCAAGCTTAATAAACAAAAAAGAAAAGAACAGGGAAGATAACAGTTCATAAGTGCTGTCCTGATCTGACATAATGATGAAGTATGCACATTTTTCTTTTCCGGGTGCTGTCAGATCAATGTCATCAAATGCAACCATATTTCGTATTTCTTCGGACTGAAATATCTGTAATCTTGTTGCCAGACCTGACGCATACGACTGCTGAACAGCTTCCGTAGCCTGTGCATAAATGTTATAAGGCAGTTTGGCAGGATGGTTATCATCAAGTGATTTAAGGCAGGCAAGTGTGTTTTGTGTAAAATCACTTGCGGCAAGAAGTTTGTATAGTCCACCAAGACTTTTATCTCCTGTATATGCATCTGAATTGATATATAGCAGTAAGGCTTTTAGCAGGTTTTGTTCGCCGTTGTCCCAGAAAGGATCGCTTTTTCCGCCGTTAAGAGTGTTGTTTATTATCGTAGTTACACATATCTGGGCAAGTAATTGATCTGTTCCGACTTCGCTTGTTACATTCCAGCTGTCAGAATGTTCAGGATTAACAAGGTTGAACACTTTAACTTTATAGCCTTGTTGTTTTGCATATCCGCCGACAGATTCTAACAGTTCACCTGATGGATCAGTACAGATAAAAGATTCGTTTCTCCTTATCGACTGCACAAGATATGGTCTTACAAACATATACGATTTGCCACTGCCGGGGGCACCGCAAACAAATATATTCATATTTTCTTTTTCTATTACATTTTTCAGGACAATATCTCCGTTTGGATATTTTCCAAGTATGATACCGTTTTCACTGTTTGTTATTTCTTTTGTAACTGTCAGCAAAGAGTTTGAACCGTCAGCAGTTACAAGTTTTTTAGCTTCCTTTTCTTGCAGGTATCTGGCTGTTCCGTATGTTCCTTTATCGCTTACCGTGAAATTTCTTTCATCACGGTTACGGTTTTGTATTTTTCCTTTTATAATCAGTATCAATACAATTATCGTAATAACAGCAAACAAGCCGATAACATACTTTGAATAATTGAAGTCGAATACCGCAGCAAATGATTTTACAAAATCGGCAGACGGCATTTTAAACCTTACACCTCGTCGGGCAGAAAGAATAGCTTTGAGCAGGTTTGTCAGAAAACCAATTAAATAGCATAAAATTCCGACTGCAAAAGCCGAAAGTATAATGCTGAATATTCTTTTAGCTGTTTTCATTATTTATCATCTCCCTTACATCTGAAATTTTTATATTGTTGATGATTATGTCAGCAGGTTTCATAAGTTTTGAAATAATATCCATCTGAAAATCATAGCAGAGTATCCGACCTTTAATTCCGTTATTCAGTAAGCCACGCTTGAATTTTAATAACCGCATAATATCAAAACAGCAACTGTTGATAACAGGATTGCCGTCTGAATCAAATCCGTCATTTACGGTCTTGAAATTTTGGTTTCCGGCTTTGAAAGCGTTTATAAATGTATTGTCAATCATTTTTCTGAGTTCGGGGTGGCATATTGTCATCAGCTGAATATCACCGTCTGAATTTTCAGGGACAATATAGATATGCCTGAACGGTTCCTGAAAAATAACCTTGCAGGGCTTTTTCTTTTTATGTCGATTTCCAAGCACTAATTCTTCAAGAATATAAAAATCGGCAACAAGAAATATTGCTTTCGAGTTGCCGTGATTTTTATTATTCGACTGTAAGAATGTACCGTTGTTTATAAGAATATTTGCTTTTAATTCCGTTGCATAGCTTAACGGGTTTTTATTTTTATCAATGTTATAAAGAATGTAACTGTCTGTCTTGTTCAGTATCAGACCCATCATTGCACTGTTACGGATTTGCTGAACATAGTTTTCGAGTTCGTGCTTTATTTCAATACTGCTGTAAAATACAGGATTTTGGTTTAACAAGTCTGTATTCATCAAGACTGAACCGACTGAATAGGCTTGTCCGTGACCGTGCAAGTAAATATATGGCTTTTTGTCGCACAAAAACTCAATTTCTGAATTTAATAAAGAACAATATGTTTTAGCGAACAGCTGTTTGCGATAACGCTTTGTTAATTCGTGTCGGACACGCTTTTCAATGTACCTGAACCGCAAATTGTTTTTATCAAGAAGATAATCCGTTCCTTTTTTGGTTAATACATGTCCTTTAAGACCGTTTGAATTTATATCCTGTATCAATTTCTCTGAAATTAAACGGTATTTAAGATTACGACCATATTCTGCTGTACAGTATAATCTTGACCAATAACTTGCAGGAAATTCTCCGCTTAAAGCTGTTATTGTAAGGAACTGTTCTTTCTTTGAAGCTTTTTGGTTAAATGGCTGCATTGCATTTTTGCCTGTATTTTCATAATCCAGAAAGGTCACCTCCAATCGACTGAAATGACTTGTCATTAAACTGTAATTTGTCCCTGCTGTCTGAACAGTTGGGCATATAAAGTTTAAAAAAGTCCGTATTTCATAAGGTTTTAAGCTATATTTTCTGATGATATTTTATTATCAGAAAATGGGGTAAATATCATCAATAATTATGTTTGATATTTAGCGGTTTTCTATCAGTTTCTTGGTGAAATAAGGATTTCCGTATGCGTTTTTTTGCCTGAACGGCTACACAAGAGAATATCCATATCATTATCATCAACAAACAGCATTGTTGAAATAATGTTGATTATATGCCGTATTTCTATATTGTCGTTGTCTCTGATAATTTTCGGATTATCAGGCGTATATACGGATTTGACTGTTACAAGTGAACTGATGATTTTATCGGGTTTATTTTTGTTTACATAATCTGTAAGAACTTTTACAAGTGGTTCGATTATATATGTTTCAGAATCAACCGATTTTCGCTTTGGCAGAAGATAGGGCAGGGTTATTTTTATTACTCCGTCCGTATCGGTTATTGTTATGCCGAGAGTGTCTGCAACGCTTGAAAGATAAAAACTTTTGTCAATATCTGCGTCAACAACTGTTGCAGTTCGGGTTTTGTTTGTAAGATGTTCAAGTTTCATTGCCAAAGCCATATAGTATCTGCGAAAATCTGATTCGGAATCAACCTGATACATACTCATTGCAAGAAGTTTCATTTCCTCAATATCTTTTATGAAAGAACCTATTTTTCTGTATTCCATTCTTATCACTTCCATTCATAACTGTTGATATTTCCGTCTTCGCTTACAGTACACAAGGCAACGCAGTTTATCTACTGCAATACATTTGTTGATAAAGCGTTTGCATCAGTTTCGCTGTCAGCAATAACTATTCTTTTGGGCATATAGTTTTTGTCAATGTCACGGTTTATTGCCGTAACCGTTATTCTGAATGTGGAACCTGACAAATGAACGATTTCAAATAATTCATCATTTCTCGTAATGAAAGCAATGAGAACCATATCTGAACCGGGATAATGTTCCTTGATATTATTAAACTGAGTCAATACCCAAAGTGCCTTGATCAGTTTTATGTCATAATTCTTTTCATAACCATTCATATAAAATATCTGTCCGTTATCTGAAATGATTGTTTTATTGTCAGTCATTCTTTTAAGACTGCGTTCCAGAAATCTTTTGTCACGATTCTTTGTTGCTTTTAAAAGAGCGGTTAAAAGTTCTTTTGATAAGCATTTGTACTTTCTGAATAATTGAATAATATCATTTTCAGTCATTTAATCACCTCTTGATTTTGTATTTGTGGTGACGGACTTTATATGGAAAAGATCCGCCAGAAAACCATCAAAAGGCTAATACTATATGGATTTGACAGCAAATACTTTAAAAACTGTGTAGTTGTCATGTTCCTCTGAAATTACTATTTTGTTCGGAACATACCTTTCACTATTATAAAATATAACACTGTCAGCTTGTAAGCTTTGTTCGGAAGTATCATCTTTTTCTGATGTGTTATCAGCAGTTTGATTTTTTTTAACAGGATTTGATTTTTTAGAATGATGAACCAGTTCATCTTTTTTAACCTGATTAAGTATAGAGGACAGGTTAATATCACCTGAAAGAAGTATTTGTTTGTCTGTTTCAGACAAAGTATCAAGAATTTTTGACAGCTTTGAAATATCGTCGTTGTTTTCTTGTGAGTTTTCCTGCTTTGGTTTTGAGTTCATTTCAATAGCTTTATTTATACTGATTTTGCCGTCAAGAACATCTTGCTGAATTTCAGGAGGCAGTCGTTCAATGGCACTGTACTTTGCTACCTGCCTTTTAGTAACATTAAGAATTTCAGCAATGCCTTTCTGTAAACCGCCTTTATATTCACCTGATTCTTTCATTCTTTCAAGCAGAACCTTGACATCAAGATAGAATTTGAATTTTTGATTTGAACTGTATTCTCTTACTGCAAGATTCGCCATACAAAGTTTAAGTTTTGATGCATCCGGTGAAAGATTCTCAAATACCATACAGGGAATTGATTTCCAATGCAGATACTCTGTAATAGCACGGAATCGTCTTTCGCCTGAAATAATCTGATAATTGTTTTCTCCGATTTTATTTACAGTGATAGGGTGAAGAAGACCGCAAGTTTCTATATTATCGGCAAGTTCTTTGATTTCTTCATCATTGTCGTTTTCGTTGTAAATGTTGTCTGATGAAAGATGAATATTGTCAGTAAATATGTTTTCGGTGTGTCCTTTATTCTGTAAAGGTGCTGCTGCATCTTTGGCTTTATTGAGTGAATTTTGAATATTGTTCAAATTCAATTTACCCATAAATTATATCTCCTTGTATAATAAATTTAGGTTAGTTAAGGATGCCTATCATCCTGAATTA
>JBJFIB010000032.1:0-3779 GCA_051894195.1 Acutalibacteraceae bacterium
AACCCTCAATTTCCGTACCGTCATTAAATCTGAATACCAAAATTCCGTCATTGCGAACTGTAACTTTATCAATAACCGTCAGCCAAAGGCAATTATCAAATTCAGTTAGCAGTTCTTCCCTTTTGGAAAGCTCGGAAATAAATCGGTCTGTTGCTTTTCTTTTTGAAATTTTGGTTTCTCTCTGCTGTTTAAGTTCATCATACCTTGATTTTGCTTTTTCATAGCGATCAACATAGTTGTTGTATGTTTCAAGATATGTTTTCTGATTTTCAGCCGATGATGAATTATCATATACATATTTCTGAGTAAGTTCGGTAACAACTTCAATCTCACGGAGCAATTCTGACATTTCTCCGTCAATCTCCTCGGTATCGGTCAGAACATCTCTTGTAACTTTGCAAGCCTTTATGACAGGCTCTTTATCAGAAATCAGTTTATTGTACACTTTAAGAAATCTTTTCTTTATTTCATCTTCTGTAATATGCGGTGTTTTGCAACAAAAATGACTCTTGAATTTTTTGTTGCACTGCCATATTACCGTTTTGTATTTATCTGTTGAATGCCAGACTTTAGAACCGTAAAAGCTACCGCAGTCACCGCATACGATTTTTGCACCAAGTACACTTTTACCGCTATAAGCTCTGCCTATGGCTTTTCTGCGTTTAAATTCGTCCTGAACAGCATCCCATTCTTCGGGGTCAATAATGGCTTCGTGAGAGTTTTCAATATAGTATTGCGGAACTTCTCCTTCATTCATTTTCATTTTTTTAGAAAGAAAATCAACCGTAAATTTCTTTTGCAGTATTGCCGCACCCTTATATTTTTCGTTTTTAAGGATACTCTCAATAGTAGTCGGCTGCCAGATTTTCTTTCCTGAAGGAGTAAGTATTCCTTCCGCAGTAAGTATTTTTGCAATTCCGCCTGTTGTCTTACCACTCATAAACAGATTATATATTCGCCTGACAAGCTGTGCCTGTTCTTCATTAACAACAGGAGGGTCGCCACTGTGTTCGCCACGCTCATATCCAAGAAAATGTTTATACGGAAGGCTTACTTTTCCGTCAGAAAAGCGTTTTCTCTGACCCCAGGTAACATTTTCTGAAATACTTCTGCTTTCCTCCTGTGCCAGAGATGACATAATGGTAAGCAGTAATTCGCCTTTGCTGTCAAAAGTCCATATATTCTCTTTCTCGAAATAAACCTCTATCCCCTTTTCTTTCAGTTTACGGATTGTAACAAGACTGTCTACTGTATTTCTTGCAAACCGACTTACTGATTTAGTGATAATAAGGTCAATTTTGCCCGCAAGTGCATCGAAAATCATTTCATTAAAGCCTTCACGCTTTTTTGTATTTAATCCGCTTATGCCCTCATCAGTATAGACTTTTACAAATTCCCAATCCTGATGGTTTTTTATAAAGTTCGTGTAATAATCAATCTGTGCCTCGTATGAAGTAAACTGCTCATCTTTATCAGTTGAAATACGGGCATACCCGGCTGTTCGTCTTTTCTTAACCGTTATGTCTGAACTTCTTGTCAGAGGATTGATTTTTGGTGGAATAATCGTTACTTTTCTTACTGGCATTATGCTCTCCCCCTTTGTTTAAGTACTCGTTGTCTTGCACATTCCCGCATTTCATCAGTCCAGCTGTTCTTTCTTGAACGGGGAATCCATTTTTCAGATATTTCAGTCCCGTCTTTAAAGCAAAAGGTCAATATGTAATTATCCTCAGCTATGATATTTTTTATTTTGTCCTGAAAGATAAGCGAATCAAATTCATCAAGTTTCAAAGCCTCAGTTGCTGTCCTGTAAATTTCTTCTTCGGGTATCTGTTTCGATGGACAGAATGTTTTTCCTTTTGTTAAAAATGTAGTGCATTGCCATGAATGTCTGCCCCTGTTTGTGGTTCGTTTATATTTCGCACCACAGCCGGAACAAATAATCATACCTGAAAAAGCACATAATTTCGGCTTTTTACAGCCTTCTCTCTTTTTTTCTATGTTACGAATAATCTCCTGTGCTTTTGCGAATGTTTCTTCATCAATGATTGCATCGTGCGTTCCCTCAGCATAATATTGAGCCAACTCTCCGTCATTCTTTACCAGTTTCTTTTCCAGATGGTTATTTCGATATTTCTTTTGCAGGAGTGCGTTGCCAAGATATTTTTCATTTGAAAGCAAATCTTTTATTCTCTGGTGATTCCATCTTCTACCCAGACAGCGAGTTATATTTCTGTTGTTCAAATCATTGGCAATAGATGTAAAACTCTCACCATCGACCGCTCTTTTAAATACTTCTCGCACAATTTCTGCTTGTGTTTGGTCAATTTCAATTTTGCTCCCGTTGATTTGATATCCGAACAAAAACCGCAAATTCATAATTTCTCCATTTTCAAATGCCTTACGGATACGCCACTTCTGATTTTCACTTGCCGACAAACTTTCTTCCTGTGCATAAGATGCCAGAATTGTCATCATAAGTTCACCGTCAGCACTGATAGTATGGATATTCTGTTCCTCAAAGAAAACATCAATGTCCAGCAGTTTCAGTTCTCTTACTGTTTCCAATAGAGTTACAGTATTTCGTGCAAACCTGGAAATAGACTTTGTAATAATCAAATCAATATTTCCTTTGCGACATTCGCTTATCAGCTTTTGAAATCCTTTTCGGTTGTCTTTTGTTCCTGTATATGCCTCATCTGTAAAAATTCCGCAATAAAGCCAGCCGGGATGATTTTGTATCAATTCACTGTAATAACTTACCTGAGCCGACAGAGAATGTAACATTGCGTCCTTACCGGACGATACTCTTGCATATGCCGCCACCCTTTTTGCTTTGGGTTGTTTCGGAACAGGAAAATTCACTTTCTCAACAATTCTATTCATAAAAATGCCTCCTTACAGCAGACATATTACCTCTTAACGCTGACATTATCCACTTATTTACCTGAATACAGTAAACGAAGTTAATCCGTTTTTACAGGCAATAATTGTATCAATTTCAGCATACTCATCAGCAGTAATTATGTTTGATTTAAGCATACTTTTTATCACTGACATTGATATTCTGTAAGCAACCACCTTATCATAAAGTTCTTTATTCATCATTTATTCCCCTTTCGTCTGGCATCGGCAAAACATCTGACGGTGCAGTATTTACTTTGAGAACGGTTATTCTCAAAAACAGTACCGCAATATGTGCATGTATGATGATATGCTTTTTTTAATTTGCGTTCCTGAGGATGAGCAGACCACCAGGAATTGCGACATTTATCCGAACAGAATTTCTTTTGCCGTTTGTGTTTTGTTTGCACAATCGGTTTCCCACACTGTTTACAAATCTCAGATGATGCAGTTTTTGCATTTCTCCTATAAAACGATTTGACTGTATTTATTGAAAGGTGCAGATGATCTGCTATTTCTGAAAAAGCCATTCCATCTGAACGCATCTTTATAATACTTGCTTTCTGTTCCTTATTCATGAAAACCACCTCTTCTTTATATGTCTATAGTCAAAAATATTTAATAAAATCCGAAGTTCCACAGGCACAAAATTTTTTTCAAAATTATCAAGGACAAAAATGCTGACTTTAAGAACCAAATAAGCAAAATAACGCCCGTCAGAAACAATTCTTAAATATCAAATTGCATAGAAATTCAGCCTGAGAGAATATCAAAAAATAGTATTCTCTCAGGCTGAATGTATTGCTCCTATTTAATTTTGAATCTATAAATGAGCAAATTCCGAAAAATGCACAAAATCAGGCAACACTTTGAAG
>JBJFIB010000033.1:0-3768 GCA_051894195.1 Acutalibacteraceae bacterium
ACTCCTCCAAAGCCGTATAATGACCAGACCTTGATTGACGATATGGCGTCTGTCGCAAAATACGTTACCAACCCGGAAATCAAAAGGATTCTGATTGAAAAGGATAAGGAGAAAAAGGGTGAACACGGAGGAATAGGTACGGTTGCAACCCGTGTAGCAGTGATTGAAACGCTCTTTAAACGAGGATATGTTGAGCGAAAGGGCAAGAATATAGTTTCAACCCTACTCGGCAAAGAGTTTTATCATATGCTGCCCGATAATATTAAGTCAGCTGACATAACGGCGAAATGGTGGCTGCTTCAGGAGGAGGTCAGAGAGGGCAGAGCAGACGTTAATTCTATTCAGCGCAGTGTTGTTGAGGAGTTTATGAAGCATAAGGATACAGCCTATACAACCTCGTCCTTGTCACAGCAAGCCTTGAGCAACGGACTTATTTGCCCGTTCTGCGGTAAGACTATGAGAAAATGGGACAAGGGGTATAGCTGCACCGGGCATAAAAACGGCTGTCAATTCACAATATGGAGCGAAATAGCAGGGAAAAAGCTCACGGAAAGTCAGGTCAGGTCTATATGCGAAAAGGGCAAAACAGGAGCCATAAAAGGGTTTATGAGTAAATCAGGCAAGGAATTTAACGCAAGGCTTGTGCTTAACAGGGTGACAAGAAAGCTTGAATTTGAATTTGTGAAATCAAAGCCAAAGAAGGGATAATATGATTGTTTTCTTTACGGTTGCTTATTTTGCAATCTATATCTATTATTTCAATCTCGACAGAGAGCTGGGAATAAGAAAAATGCCGACGGTATTTGCAGAGCAGTGCTTCAGCATAAAATTGCTGGCGAAATGCTTTGTTGCTCCGCTGTGCATTATAGCCGTAATAGTGACCGGTGTTTATTTTGCATTTGATGTTCTTTCTCTGCCGATTCTGATTCTCGGCACATATATTTTCAGCTACATCTCCCGGAGAAAGGTTCGGGAGATTAATTTATTTGATGAAAAATTTAAGGACGGTGACAGATATGAGTAGTACAATACGAAGCTTCACAGAGGAAGAAAAAATCTACGCGAGAAACATAAGTACGATGGAAATGCTAAATAATCGCTATGGTTTTACCTTTAAGAAAAAGGGGAGCGGTTACTCCTGCGTAGAACACGACAGCTTAATTATCAATCAGGATCAACGAGGGTGGCACTGGAACAGCCGAGGAATTTCCGGTCACGACGCAATAACTTTTCTGCAAAAGTTCGAGCGTCTGACTTATCCCGAAGCGCTGAATTCGCTCATCGGCGAAAGCAGAGGATATGCACAGCTGCCGACAGCACAAAAGGTGGAAGAAAGGAAACAGCCGTTTGTACTCCCCGAAAAGTTCGAGGGTCAGTACAGACGGCTGTTTGCATATCTGTGTCAGACGAGAAAGCTTGACAGAGGGATAGTAAGCGAGTTAGTCAAGACAGAACAGATTTATGAGGATGTGCGGCACAATGCCATTTTCGTAGGCTTTAACGAGGACGGCAAGGCTGTTTCTGCTGTTAAACGAGGAACAAGTCAGAATGTCAAATTCAGGGGAGATATATGCGGCAGCGATAAGCACCACACATTCAATATGCTGCTGTGTTCTCAAAGTAAGCGTGTGTATGTCTTTGAATCGCCGATAGAGTGTATCAGCCACGCTACTATGGTTAATAAAATGCAGAAGTCTGATGTTGCATACAAAGGTCAGAATCGGTTAAGCTTGAACGGCTTGAGCTATGTGGCATTATTTGAGTTTTTGAAAAACAACCCTCAGATAACGGAAATACATCTTTGCCTTAATAATGATTTTGCGGCTAAAAAGCCGGACGGTACACCCGATGAAAATCACGGTCAGGCAGCAGCGCAGAGGATTATAGAAAAATTCACGGAACAAGGGTATATATGCGTTAATCATCTGCCGCCGTATCAACAGAACGACTGGAACGATGCGCTCAAGGTTATGTGCGACAGCCAAAGTCAGTCAAATATCAAGACAATCCCTCCGCCACATAAACGGCAATTATGAAAGGAAATCGACAACACAGAATTTATACATTAAAAATATTAAGAATAAAGGAAGATTATTGTGACTGATTTAATAAAAATTGGAGCTATTTTAAAGCTCCGCATTAAAGAAATGAAATTCTCACAAGCTGAGTTTGCTGAAAAAGCCGGAATAGGTGTTTCTACACTCAAAAAATATATTTACGGACAGGTACCGTATTCAATTGAACTTCTTGATAAGTTTTCAGAATTGCTAAATTGTTCTTATGAATATTTGTTGGGAAAATCTCCTAAACCGCACGGATCTTATAAAGAGGTACAATATCTTACCGGTTTATCGGATATTGCAATTGCAGAATTAAGTGAGATTGCGGCAGAGAAAGACATAAATAACTCTGCAAGACATCTCGCTTTGGAGAAGGCGTTAGAGAATCAAGAATTGCTTTGTACTATCGGTAATTACTTGTCGTTTTCTCATTATTCAAAAGTGCAAGGAGAGTTTATCGGAATACCTTTATCTGATAAAGATATTCCGGATTTACTGCTTTTCAGAGTGGGAAGAATATTAGAAGAATTGCGTTCGAAAATAAAAAAGGTAAATAAAGAGAATACACCTGTTGTATTGTCAAAAAAAGAGATTGACCAAATATTAAAGGAAAAAAACATTGAATGGAATGATGAATATGGCAAGTATATATACAAAGAAACTTAACTATTTCTACATACCAAACCGAGCCTTTGACTACGGCTTATCGGCAAATGAAATCTCTGTGCTTGCCGTGCTCTACGCCTGCGCAAAGAATAACATTGCCAGAATAAGTCAAAAGACTATTGCCGGGAAGCTCGGTATTAAAAAAGAAGAAACCGTATCACGCTGTATTCGCAAGCTTAGCGAATGCGGCTTTATTTTTGCCGCTAAACGCCCGGTAAAGGGATTTTACAAGCTTGGGGTAACAGTGTACTATCTGTTGCCTATAAGCCGCTCTGAGGGCTATTTTAAGGTTGACAGGCGTGTTGTTCTTGACAGCCGCCTGAAGCCGTCACACCTGCGTGTGTATTTGTTTGTCTGCAAGGCTGTTAATAGCTGCACCCGGACGATGTGGAACAGCTACAACGATATTGCAAACGCCTTAAAAAGCACAAGGTCGGCAGTGATTAAAATCATAGCCGACCTCGTGAATTTAAAGCTTATAAAGAAGCTCCGTGTCAAAGACAAACACGGAGCTTTTTCAGACAATCATTATATGCTGTGTGGTTTAAAGGAAAAGAAACATTTCCGAAAAAGGAAATGGATCACAGGTAATTTCCGATCCCCCGTAATCCATTCGTCCATTTCGCCCTTAATCGCCACCACAATAGGCTCTCCACTTCCTATTGGGTATCTTTATGATACTACCGGAGAGTTTAAATGTCAAGGACGTAAAAGGGTGAAAAGGAGACGAGATTGTAAATATTTTTTTAACAGGGGTAGTCCTTGAAATCGGAGGTCAATATATAACCCACTTTTACCCTTCAGAAAAAGAAATAATATTTTATTCTATTATAGTCTGTACTAATACTCTGAGTATATAGGGGAGAAGTGCAGGCTTTTGGTTATGTGCAAGCCTTGCGACGCTGTAATTCATTTGTTGAAAAGAAAACCGCCGAAGTTGTGAGGTTGTTGCTTCATCAGAGCAGCTCGGGCGGCTTGGGTATAATTTTCTTTTTCTGCCGGGTGCAGCTCGATTTAACCAAAACCGGAACCGGTTCCGCTT
>JBJFIB010000034.1:0-19156 GCA_051894195.1 Acutalibacteraceae bacterium
CGTCCTGAGCAAGAGCAGCGTCAGAAAGCTTTGTTGTGTCGAAGTTTACATAAACAACCTGAGCAGGATCTGTGATCTCAACATGGCAGTTTGTCTGGCTGTTCTGTGTACGGTCACCTTCACCGTCTAACCACTCGTAGTCGCCCCAGCTGTAATCCCAGCCTCCGTCAAGGCGTACCTTGAAGTCATAAGATCCAACTTCCTCACCTGAGATAACAGCTGTATAAACGCCGTCACCGTCAGGATCTGTCATAGCAACATCTGATGACCAACCTCCACACTGTGCAAAACCGCCTGTAATGCCAACTGTGTGCTCGTTCTTTACCTGTTCAGAACTAATAGGACTAGCAGCTGATACTGATACAGCAGCTACTGTTGCTATTGAGCCAACGAGTGCAGCTGAAAGTGCAACAGCAAGAATTTTCTTTGTCTGCATAATAATTCATCCTCCTAAAAAAATTTTCTTATGTATAAAGCCCTATGCATTCAGCTTTATTTACTATGATTATACAACCAAAAATTTCAAATTGCAAGTACAAATTAACATTTTCTTATTTTTTTATTTTACTTTACACTGTCTTTTTGTTTAAAATGCCATATAAAAATGTTATATAATTCTTTTAAAAAAATATAAATATTAAATTATTGTGCAATTTTAACATTTTGTTAAAATATTTCTTATGCATAATCACATTCAAAATAGTTACAAATTGATTACATTTTCGTTAGTTTGTATTTTAAAATCCGACATCATCTACATTATATATACATTTTTTGATATTACAGTCATCTCAGATATTTGACTTTTGTATGTATTTATAATAGAATTACAGTATCATAATGAAGTGGAGATAGCAAGATGAAATATTGTACCCGCTGTAAATTGATTTTTAATAATGACAATCAGAATATCTGCCCGAAATGCAGAAAAAAACTCATATCAAACCCAAGCCCGTATTCAGCAGTGAATGTTGTCACCGCAAACGGCTTTGAACTTGAACGGATACGCTCCGCTCTCACTGACGCAGACATTCCGTTTTCCGTGCAAGAAACACGCAGTGATACGGGAATACAGATACTCAACTCTGCTCCGCCGGAAAACTGTAATATTTTTGTGCCGCTGAGTTCTTATGATGACGCAATAGATGTTCTTGTCGGCATAAACGCACTCAAAGACAACGAAATTCCCGAAATTGACGAAACAACCCAAGAGGAGTTAAAAAAAGTAAAAGCACAAGCCGAAAAAGATGAAATGTCCCCAAGAAAAAGATTCTGGGTAAAGCTTTTGTCATTTATCGGATTTTTGCTGGTAATCACGGGCGTTGTATATCTCACGGACTATCTTATGTCATTTGTAAAGACATTTTTCGGCTGGTAATTTTATAAAAGCTTTCGCTTAACATTCAAAAAGCAGATAACTGCAAGTATCATATGCAGTTATCTGCTTTTTTCGGTTTTTTAGTCAGTTATTCAGCCTTTTGCGATAAAAGACATACAGTCTGTACACTGATTTACTGTGGGATTTGATTCGTGTGTGCCTATCTGTACGGTATCAAGTGAGCAATAATCCTGATTTGTACAGTGGTTCTGGCATTGTGTTACCGTGCAGTGAATACTTTTGTTAGCTGTTTCCATTTTTTACAATCTCCTCTCTGTCCGCTTTAACGGCGGCTTTATTATAATTGACCGTTTACATTATAAATATACGGCTGTGTTTCAAGAATTTTTTACTGCTTATAAAAACGCATATACAATAAATAATATTGTTGAGGTGATATTCAATGGATAATCATATATGTCTTTCGGAACTTCTTGATCAGGATATTTCAAGCTATGAATTTTTTTATTCTTTGTCTGATGAGGTTCGTCAGCGGATTGAGGAAGAAGACCCGACTTCATTTGAAGAAATGCAGAGAATTGCCGCCGAAGAAAAACACCTTGACTGAATATATTTGATTTTTATGTCAAAAATAATTCCGTATCTTAATATAAACGGAGGAAAATCAAGTGGATTACAGAATTGAAAAAATATGCGGTCGTGAAATCATAGATTCACGGGGAAATCCGACAGTCGAGGCGACGGTAATGCTCGCCTGCGGTGCAAAAGGCAGAGCGTCTGTGCCGTCGGGTGCGTCAACCGGCGTATATGAGGCACACGAACTGCGTGATAACGATAAGTCACGGTATCTCGGCAAGGGTGTAATGACAGCAGTAAATAACATCAATACAAAAATTTTCCCTGCATTAAAAGGACTTAATGCACTGAATCAGGGTGGAATTGACCGCAAAATGCTTGAACTTGACGGCACAAAGAATAAGTCGGAACTCGGTGCAAACGCTATTCTTGCGGTATCGCTTGCCGTCGCAAGAGCCGGTGCAAAATCCGTCGGACTGCCGCTTTACAGATATATCGGAGGTGCAAACGGCGTTATGCTGCCTGTACCGATGATGAATATCCTCAACGGCGGAGCTCACGCAAAAAACAACATTGATATACAGGAATTTATGATTATGCCCGTCGGTGCAGAAAATTTTGCACAGGGACTTCAAATGTGCTGTGAAATCTATCACACTCTCGGCAACATTATAAAGCAGAACGGCGGCACAGGCGGTGTCGGTGACGAGGGAGGCTTTGCACCGAATCTCGAAAAAGACGAGGACGCTATTGAACTGATTATTTCCGCAATAGAAAAAGCAGGCTATAATACTCAGAATGTCAGAATTGCACTTGACGCCGCCGCAAGCGAATGGTATGACGAGGACAAACAATATACTCTGCCCAAGCGAGGTATTGTTTACAGCAGTGAACAGCTTACGGATTACTGGAAAAATCTTTGTGATAAATACCCGATATGTTCTATTGAGGACGGTCTGAGCGAACACGACTGGAACGGCTGGGTAAATCTTACCGAAAAGCTCGGCAAAAAAATACAGCTTGTCGGCGATGACCTTTTCGTAACAAATCCCGAAAGGCTTATGCACGGTATTGAAATAAATGCAGGAAACGCAATCCTCATAAAAATGAATCAGATAGGCACACTCAGCGAAACCTTGCAGGCAATAGAAATTGCAAAACGCAGCGGATACAAAACCGTAATCTCACACCGTTCAGGCGAAACTGAGGATACGGCAATAGCCGACCTCTCGGTTGCCGTCAACGCAGGTCAGATAAAAACAGGTGCACCGTGCAGAAGTGAGCGTGTCGCAAAATACAACCGACTGCTTAATATTGAGTCAAATTCCGTATGCTTTTATAAATACGGCACATTATAAATCTCGTTTTAACCGAAAGGCGTTATGCTTTTCGGTTAATTTTTTATAAAATTATTACATTTCTGTAACTCTTAATTAAACTTTAACTAAATTTAAGATAATTATATTGTAGTATTTTGTATAGTTCAACGATTTTTGTTCTGTTAAATGTAAATAAATTTTGTACAGTATGTATATTCAACAAAAGTTAAATTGTCATTTATGCACAATTTATCAGGAAATATTTTTCTGTTTAAGAATTATAATTCTATTTTTTAACTTCACATTCACATTTATTCATCACAAATGGGAGTTATGACCATTTTTTGAAAAAATACGCTTGATTTTTTAATATCAGCATAGTATAATCAAGACAATGAAACTGAATTAGTAGTTTCAAATTAAATTTTTTAGGAGGAATTCAACAATGAATAAGTCAAGAATTCTCAGTGTTGCTCTTGCAGGTGCTCTCGTAGCTTCTGTTGCAGCAGTTTCAACAATCAGTGCATCAGCTTTTTCTTCAGCAGATGTTAAGTCACACACAGTAGGTATCACAGGTGATTTCGCAGAGTGCGAAACATGGACAAAGGATATTCCTATGACAGATGATGACGGTGACGGCGTTTACACAGCTGAAATCACAGGTCAGGCTGCTGGCACATATGCATTTAAAGTTCGTCTTGATGGTGCTTGGTCTATTGAAGGTGGCGTAAAAGCTAACTGGGGTGCTTATGAGTGGGAAGATCCTAACGGCGAACCTGGTGACCGTACAGCAGACAGCCAGACAAACTGCCAGGTTACAGTTAATGCTGAAACAGATGTTATCAAAGTAACATTTGATACAACAAAACTTTCTGACGACGCTCTTGCTCAGGCTGATTCTGTAGCTCATGAAATCACAGCAGACGACGATTTCGCTTACAACTTCTGGCCTGTAACATACACAGTTGAAGCTGGTAAGGCTGATGCTCCTGCTGAGGAAAGCAAGACAGAAGCTCCTGCTGAAGAGAGCAAGACAGACGCTCCTGCAACAGAAACATCTGACACAAAGCCTGTTGCAACAGGTGACACAACATCAGCTATCGCTCTTGTAGGTGTTGTTCTTGCATCACTCGGAACAGCTGTTGTTATGACAAAGAAAGCTTCTTCTAAGGACTAATTTGTAATATTACAAATATACTTAAAGTAACTTCTTAAATTAAAGCCGATTGTTCGCCTTGCGGACAGTCGGCTTTTGTTTTGCTTTTTAACGCAAAAAACGCAGTGACAACCATTTCGGCTATCACTGCGTTAAATTGTTTTTGTTTTTTAAAAACTGCGGTTACAATAATTACGCATTACGAATTATTTTATGATTTCGCCTTCGGCATTACCGGTAAGACCTGCGGCATTTGATTCGTCGGTATCAATGTGCATAGCCGGTGCGAATTTCGGGCTTACTCTGATTACAACATCGCCGAAAACAAGTTTTCTGCCCTCGCCACCTACTGCAACGCTGACAATTTCTTTTTCTTTAACACCAAATTCCTCAGCCTTTTCAGGTGTAAGGTGAATATGTCTTTTTGCGGCAATAACTCCACAGGAAATTTCAACTTCGCCGTTTGGTCCTACAAGTTTACAGCCCGGTGTGTTTTCAATGTCGCCTGATTCACGAACCGGTGCGGCAATACCAAGCTTGCGAGCCTCAGTAAGAGATACTTCAACCTGATCTGCACTGCGGACAGGTCCGAGTATTGATGCTTTCATTTCACCCTTAGGTCCGACGATTGTAATTTTTTCGTTTGATACAAACTGTCCCGGCTGTGAAAGGTCTTTTTTCTTTGTGAGTTCAACACCCTCACCGAAAAGTTTTTCAAAGGTTTCCTGCGTCACATGAACATGACGAGCTGATGTTTCAACAAGGATTTTCATTTTCATTTCTCCATTCCCTGTACCGAGTTTTCGGGCATAAAGTCCTGTTAAATACGGTGCAGATTTAATTTCGTTATTAAGTTAATTTTACAACTGTTTTTACAAAAAGTAAAGTACAAAATAACATTTAGAACAACAAAATCGCTAATCTGTTTTTATCTTTTCTTTGCATACTGCGTTGATATTTGTCCGTATTTGTGGTATCATTTTTTGCATAAAAATAAAAATTCAGATTTGTGAGGTCATACATAATGGACAATACAACGGAAGCGTCACACACAAAAGCAAAGGACGCAATAAAAGGATATTTTCACAAACTTCTCGATATCCGTGGCGATATGATGAGCTACAAGGAGCTTGACAAAATGATGGCGGAAAACACCGTCATTCACGGCTCAAATATGTGGATTTTAATGCTTGCAATTCTTATTGCGTCAATCGGACTCAATGTAAACTCCACAGCCGTTATAATCGGTGCTATGCTTATTTCCCCTCTTATGAGCGGAATTCTGACGATGGGTTATTCTCTTGCAATAAGAGATCTTACAATGCTGAAAAGAGCGTTGGGGCGTTTCGGAACACAGGTTTTAATCAGCCTTATAACCTCTACGCTTTATTTTCTTATTACTCCGCTTGATGTCGCAACGGACGAAATGATTGCCCGTACAAGTCCGACAATATGGGATGTTCTTATTGCACTTTTCGGCGGACTTGCCGGTATGATAGGCAATACCCGACAGAAAAAAGGAAATGTAATACCCGGTGTTGCAATAGCTACTGCCCTTATGCCTCCACTCTGTACAGCCGGATACGGTCTTGCAACACTTCAACCTAAATTTCTTCTTGGTGCTTTTTATCTGTTTTTAATCAACACGCTTTTCATTATGCTTTCATCGGCATTTGTTACGGTACTTCTGAGAGTTCCCGTTCATCACAGCGTAAATGCAAAACAACAAAAAAGAATAAACCACATAGTTGCCCTTATCACAACAATTACAATAATTCCGAGCGTTCTTATCGGAACAATAACCGTTCACAGAACAGTAATAGAACAAAATGTCAACAACTATCTTAAAAGCGAATTTGTATTTCAGGACACACAGGTTGTTCAGAGCAATACAGACAATCTGAACAGGGTTATTTCGGTTTCACTCGTCGGCGAAACTGTTTCAGACGAGGTTATTGAACGACTTGAACAGGAACTTGATAATTACAATCTCAGTGGCTATACCCTGCGTGTAACTCAGAACAAAAATACGGAAGTTGACAACTCCGACAGCGTTACAATAGCTTTGCAAAAAGAAGAAATTAAGGCTCTTGAAAATAAGCTGACCGAACAAAAAGATAAAATCAACGAGCTTGAAAACCGTATTGCATCAAAAGTTGACTGCAAAAAAATAGCCGAAAATTCTCAGAAAATCTTTACAAAGCTGTCAGATTGCAGCTGCGGAATTATGTCCGATACAAACGGTGATTACATTCTTCTTACGGCAACAGCCGAAAAATCTCTGACCGACGACGAGAGCAACACAATAAAGAATTGGCTTATTACCGAAAGCGGCATTTCAAAAGCCGAATTGCAGATAACCGTCAGACCAAAGACAAATGTCAAGCCTGACACCAGCAAAAATCCCACAAATTAAAAATAATCCGACATATTTCATTTATCCATTGACATATAAACAAAAAAATCGTATTATAATAATATCAATACATTAAATGCAATGACAGGAAGCAGTAATGTTGTACACTGTGTTCAGAGAGCTGTTGTTTGGTGCGAAACAGCCACAGCACAATATGAAGTAGTCCGTGAGCAGTTCCGCCGAAAACAATAATCAATTATTAAGTAAGCGGAAACGGTCGCCATTCGTTACTGTGGCAGTATTCGATTTATACTTTTGTATATTTCTGATATGAGGCACTTTTTTAACCGTGCTTTTTCAAAAAGAGTGGTACAGCGAAGTACAACACAATTATGCTATGTCAACTTCGTCTCTTTAATTTATTTAAAGAGATGAAGTTTATTTTTTGTAGATTATGATTTTCTTTTCTCCGCCTACGGTGGAGGAAAGAAATAATAAGAATTTGACTTTGGAAAACGGAGGAATTACTATGCAGCTTACAGGAGCAGAAATTATCGCTGAATGTCTTTTGGAGCAGGGCGTTGATACCGTATTCGGTTATCCGGGCGGAGCAGTTCTCAACATATATGATGCTCTCTATAAATACAGCGACAAAATCACACACATTCTCTCTGCACACGAACAGGGTGCAGCACATGCCGCTGACGGCTACGCAAGAACAACAGGAAAACCCGGCGTTGTCATCGCAACATCAGGTCCCGGTGCAACAAACCTCGTAACAGGTATTGCAACCGCTTATATGGATTCAATTCCTATGGTTGCAATTACGGGTAATGTTTCAACAGACCTTCTTGCTCGTGACAGCTTTCAGGAAGTGGATATAACGGGCATTACTATGCCGGTAACAAAGCACAACTTTATTGTAAAAGATGTAGCCGACCTTGCAAATGTACTGCGTAAGGCGTTTAAAATCGCTATGTCGGGCAGAAAAGGTCCTGTTCTTGTGGACATTCCGAAAGATGTTACAGGTGCAAAATTCGACTTTGAGCCTGTTGCACCTCAGCCGACAGTAAACGAAACATTATCTGAAAAAACTGACTTTGAAGCCGCAGCACAGGCAATAAAAAACGCAAAGCGTCCTATGATTTATATGGGCGGCGGTGTTGTTAGTTCTGACGCTGAAAAACAGCTTGTTGCATTTGCCGAAAAAATCGACTGTCCTGTTGCAACATCAATAATGGGACTTGGCGGATTTCCTGCGTCGCACCCGCTGTTTATGGGTACAATCGGTATGCACGGCGGATATGAAACAGGTATGGCAACGGCAGACTGCGACCTTATGATTACGGTAGGTGCAAGATTTTCTGACCGTGTTGCTGGCGACAGAAACAAGTTCGGCGAAAAGGCAACCATAATTCAGCTTGATATAGACAAAGCCGAAATAAACAAAAATGTAAAGACGGATTACAGTCTTATCGGCGACCTCAAAGACACTCTGCAAACACTTACTGATACAGTCGAAAAAGCTGAACATAAAGACTGGATTGCAAAGGTTGAGGAATGGGGCAAAAATTCATCAGTTTCCGAAACTCCTGTATCCGACAAATACGCTCACCCTTATCATGTCATTGACGCTGTTAGAGAACTTACAAGCGACGACGATATTATCGTAACAGATGTAGGACAGCATCAGATGTGGGTTTCACAGAAATACCGCTTTGAAAAGCCTCGTACATGGTGTACTTCCGGCGGACTCGGAACAATGGGTTACGGTCTTGGTGCGGCAGTAGGTTCAGCCGTTGCACACCCTGACAGAAAAGTTGTTCTGTTTACGGGTGACGGCAGTTTCCATATGAACCTCAACGAACTTGCAACCGTAAGGTCTTATAATCTTCCGATTATCGTTGTTGTAATGAACAACACCGTTCTCGGAATGGTAAGACAGTGGCAAAAGCTTTTCTACGGAAACCGTTTTTCTCAGACAGACCCGCACAGACAGACGGATTTTGTTGAGCTTGCAAAGGCTTTCGGCGTTGACGGTATGAGAATACACAATGACAGCGAAGTTGAAACCGTACTGAAAAAAGCATTTGAAAGCAATTCCCCAGTTGTTGTTGACTGCTGTATTTCACCTGACGAAAATGTACTTCCGATGATTCCTCCGGGAAAAACCGTTGACGATATGATTACAGAAATGGAGTGATACACAATGGCACATAAACAGATTATCAGTCTTTTTGTACACAATCACCCCGGCGTACTTCTGAGAGTTACAAGCCTTTTCACACGCCGTGGATTTAACATTGACAGCCTTACCGTCAGCCCTGCCGGAACAGACGGATATTCAAGAATGACAATCCGTATTGAAGGCGATGACAACGCTATCGAACAGTTCATAAATCAGGTTATGAAAATTGTCGATGTCAAGAAAGCTGAGGTTCTTCCTCAGGATTCTTCTGTCGCATCAGAGCTTATTCTCATCAAGGTAAGCACAAAAACTCATAACGACAATGACATTCTTGCTGTTACATCATCATATCACGCATCACTTGTAAATATCGGCGAAAACTCACTGACATTCCGTGCATCAGGAACACCTGACGAAATCGACACTCTTGTAAAAGAGCTTGACCGTTTTGGTATTCTCGAAATGGCACGAACAGGAATTGCCGCTCTCGAAAACGGCGACAGATGCCTTAATAATGCGTAATTCGGCGGAGTGCCTCCGCTGTCAAATTGCGTTCATACTTTACTTTAACCGTTAGTATTTGTCCGCACTGTAAATCATTATAAAGGCAATAAATAAAAAATTGATATTTAAAAAGCGTAGCACTATTTTCTTTATAAGAAATAATGCTACGCTTTTATTTTATGCCTGTTCTGACACATTTTTCCACTCAAAGTCAAAATAACAGGGCAAAAATGCCTTTACCTGCTGTTTTATCAGTCCAAGTTTATCGTCAGTAACAGGTGTTGTACATTCAAAGGTGAATTTCTTATTGTCAAAATCCTCTTTAAGCGTTCCCTCTATCCCCCATATTTTAAGGCATTTCTGAAAACCGTCATAAGTAAAATCACGATTGCATACCGATAAAGCCGCAATAATGCTGTTTCTTCTGCCGTCTGTGCTGTCGTCAACGGAACATTTACGGATATATTTTTCACGCATTGTAAGACCGTAATTCTGTGCCGTGCTTACAAAACATTCTCTGATGAGTTCTTTAAGTGCATTATAGTAAATGTCAAGTCCCTCAGCATACGCCATAAGTTCCGCATATACCATTTTGCCCTCTGTTGTTGAGTACAGACCTGTTTTCGAGAGTTTTTCACTCATTGACTCAAATGCCGTCATAAAATTCACCTCCGTTTATCCGGCTGTTCCTGATTGTGTTATAGTGACTGACGAAAGCAACGCAAGCTGTTTAGCCGTTACTGAGGTATCCGTCATATCGACAAAGCTGTAATTTTCAACACCGTCAGTATGAAATACCACATCGCCGAGTGCCGAAAGGGTTACACTTTCACCAACAGAAAGATTTTTGAAATATTCGGTGATATTGTTTTCGACATCGGTTTTTACATCGTTAAAGCTGTAACCGCTTTTTACCTTAACGCTTACATTTATACTCACATTTACAGACTGTGCCTTTAAAACAGAAATGCTTATTCCGACCGCCTTGTTATTTTTCAGAACCTCCTGAACATTTCTGTATGCACTGTTGTCAGGAATACAGCCTCTGCCGCCAACTGTGACGACAATAGTGTAAGCATTATCGGGTAGAACCGTTGCCGACTGTATTCCCTCAACCGATTTTGCAAGTGAAATATAATATTCGCTGTTTGCACCGTTCGGGATATTCTGCATACTGTACATAATTCTTTTTCTTAGCTGTTCATCTGTTTCGTCATTTGTTCCGCCGCTGAATGCCGACGAATTCTGAATACTTATTCCGACCGAAAAATATGTAACAACGGTTGTAATGGATTTTGGCGGAACATTATATTGTGTACCGCTGTTTTCCGCCTCAGCCTCTGCCATTACAAAATTTCCGCCACGAATTATTGTAGCATCTTCCGCAATAACAAAATTCAACGCTCCGTCAGATGTTGTACATATTGTTCCTTTCGGGACTGTGACCTCATATTCAAGCGGTGTGTCGAGTTTGAACATAATCTGACCTGTGGCTTTGTCGCCTTTTCTGCGTGAAAGACCCCTTTGCTGTGCGTGAAGTTCAAGCTGTTCACCGCTTGCGGTGTTCGGAAACATCTGTTTTTTCAGCCAGTCAATATTTGATGTCAGCGAAAAAATCTCCCCCGCAAGAAGTCTTATGCGAATACCAATATCACTCACTCTGTCTGCCTCATATCCTGACAATTCATAGAATTTATTGTTCATTCTTTCGAGAATTTCATCATAAGTACAGTTCATAGCCTTCCTCCTTATATTCTGAGTTCAACGGCATTGTTTACACCGTTTATGTCAACAAAGACAGTAATTTTTCCGTCTGTTATTTCCGTTTTTATAACCTCAGCCTGTGGAATTTCAAGCAGTGCTTTTCTTGCTTTTGCAGTAATTTCCTCACAGGCTGTCGGTGATGAAATATCTATATTGTAGATTTCACTTCCGAGTGTACGGTCATAGACAAATTCTCCGAGCCTTGATGACAAAATAATATATATTTTCTGTTTCAGTTCATCGTTTCCGCATATTCTGTATGCCTTGCCTGACGAATCCTTGTCAAAATCGCCGTCTACATTAAGTGCCGTATCCATATCAGTATTCCTCCCCGTTGATAATAACCTTGCCGTTGTTTTTTAAGAATATTGTCGCACCGCCTGCCGAATAGAGTGCAATTTCTCCTGCTTCAAGTTCATAATCAGTCGGCGGAATACGAACACCTATGCACATCTGTCCTGAATCGGTAGGAATAACAACCGCCTCATCATCTTTTTGCGGAATAAATATCATTCCTGCCGGTGCTGCAAGGGCAAACTGACCTGTACCGTTTGCGGCACTTGCGGATATTCTTCTGTCGGCACTCTGCTTTATTTTGCCTGACGAGGCGGCAGAATTTTTATTTTCTATTCTTGCAATATTTTTTGAAAGCCACATCAGTTTTCCACCTCCGCATAAAGTGTTGTTGTTTCTCCGTCAGAATTAAGATTATAGTGTATTTCCTTAACCCTTAATTTTTTGCCGCTGTCTTCAAGTACAACAGCCGCTCCTGTACCGCATAAAATACAGCCGCTACATTCAAGAACGAACTGTTCGTAATTTCTGACGGATTTATCAAGTATTTTTTTCGTATCAAGCACAGAGCGGCTTTCGCTGTCGATTGTATTTACATACCGTCGGCGGTTTACTCCGAGTTTCTTTGCAAAGTCATTTTCAAGCGGCATTTCATATCCGCCTGAAATACATGTTCTTGCGATAATATCTGAAATAAGACAACTGCGTTTAAGAATACGCTTTTTTGAAATACATCTGTTTTTTCCGCTGTCAGAAATATAAACAACTTCGTCATTTTTTCTGCCTGATATGTCTATCACTCCGAAACAGTCAATTTTCGGGACAGTTTTAAGAAACCGCTTGCAGAACATTTCAAGGACTGCCCATTCACTCATTCCCTTTGATATTATCATTTCACCATTAAAGGCTTTGTCGGTGCCGATATATTCTTTAAAGCCGAGCGGTTCAAGATGTCGTTTAAAAATAAGCGGCATTGACGGCATACAGTATGTCTGCGGCAGTGCCTCATTGTCAAGCAAAACACATTCAAGACTTCTTGCCGTCAGCGTAAGCAACATTCCGCCACTTGTCTGCTGTTCGGTCTGAGTATCGACAAGACCGCTGAAAATTCTTTCGCCGCCGTTTTCCACAATAATTGAAACAACAGGATAAACGCTTTCATTTACGGTAAAAACCACCGTCAGACTGTCGGCAGGTGCGTCATCAGACGAAACAAAACTCACACTCAGCGGATAATTCATTGTGCTTTTTCTGCCGTTTATGTCAGTTAAAATATATGTCAGCACAAGGTCACCCTCTTTCCCTTTTCTATAAGAAAATCAGGTCGGCGTACTGACGGATTAAGCCGCAAAAGCTCCTCCATTCTTACACCGTATCTGTAAGAAATATCCCACAAAGAGCTTTTTCCGTCTGCAATTATGTCCGTGCAGTGTTCATTTAGTGACTTTTCAAAACTTTCGGTAAATTCAAAGCTGTATTTAATAACGCTGTCAATATCCTGTGCAAGAAGTTCAAGCGACGAAAAAACAGCATATATCGGCTTTTGCGACGGAATATACAACATTCCGCCGCCACCGGTTTCAAATACTTTTTTCAGTCTTTCAAAATCCTCAATGCAGTTTTCGCCGCAAAACTCACCCTCACCGATTATTGTCCGTCCGTTTTTGCCCATATCCGTCACGGCATTATTACCGAAAGGTATTTTCTGCCGTGAAATTTTTCGTGAATAAAAAATCCGTATGAACGACGGATTTATCGGAAATACAAAATCCCTGAAACTCATTTTTCCGTCAGTATTCATTGACTTCCTCCTCTGCATTCAGCGTGCGGTCATATCTTGACATATCACGCCTCACAAGTTCAGACACTCTGCTGAGTTCTGCCGTTTCATCAGATGAAAAACTCTCCCTTATTTTTTGATTTATATTTGTTATTTCTTTCACTCTGTTTCCTCCACATTCATTCTGAGGGCTGTTAAGCTCACCTTTTCCCTGAAACGCTCCTTGTCTGCCAAGCTGAAAATCTCATTCCACAAACAGCCTGTAAGAGTGATTTTTGCCCCGTCAATTTCCATTGTTACAGTAAAATTGTCAAGGTCATAAAAATTACAATTTTCAAACGGTTTTTTGAATTTCAGAGCAGTCATTGACGCTTTATATATCTTTCTGCCCTTTATGTGTGCAATATCGTCATTACAAAAACAACTTCTCACGCTGTGAATATCACAAAGTGTATTTATTTCCACTTTTTCCGCCTGAAAAACCTGTTTTCCGTCGATTGAAATACAGACATCACGCCCGTTTATTGTTTCAATTTCTTTCAATCACTCACCCCCGAAATCTATGCCTGTTTCCCTCAGACCGAATTTCATAGTAATTCTGTATCCGAAAATCTTTTTGTCATAAGTGCATTTTTCAACAGATACAGAGGAAATCATCTTTTCGCTGTCAAGTTTCATCAGTGCAATACAAATATCCTTTGCCTTTTCTTCGCAGAAACTTCCGCCCTGTGATTCGTCAGCGGCGACGGTTACAATCATACTTTCTGACATCATTTCGCAGTTTTTAACCCCGATAAGAACCGTACCTGTCTTTGAATATTCAGTCGAGAATGTCACATACGGTTTTTTGACAGGATATTTTACTGCCGTATTTTCATAAGCCTTTACAAGCTCAAAATCCGCAAAAGCACTGTCGCTTTTTGCCCGTTCAAAGATTTTTTCAAGAAAATTCCCCGTCAACCTCTCACTCTCCCTCGATAACTTTTCTTATATAGGATTTTATGTATGAACCTGCCTTGCACGAAAATTCGTCAATCCACAGGATTAAATAGCGATTTTTGCCGTCGTTTACGCTGTCGCCACGCTTTGCGTATTTCATAAGTTCACCGTCACAGTACATTGTGTATCTGTCGGGTTCACTTCTGCCCTCAAAGGTATTTTCAATGCCGCCCTCAGCATTTTTCTCATATCTCACAGGATAAATAACTGCATTTCCCTTTCGCGTTCCGTTTGATGTACAAACCGTGACTTCCGTGCCGATTTTATCAACGGCTTTTTTACAAACATTCTTCATATATCAAATCCTTTCAAACACAAAACTGCCGTCATCAAAAACCCCGCTTAATGCCGAAAACGCATTTCTGCACAGTTTATCGGCTGAGTCAAGCTGTTTTTCGCTGACAGGCTTAACAGATATATCTCCCACTTTTATTTCACTTCCGTCACCGTCAGTCAGACACCACAGAATATATCTGTAATATGCAAGTGCTGCGGCGGCAAAAGCCAGTCTGCCGCCGTAAACACTCATATCCGTTCCGCTTTTTGTGTGCGACTTAACATATTCGTAAGATGTAAGGCACATAAAGCGGAATTTTATAATATCTTCTGCCGCAAGTCCTGAAAGACGGGTGAATATATCAACAACATCTTCTATATTCAAACCGTCATTCCTCCCATAAAATCAGTATGAAAGCACCTTTGCGGAATCAGGGAATATCTTTGCAAAGCCGGCAATACAGCTTATTGAGGCTCTTTCAAGCTGTCTGTCGATAAGTTTGTCATAGTCGGTGATAATGCCGCCTGCCTGAACCATCTCCAAAGCACAGTTTTTGTCAAGACCTATCATTTTTGTTCCGTTCATTGACGGAATGTGAAGAAGTGATGCACCCATAGGTGTAATCATTTTTCCTGTACCCTGAAAATTCAGTCCTGCCTGAGAATCCTTCATCTCACTCATTGAAAGAATTTCCTGTACAACGCCTGTCGGTGCAAGAATAGTATTAAGCTGATAAGGCGAAAGTCCTGCCCAGAGTTTAAGCATATCCTTGTATGTAAGAGTTCCTGTTGAATCAGCCGAAATTACCGTTGCGGCATTGTCGTTGCCGTCACCGTTTATAAGCACATCAACGGCGTCTTTAAGCTGTTCTCTTGCTATATATGCACCAATCTGACGAAGTGTTACAGTGAAAAGGTCAAGTCGCTGAAACTTCACCGCCTCATAAGACGCAACAAGCATACGACCACGCTTATTGAGTTTTACGAGATTTTCCTGAGTTTTTACGACAGTCTGCGGAAGTGCAGCACCCTCCATAACAGGTTTAAGTGCCTTATCATCTTCATTCGGAACGGACACAACTGAGCGGTAGTCCATACCGTCAATTATTGTCTTTGCAGCAATAATATCGGGAAGATAATTTGCATTTTCCATACCCTGTCTTACTGCCCTTGAAACATATTCGGGGAAAAGTGCCGCCGAATTTGATGTTTCAAAGAATTTCTGAACGGAATCCGAATGTTCTCCGCCGACCTTGATGTCGTATCTTTTAAGCTGACGCTGATATGCGTCAAGTCCTTCAAGCTGAGTGCCTTTGTAGTTTTCTGACGGGTCAAGTTCTTCAAGAACATCAGTAAGACTTTTTCCGCCTACACCATACATACCCTTTTCAAGTTTTATAGAATCATAAAATGCCATAATTTCATTTCCTTTCTGCGACAGCGTGTCGCTATAAATTTATTTTTTACATTCAATTTATTGTCCGCACAATAATTACGAATTACGCATTACGAATTACGCATTAAAGAATAATTCCTGCGTATCCGCTGACGGTATCGACATCAACGACAAGAATATCTCTGCCGTTTGTTGAGTCAGCCTTAATTTTTCCGTCATTACTGCCTGAAATTTTGCTGTAACCTACGGTAAGCGTACCTGTGTATTTAACCTTTATGTAGCCGCTGAGCTGTACTGCGGCATAGCCGTCACGGACACCTACACAAATTCCGCAAAATGCGGTGTTGTTTGTTGCTTTGACCTTGCCGTTAGACGACATTTCAACAGGCATACCTGTCTTTACTGTGCTGTCAGCCTCAAATGTGACAATTCCCTCATTATAACCGTTAAAACATACATTCATTCTGAAAAATCCTCCTTAAATATTTTTGTAAAGTGTGTTGTTGTTTTTCTGTGTGCTGTTTTCCTTAAAAAGCTGCGGCTTTAACGGAAGAACATTCATAGCCTTTTTTTCAAAAGCCGAGCGGAATTCTTTAAGCTGTTCAACCGTCATATTTTCCGCAACGCTTTCAAGCGATTCTCCGCTGATTTCAGGAAATACAACAGACGCATATTTTCGTACATCTTCCGCAAGCTGTCGGCGATACAATTCACCGTCGTGTGCCTTTTCGGTAAGTGTGCGGATTTTCTCCGAAATAGTCTTTACTTCTTCTGCGGTAAAGGTCTGTTCCTCGCCCGTAAGAAGTCTTTTTTCAATATCCAATAGTTTTTTACCTCCGTTTTTATAAGATTTGATTACCCCTGCACCCTTTTGTGCAGGGACTGCGACAAATGACCATTCATAAGCGTCAGACACTCCGTCAAGCGTTGCATAACACAGCTTTTTGCCGTATTTTCTGCCCTTTATATGTTCACAGCCGTAAATATCCTCACCGCATACTGAACATATACGCTTTCTGACGGCACAGCCGACGCTGACTTCTTTTTTGATACCGCTGTCGAGTTCAAGAATAAAATCCCTGTTGCTGTCGCTTATCGGCATATATGCCCTTGCACAAAGCCTGTAATACGGCTGACCGTCGGAAGTCAGCTTATCTTTGACACTTTCGAGTCTGCACGAAAAAATTCTTGCACTCTGATTTTTGCTTTCGGGATTATGGTCAAATATACCCGTAACTCCGACAAAAAGTTTTTCCAGACTTTTAAGCGACTCAACCGAAAAGCGTTCAAAATCCCTGTCAATCTCGTTGTCGCACAAGACGACCGAAAATACATATACTTCGTTCTCGCTCAGATTTCGCCTTGTAAAGCGGTTTATCTGTTCAAGTTCATTATCAAGCGGCTTTCCGCATAATTCCTCCAAAAAATCACCCTTTCCTGTTTCTTTTTTCAATTTCCTCAGCCTGTGCGGAATAAAGTCTTGCCTTTGCGAGTTCAACCTCGTCCTGTAAGTTGATGTTATCCCACACAATGTCAAAATTTCTGTTTATGCCGTGAACTTTAAGATAAATACTGCATATCTTGCGTATTGTTGTTTCAAGAACACGCCTGTAATATTCAAGCTCGCTTGTGAGAATATCCGCTTGCTGACTTGACATTTTTTCGGTTGACGACCACGATAGTCCCAGAAGAAATGGCGGTATTGACAGCTTTGCGACAATCTGTTCAAGTATCTGACGGACAGGCACCTGACTGTCCGGAATCTGATTGTCTGCACCTATGACTTTAATGCTGACATCGCCGACTGAAACAAAATCCTTTGGTTCACGGCTTTTCATAGCCTTGCTCCATTCTGACGCAATCTGCTTTGCCCTTTCCTTAGAAAATCCCCTGTCGCTGTCCGACGGCTTGTATGTTACTGCAAAGCGTATGTTCCCTATTCTTTCCCAGTTTGTGCCTGTTGCGTTGAGGATTTTAAGAAGAATGTCGCTCACAAACGGCAAGCCTTTAAGAATAGATGTTCCATAAATGTTACTTGCCTCAGGCATAATTGCACTGCACAATACAAGCTCAGGATATTTTACGGGAATACGCTCTCCGCTGTTGCCAACTGTACAAATCCGTACATCAAACGGACTGTTATTCGCAGAAAGCTCAACATCATCAAGCGACGCATTATAAAGAGCCGCAACCTCGTTTCCCGACGAATCAAGCACAACTTCTCCAACTGCCGTGCCGTATGTCAGGAGCTGTTCAAGATATGACGAAACAAAACTTTCTATTCCTGTTTGACAGCTGTTCACCCTGACATTTTTCAAAAAGCCGTTGAGCATATTTTCAACACGAATGTCGCCGCATTCCGCCTTAAAGCCACCCACAAGCCTTATTATCTTGTATATTGCCGCATCAATTATCGGCACAGCCTCACGCAGTGATTTATAAAGGTGCTTTTCGTATGATGTTATCGGTGAATAATTCCGCAAATCCGAAAAAGGATGCACCGAGTATTTTCCGTCGCTTACGGTCTGAACACAAAAGTCGCTGTTTTTATTTTTCTTTTTAAACAAATCAGTATTTCACCTCCGTTTATCTGTCTGACGCAAATGCAAAAATATCGTCGTCGTCATCAAGTGTCGTCGAAACGAAATATCTCACATCGTCCATTGAGTGATCGTTTTCTTTGAGCGGTGTATCTTTTCCGCCGCTTTCCCACCTGTACATACCAAATTCCCTTATGCAGTCAGTACAGTTTTTGCAAATTCTTATACTTCCCTGTTTAAGTGCCGTACTGACACGGCGTATTCCGTCAAGAACATTGTTTTTTGCGGGAATTACTCTGTAATCGCCATGTCGCCTTATCACTTCAATAAAGCTTGCGGCTGACGGGTCAACAATAATTTTTGATATGTTTCTGTCGCCGATAAGTTCACATAATCCACTGTAATGTTCTTCATCGGTTCTTGACACTCCTTCTGTGCGTGAATTGTAGTAATATTCATCAATTCTGTACCACACACCGCCACAAAGTCCCCATAATCCGAATGACGACGGATTGACTGTTCCGTAATCGCAGGAAACAATATATTTGTCAAATTCGCCAACAGGAATATCGGCAAGCATTTTTTCATCGGACATAAACGGATAGACAAGACCTTCGGTTGCCACCCATTTTCCGAGAACATAACGCTGATAAAAGCTGCCCGAATAAA
>JBJFIB010000035.1:0-3742 GCA_051894195.1 Acutalibacteraceae bacterium
AGAAGAATTGTTGTCAAGGTCGGAACATCAACCCTGACATACGAAAACGGAAAAGTAAATTTACGCAGACTTGAACAGCTTTGCAAGGTACTCAGTGACCTGCACAACAGCGGAAAACAGGTTATCCTCGTAAGCTCGGGTGCAATCGGCATAGGCGTAGGAAAACTCAATCTTCCCGAAAGACCGACTGAAACACGATACAAACAGGCACTTGCGGCTGTCGGACAGTGTGAACTTATGTTCCTTTATGACAAGCTGTTCGGTGAATACAACAACTCTGTTGCACAGGTTCTGCTGACAAAAAATATTCTCACAAACGAACACTCAAAGCAAAATGTTGTAAATACCTTTGAAACTCTTCTTGAAATGGGAATTATACCTATCGTAAATGAAAACGATACCGTTGCCATTGATGAACTTGTCGGATTGAATTTCGGTGATAACGATAATCTTTCCGCAATAGTTGCCGACCTTGTGGGTGCTGATTTACTTATAATTCTCACCGATATTGACGGCTTGTACGATTCCGACCCAAGAAAAAATCCTGACGCAAAGAAAATTCCTGTTGTCAGCTACATTGACGACCACATAAGAGAAATGGCTGGCGGTTCGGGTTCTAACCGTGGAACAGGCGGTATGGCAACAAAAATCACCGCCGCAGCCGCCGCAACAAGTGCCGGAATTAACTGCTGTGTTATGAGCGGTAATGTTCCCGAAAACATCTACAAACTTATCGACGGCGAACAAATCGGAACAATGTTCCTCTCAACAATCTGAAACAGAGTGGAGTTGTTATGAGAGTGGAGAGTGGAGAGTGGAGTGTGGAGTTGAAAATGAGGAATTAGGAATGAGGAATGAGGAATTATTTTTGCGGACGATAAGTTTGTGCGTTGTGTTTTAGATTGTTGTGATATATAGTTTTTGCGTGGAATGATAACAACAGCTAATGCCGCAGAAAAAGACTTAACAGTAAAAATAAGTATGAGTGCGAATCGGGAGCGGCAGCTTGCCGCCGAATTACGAATTGAAATGGGGTTTTTTTATGAGTCTGAATGAAATGGGTAAAAATGCAAAGGCGGCGGCAAGAACTCTTGCTGTTGCAGGCGAAAAGAAAAATGACGCTCTTAAAGCTATTGCAAAGGCTTTGACGGATAATGCCGACAAAATAATCGCCGCTAACAAAATTGATATTGAAAACGGCATTAAGAACAATCTTACATCAGCACTGCTTGACAGACTTAAACTTGACGAAAAAAGAATTAAGGGAATTGCTGACGGTGTGCTTGAAGTTGCCGCTCTGCCTGACCCTGTGGGAACGGTTATTTCGGGAAGTACAAGACCAAACGGTCTTAAAATTACAAAGGTCCGTGTGCCGATTGGCGTAATCGGAATTATATACGAGGCTCGTCCGAATGTTACGGCTGATGCGGCTGTTCTGTGCCTTAAAAGCGGTAATGCCGTAATTCTGCGTGGCGGCAAAGAGGCGATAAATTCAAACAAATGTATTGCCGACATAATGCGTGACGCAATCGAAAGTACAGGACTTGACAAAAATTCCGTACAACTTATCGAGGATACTTCAAGACAATCGTCTGTTGAGCTTATGTGTCTTACGGAATATCTTGATGTGCTTATTCCACGAGGCGGCAAGGGACTTATCCGTGCCGTTGTCGAAAACGCAAAGGTTCCTGTTATTGAAACAGGTGCAGGAAACTGCCATGTATATGTAGATGAAAGTGCTGATATTGATATGGCGGCAAATATTATTTTTAATGCAAAAACTTCCCGTCCGTCAGTTTGCAACGCAATAGAAACAATACTTGTACACGAAAAAATTGCCGAAAAAGCCCTGCCTGTAATAAAGGCAAGGCTTGACGAAAAAAATGTTGAACTGCGTGGCTGTGAAAAAACCCGTGCAATACTCGGCGACTGTGTTGTTCCCGCAATCGAAAGCGACTGGGAAACCGAATACGGTGACTATATTCTTGCGGTAAAGGTTGTGCCGTCATTCGAGGACGCCGTTGCACACATCACAAAGTATTCAAGCGGACACAGCGAATGTATTGTAACATCAGACTACAAAAAGGCTCAGCGTTTTAAAGACGAAATTGACGCCGCCGCTGTTTATGTCAATGCGTCAACCCGATTTACTGACGGCGGTATGTTCGGTCTTGGTGCGGAAATCGGCATTTCAACACAAAAACTTCATGCAAGAGGTCCTATGGGACTTAACGAACTCACTTCAATGAAATTCATCATCGAGGGCGACGGTCAAATCAGATAAGAAGATACAGCAGTGCAAGAATAAGACTGTTATCCGCCTTTTCGTCCATTAAAATCAGAATAAGACAGAGTATCAGCGTTCTGTCCCTGTCTTTCATAAGTACATCAAAAACACTGTCAACTACATTCTCGGAATGGTGAGAATGTTCGGGATTGATTTTTGGCATATTACTGTTATTATGCATTTCATGGTTTTTGTGTTCGGTTGGTGTTGGTGTTTCCTGCTGAGAATTTGCGGAATTTTCCTGTGTTTTACGGCTATCATCTTTTGCACGGCTCTGCATTTCCTTTGCACGACGCATAGCCTCCTGCTGCATTCTTTTCATATCGTTTTCGTTCATAATATCACCGCCGTTTTAGTGTCAGAAAAGTTTAAAGCCCGAATCTTTCAGCAGGGGCAGCATTTTCATAAGACCAAGAAGTTTTATTGCCTCATCAACCTTTTTCTTGCGATTATCACGCAAAAACGGCTTTAAGGCTTTTAACAGGCGTGTGCTGTCGTCTTCCTGATTTACCGACCTTAACAGTGGTGCAAATTTCATAACCGCTGACAGCATTTCGGGATTCAAAAAATCATTTGTCGGCTTTGACGGCGGCAGTGGTGGCTTTGGGGCATTGTTTTGATTTTGTGCGGAAAAATCAGACTGCCCCAGAAGTCCTGTAAGCCCCTTGATTTGTTCCATTGTTTCGGGATTACTGAGCAATTCGGTTATCTTCCGGGACAAGTCTTCCATAGATTATTTTTCCCCCATTAGTTTTTTAATCAGAGCCTGTGCCTGCGGAGATGAGAGTATTTTTTCAGTTTCACTTTTGTCAGAGAGAATTTTCTCTACCCGTTTCTGCTGTTCGGGCGACAAATTGTCAAACATCTTTTTTACACCGTTTTGATCCATAAATCATCACCACCTTTAAAATTCTATGCACGAAACTTTGAATATATGTTCAGGAGGAAAGAAATGAAAATTCTTGTTTTATCCGATTCTCACGGCGAAACTGACGAACTAGAAAAAGTTATACGATTAAATTCTGCCGCCGAAGTTGTTATTTTCTGCGGTGACGGAAACGGCGACATTGAAACTATGCGTTATATATACCCTGACAAAATGTTCATTTCCGTAAGAGGAAACTGTGACTGGTGCTGTAATGCTTCCGACAGAGAGGAAATCACACTCTGCGGCAAAAAAATCTTCATCACACACGGACATATTTACGGTGTAAAACAGGGTTTAAGCCGCATTACCGCATACGGTCACAGCATAAATGCCGACATTGTGCTTTTCGGACACACTCATCAGCAGATTGTTACCGTTGACGGCTCAATGCTTATTATGAACCCCGGTTCTCTCGGTTACAATGCCGAATACGGAATTATTGACATTGACGACAACGACAAAATAACTGCCCAAGAATATCCTCCCTACTCTCTCGGCAAAGCCACAATTTAGAGTGGAGAGTGGAG
>JBJFIB010000036.1:0-18994 GCA_051894195.1 Acutalibacteraceae bacterium
ACGCTTTGTGCAGGCTGCCATAGCATCAAATATAGCCTTTGGCACTTCACGCTCGTTGAGTATTTTCATAGCCTCGATTGTTGTGCCGCCCTTTGAGGAAACTTTTTCGATGAGTGTTTCGGGTGAATCACCGCTTGAACGCAGCATTTCCGCACTGCCCTCAAATGTTTTACATATAAGCGTGAGTGCTGTGTCACGGTCAATGCCGACTGAAACTGCATAATCAAGCATTGATTTTGCAAAAAGATAAATATACGCCGGACTGCTGCCGTTTACCGCAATAATTTCGTTCATCTGTGATTCGGGAAGTATTGCTACATCTCCTGAGAGTGCAAACATCTTATAAACCTCTTCAAAGTCTTCATCTGTAATCGACTCCGAGCGGCACATTGCCGTTGCACCTTTGCCGAGAAGAAGCGGTGTATTCGGCATAACACGAACCATAGGACAATGTTTTTCAAGCTTTGTCTGAACATATTCGATTGAAATTCCTGCTGCTATCGTTACAAAAACTTTATTTTCATCGGTCACTTCTTTTATTTCATTCAAAGCGGATTCGTAATTCTGCGGTTTTACTGCAAGAACGATTATATCGCTGTTTTTTACGAGTTCTTTTCCGTTTTCTGCACAGTTTACGCCCTTTTGCGACATCAGTGCAAGTTTTTCGCTGTCAAGGTCAAAGACATTGATTTTATCAGCGGATTTTGCTTTATTTTTGAGTATTCCGTTGATAATTGCGGTTGCCATATTTCCTGCACCTATAAATCCTATTTTCTTTTCGCTCATTTTTTAAGCACCTCTTAAAATTTTTATATGAAAAAGGACGGCATTGTTATCTGCCGCCCACTTCATTATGGGAATGAAATACAAGACGGATTCGGGAAGTTGTGTTTGTTGCTTCGTCCGTCTGCAACATAATCGCCGTAAAGGAACATTTCGAGTTCGTCTGCACGCCTGTAAAGCAGTCCGTAGTAGCAAACTCCGCAAGCGTGATGATAAGAAAGCATCTCTCTTATGAGTGCATTTCTGTTTACATATTTAAGGTCACGACCAACCTCTCCTGTTGTCGTAATATTGAGGTATGTGCCGCTGCAATAACCTGTTTTTCCGCTTGATGTCTTTACTTTATACCATACATTATTGTATTTTTCTGAGCTGACAAGTGTAACCTGTTCCCCGTGCAAAAGAACATCTATTACACTTGAAGATGTTGTAGGCTGTGAACGGAGATTAAGTCCGTCGTAAGCCGTAACCTTTCCTGTAAGCACGGTATCCGACGAGATTGTGCCGATAGAATTAAGCAAAATATCCTTTAAGTCTGATGAAGATGTCCAGCCTGTGCCGAGATTATATGAAAAGCTGACAAGTGCATCAAACTGACGCTGATTAAATCTTACTTTATTGCTGACGAGCATATTATTGACTTTTGAAGTATATGAGTCGTTGTTTACAGCGTCAACTAAGAGTGCATAACCTTCGTTTTTTGTAAGATTATCGTAGAACTGCTCTCCTTCCCATACAACATAACCATAGCCAAGAGTAGGAAGATTGTTAGCAAGAGTATCATAAGTTACGGAAGAAACAAAGCCCTCCTTTTCACCGATAAATTCGATGAGTTCATCGCTTGCACGGAGTTTATCAAGGCTTGTTGCATTTGCATTTGTCTTTGAGCTTACATAAATATCGGTTTCACCGTCGGAACAGGTTTTCCACAGACCGCCGCTGTATGAATATGCTTTTACTTTTAATGTTCCGGCAGTCGTTACATGATACTTACCCTTCCACACATAAGTATTGCCGTCAGTTTGTTTTTCATTTGCTTCAACGCTGACTGTTTTGCCGTTTATTTCAATATCAAAACGAACCTTTTGTCTTGACTTATCGGTAATTGCAACTAATGTTATATCGGAATTGCGTGTTGCCGAGTTAGGTGAAGAATAAGCAAATTTTATCGGTGCTGCATCATAAACGGTAACAACGCATACCGCTTTATTGCCATAATTGTCGGAGTATGTAATTGCAACTCTGCCGGGTTTTTTGGTTTCGATAAGTCCTCTTGAAACTGTTGCAATACTTGAATCACTTGTACCCCATGACGCAGAATTCGGAGAATAACCTTTGATATATATTGTTTTTCCGGCGGTTGTTGACGCTGAATATCGTGACAGGGTGATATTTCCTGACGAAACGCTCTTTACTGTAACAACACAGGTATCCTGTATTTTACCTGACGCATCAGAGGCGGTGATTGTTGCTTTTCCGGGACGAAGTCCGCTGATAACACCGTTATCAACACCTGCAACATTGAGGTCGCTTGATGACCAGTGAATTTTCATTGATGAATCTGACGCTTTTGCGGTAATTTTTACGGACGAACCCTCATAAACGGTAATGCTTGATTGTGAAAGTGTGATTGAGTCCTTTTCTTTTACTGTAACCGTGCATTTCGCCGTGATAAAACCTGTGGAATCAGATGCAGTAATTGTCGCTGTTCCTGCACTAACTGCCGTCACCTTACCGTCGCCTGAAACCTTTGCAACGGAATCATTTGAAGATTTAAAGTTCACTTTTCCGTTTGAAGCAGGCTTTGTTGTGGCTGTGAGAGTAAAAGATTTTCCGACATAAAGAGTATTTGATGTTTTTGAAAGAGTAATTGATGTATAATCCGTCTTGATTACTTTGACGGTACATTTTGCCGTTAATTTTGTCTTTGTATCGGTTGCAGTAATTGTTGCCGTTCCTGCCGAAACGCCTTTTATCTGTCCTGATGATGATACGGTCGCAATTTTGGTATCAGACGATTTCCACTCTACTTTTCCGCCTGAACTTGCATTTGCCGTTATTGTTGTGGATTTACCGGCAGCAATTTTCAGGGAAGTTGATGAGAGTTTTAATGTATGTTTAACTGATGTATTATTATTGTTTGAATTATTTCCCTGACTGACGCCGCTGTTTGATGATGTGGTTATGTATGAAATATAGTCAGTGCATACATATCCCTTTGTTCCGTCTGACAGTTTGATATTTGCCCACGAGTCGTTGATAATTTTAAGCACATCAACGGTAACATTCGGTTTTATTGTTTTTATGACAGAATAATTTGTTCCTGCACCCTTACGGAGATTGAGATAATCGGTCGTTTTGGCGTTAGTGGTGATATCGAGATAATCGGTTGAGCAATATCCCTCGGTACCGTCAGATGTTCTGACTTTAAGCCAGCCTGAATATGCTTTGACGACTTTTACTGAGGTATTTTTCGGTATTACTTTTATTACGCTGTAACCCATACCTGCACCCTTACGCATATTAAGGTAGTCTGTTGTTGTTGCATATATTGCTGACTGTGCACCTACTGACATAATTGAAGCTATCGGCACCGCTGTTGCAATAACGGCAGCCGAACACAATAACGCAACAGACTTCTGCACTTTGTGTTTTGTTTGTTTTACTTTTTCAGAAAAATATTTCGCCTTTTGCTTATATCTTTTCGCCGACAAAGTTACACGACCTTTCTTTATGTTACAAAAATGTAATAAATATTCTTGCCAATAATTATAATTATTATAAAGCAATTTCAGTAAAATTGCAATCGGCAAATTGTATAAATAACTTATAATATTTATTACATATACAAATTTTCGACAAAAAGTCGGTAAATTATGGGTAGAATGAAAAGTTTACCAAATCGGGTTATATCATCGCAAAAACAAACTTTCCGGCAAATTATCCGTTGTAATTATTTGAACATTTTTGTAATGATTTCTGTAATTTTTCTGCAATATGTTTTATTGAAAACGGTAAGTGCATAATCATATACGATGAATACTATATTAAGCATTGCAAGAAACACAAGCGGAAGATTTATGCCGAATATCATAAATTCGTCCTGTGACATTGAAAACACATAAAGCATAAGAAAATATATTCCGATTGCCGCAAAGTTAAGCACTGCAAGTTTTAAGATAAATGCAACAGGCTTTAACCTGATTTTTTCGATATATGATTTAATCATAGGATAGTATCCGAGCAAAAACAAATAACACAATACCGTTTCTTTGTCGGCACACAAGATGAACGATATTATCCCAACCGCCGCAAAAGCCGACCAGCCGTAGCTTTTTCCGCAAATGAGCGACAAAATATATATCAGAATTCCCGCAAGTGCCGGAAAAACATACATTCCCACAGGAATAATATTTGAAATTATCATTGAAACAGCCGACAATGCCGTAATTATACCGCCGAGTGCGGTCTTTTTTGCTGTATTCATAACAACTCACTCTTTCTGCCGTCAGCGACAGCCATTACAGCAACAATTCATACAGGTATCCATACACAAAAGTGTAGCACACATATCACAGCATGTACAGGGCATTGAAGAACCGTCGTTCTGATTGTATCCGCCGAACTGCCCCGAACGCTGTGCCTGTATTCTCTGATACATTGAGTTATACTCGGCATTTGTCGGGTCCATTTTGCAGGCGGTTGAAAAATAATTGTAGGCATCTTCAAGCCAGCCTTTGCGGTAAACTATTATTCCCATAAGATAATACCATTCGGCGTCACGCTCGGTTGAAATTACAGAATTGAGTGCCTGTTCTGCCTCGTTGAATCTTCCGGCGTTTATCAGTGCTCTTATGTTCGCAAAGCGTGACTGATTTGTGTGGTATGTCTGATAGTTTTGTCCCTGACTTTTTGCTTTTTTTCGCTCGGAGAGAATACGGTCATAAGCGTCGTTGATTTCTTTCATTTTTTCGGACGCTGTTTCCGCAAGGGGACTGTTTACATAATTATCGGGGTGATATTTTTTTGCAAGTTTCCGGTATGCCTGTTTAACTTCTTCATCGGTTGCGTCAGGCGAAACATCAAGTATCTTGTAAGGGTCGTTATTCATAGTTTTTTATTCCTTTCGTGAAAGTGCGGGATAATAGTCTTTTTTTGACTTGTCTTTTTCTTTATATTTTTCAAAAAGACAGTATTCCTGCTGTGATGACAGACCTTTATATACTATATTATCAAGTATTTCCTTATAATCCTTAATTTCCAGAAGATTATATGCCGCAACAGCCTGTGCCGCAGTCATATTCAGCACATCGTTGCAGTAACTCATAGTTGAAGATATATCCGTATTATCGGAATTATAATGCTTTTTAAAGGGATTGAATGATTTTTTCTTTATATCTTTCGGTAGGTCGTCTGACGCATCAATAAGATATATCCACCGACCGATATAATAGCCGAACTCACGCAGTATTTTTTTCTGCTTTTCATCATCAGAAAGCATACAGCAAATATTTGAAATTAAAACGGCTGTGCTGTCGGCGGATTTGTCAACTCCGCTGTCGGAATTTTCCGCCGCTCGCTGATTTTCCATCATTACTTTTACATTCTGTTCAATCAGCGGATAGTCGTTTGCCGCCTTTTTGTGAGAGTGAGAAAATATTGCTTTAAGAAAACGGGCAATTATCTTTTTGAAAAAACCCGAATCCTCTATTGTGTCCTGCAATTTATAATAGGTCATTATCACAGAAACTGCTCCTGCAAATTTAAAGCTGTCGCCGTTACCACAGCAAAAAAGACACTTTTTAAGCGGATTGCATACACAGCGTCCCTGTGTTACACAGGATTTTTCGCCTTTCAGCGACAGTGAAAACATTGCAAGAAGTGTACAGTCATAGCTGAGAGTAAGTCGGGAAATTATGCCGTAGTCTTTGCCTGAGCGTCGGCAAAGTCCGCAATAGACACTGCGGTAGAGTTCATATTCTTTTAGTTTAAGTTCGCTTTTTTTTGGCTGTAAATATCCGAACAAATTATCACCGCCGTTATTTCAGGTATTTTTTGAGATACTGACCGGTATAGGAATTTTCGCACTGTGCAATTTCCTCAGGTGTACCCGTTGCAATAACCGTGCCGCCGCCGTCGCCGCCCTCTTGACCGAGGTCAATAATATAGTCGGCGGTTTTAATCAAATCAAGATTGTGTTCGATTACTACAACCGTATTTCCGCTGTCAACGAGTTTCTGCAATACATCAATAAGCCGGTGTACATCGGCTATATGAAGTCCCGTTGTCGGTTCGTCAAGAATATATATAGTTTTACCTGTTGAACGGCGTGAAAGCTCGGAGGCAAGCTTGATTCGCTGTGCCTCGCCTCCCGAAAGTGTTGTTGACGGCTGTCCGATTTTGATATATCCGAGTCCGACATCATAGAGTGTCTGTAATTTAGTACGGATTTTCGGTTGGTTTTCAAAAAATCCACAGCCCTCCTCAACCGTCATTTCAAGAACATCATAAATCGACTTACCTTTGTATTTTACTTCGAGAGTTTCACGGTTGTAACGCTTGCCGCCGCAGACATCGCATGGCACATAAACATCAGGGAGAAAATGCATTTCAATCTTGATTATGCCGTCGCCCTGACAAGCCTCACATCTGCCGCCTTTGACATTGAATGAAAATCTGCCTGCGTTAAATCCGTGCATTTTAGCCTCATTTGTTGACGCAAAAAGCTCCCTTATATCCGAAAACACGCCTGTATAGGTTGCCGGATTTGAGCGTGGTGTTCTGCCTATCGGCGACTGGTTAATGTCGATTACTTTATCGAGATTTTCCGTGCCGAGAATTTTTTTGCAGTTGACGGGGACTGCCCTTGCACCATTGAGTTCGGAAGAAAGCTGTTTGTAGAGAATTTCGTTGACAAGTGAGGATTTTCCCGAACCCGATACTCCCGTTACACACACAAATTCTCCGAGTGGGAATTTTACATCAATATTTTTAAGGTTATTCTGTTTTGCACCTATGACTTTGAGGAATTTTCCGTTGCCCTTTCGCCTTTTTTCAGGAATAGGAATTGAGCGTTTGCCGCTTAAATATTGTCCTGTGATTGAACGCTCACACTTTTTTATGTCGTCAATCGTTCCGGCACAGACAAGCTCGCCGCCGTGAATTCCTGCACCCGGACCTATGTCAATAATGTGGTCAGCGGCATACATTGTGTCCTCATCGTGTTCTACAACTATTACGGTATTGCCGAGGTCACGGAGGTTTTTAAGCGTTGATATGAGTTTATCGTTATCACGCTGATGAAGTCCAATGCTTGGCTCGTCAAGTATATAAAGCACTCCCGATAGTGATGAACCTATCTGTGTTGCAAGGCGTATTCTCTGGCTTTCGCCGCCGGAAAGCGTACCTGCCGAGCGTGAAAGCGTAAGATAAGAAAGACCTACGCTGTTAAGAAAATTAAGACGGCTGTCGATTTCCTTTGTGATTGACTGTGCTATCATTTTTTGTCTGTCGGTAAGCTGTGCTGTTTTTACGAACTCCAACGCCTGTTCTACTGACATATCGCAAAATTCGCTTATATTCATTCCGCCGACCGTTACCGCAAGACTTTCGGGAGAAAGCCGTTTACCCTTACACGCATCACACGGAACGCTTGTCATATAGGATTCGATTTCGGCTTTGACCCACGAACTCTGAGTTTCACGGAAACGCCTTTCAAGATTGTTGATTATACCCTCAAATTCGGTATGATAAGTGCCTGAGCCGTATTCGTTTTGGCGGTGTACGGTAATTTTTTCGCCGTTCGTGCCGTAAAGCAGTATATTTACAATATCGTCAGAAAGCTGATTTATCGGTGTATCAAGAGAAAAATTGTATTTTTCGGACAACGCCTCAAAATACATTGTCGCTATTGTACTGCCCTCCATCGCCCAACCGCTGCCCTTTATTGCACCCTGACGGATTGACTTTGTTCTGTCGGGAATAATCAGATTGACATCTATTTTCATAAATATTCCGAGTCCCATACATTTTTTACACGCACCTGTCGGACTGTTGAACGAGAACATTCTCGGACTCAGCTCGTCAATACTTACTCCGTGTTCGGGACAGGCATAATTCTGTGAAAAAAGTATATCCTCGCCGCCGTTTACCGCAATAACAACAAGACCACCGGCAAGCTTTGACGCTGTTTCGACAGAATCGGCAAGTCGTGAGCGGATTTCATCTTTGATTACAAGTCGATCAACGACTATATCTATATTGTGCTTTTTGTTTTTTTCTGGCTTTATTTTCTCTGAAAGGTCATAGATTATTCCGTCAACACGGACACGGACAAAGCCGCTTTTTGCCGCTGACTCAAATTCCTTTTGATGTTCGCCTTTTTTGCCCCTTACTATCGGTGCCATAACCTGAATTTTTGTTCCCTGAGGAAGTGAAAGCACCTTATCGGTAATCTGGTCAACAGTCTGCTGTTTTATTTCTCTGTGACATATCGGACAATGCGGCACTCCTATCCGTGCATACATAAGTCGGAGATAGTCATATATTTCGGTAACCGTGCCGACAGTGGAACGGGGATTTTTTGAGGTTGTTTTCTGGTCTATTGAAATTGACGGTGAAAGTCCGTCAATGCTGTCAACATCTGGCTTATCCATCTGTCCCAGAAACATTCGGGCATATGACGAAAGCGATTCGACATAGCGGCGTTGACCTTCGGCATAAAGCGTATCGAAAGCAAGCGACGACTTGCCTGAACCGGAAAGTCCCGTCATTACTACAAGCTCGTCACGGGGAATTTCGACATCTATATTTTTTAGATTATGCTCTCTTGCCCCTCTTACTGTTATTTTCTTAAAAGGCATTTTCATTTCTCCTTAGCGGCATACCGCAACATTAAAATTACTCATATTACAATATAAGGAGTGCAAAAAGCTGCACTCCTTATTATTATTCTGAATCTGACGAATCTGTATTCTCTTTTTCCTCGTCAAGATTTTCTGATGTTTCAGCGTCATCATCATCTTTCTTGACAGGTTTGCCCTCCATTACACATTCAAACTGTTCGCCTGACATTTTTTCGTTCTCAAAAAGGAACTGTGCAACCTTATGAAGCTCCATAGTATGCTCTTTGAGAATTTCCTCTGTCTTATTATAGCCGTCTGTGATATACTGCTTGACTTCTTCATCAATAGCGGCGGCGGTTTCTTCGGAATAGTTTTTGCTGTTGTTAAGACCTTTTCCGAGGAAAACTTCATCATCTGACGAACCGTATGTGATAGGTCCGAGCTTTTCGCTCATACCGTATTTTGTAATCATTGAGAAAGCAAGATTTGTTGCACGCTCAATATCGTTTGAGGCACCTGTTGAAATATCTCCGAGTATGAGTGCCTCGGCAACACGACCGCCGAGAAGTACAACAATCTGTTCAAGCATTTCCTTGCGTGAACGGTAGGACTTATCCTCTGACGGAAGTGACATTGTGTATCCGCCTGCCATTCCACGAGGAATAATTGAAATCTGGTGTACAGGGTCCTGTGTCGGACAGAAATAGGTTGCAACGGCATGTCCTGCCTCGTGATATGCGGTGAGTTTCTTTTCTTTGTCGGACATAACACGGGATTTCTTCTCTGTACCGGCAACAACCTTTATTGTTGCCTCCTCAACCTGTTCCATAGTTATGGCTTTGAGGTCTTTTCTTGCGGCAAGAAGTGCTGCCTCGTTAAGAAGGTTTTCGAGGTCTGCACCTGTAAAGCCTGCTGTTGATTTTGCGATTGTTCTGAGGTCAACATCAGGAGCAAGCGGCTTGCCCTTGGCGTGAACTTTGAGAATTTCCTCACGGCCTTTGATGTCAGGACGACCTACGATTACCTGTCTGTCAAAACGACCCGGACGCATAAGTGCAGGGTCAAGAATATCGGGACGGTTTGTTGCGGCAATCATAATTACTCCCTCATTTGCTCCGAAACCGTCCATTTCAACAAGCAACTGGTTAAGAGTCTGCTCACGCTCGTCGTGTCCGCCGCCAAGACCTGCACCACGCTGACGACCTACGGCGTCAATTTCATCAATGAAGATGATACACGGTGAATTTTTCTTTGCCTGTTCAAACAAATCTCTTACACGGGACGCACCTACGCCGACAAACATTTCAACAAAGTCTGAACCCGAAATTGAGAAGAACTGTACTCCTGCCTCACCTGCAACGGCTCTTGCAAGAAGTGTTTTACCTGTACCCGGAGGTCCTACAAGAAGTACGCCTTTCGGTATTCTTGCACCGAGTTCGTTATATTTTTTCGGGTCTTTGAGGAACTCTACTATTTCACGGAGTTCTTCCTTTTCTTCGTCTGCTCCGGCAACATCAGCAAAAGTCGTCTTGCGTTTTTCATCGTTTACACTCTTGATTTTTGCCTTGCCGAAATTCATCTGTTTTCCTGCGTCACCCATACTTCCGGACAGCTTACGCATAAAGTACCACCATACAACGCCGAGAAGTACAATGAGAATAAGATTCGGAATAAGGCTTAACCACCATGAATTATCGGTTGCCTGTTTCCATGTATATTTCATCGGATGGTCGGGGTTTTTCTCGTTATACTGTTCTATATAAGGATTTACGGATTGAAGGAACAGAGTTATGCTTGCAACATTTGTTTTGAGTTCGGTATCATCGGTCTTTTTGATGTTTATTTCACCTGAACCGAAATCAAGACTGTATTCCTTGACCTGCTGGTCCTTGAACATATAAACTATTTCTGAGGTTGCGTATTCGGTTTTGGGCTGCATTGAAAAGAACAATGAAATTACTATAATCAGCACAATCGGAATACCGAGGTAAATTAAAAGATTGCGTATGGTTTTCTTGTTATCCAAGTGCTTGTCACTCCTTTGTTTTTATGAATATACTTCGGGTTTAAGTACACCGATATATGGAAGGTTTCTGTATTTTTCGTTATAGTCAAGTCCGTAGCCGACAATGAACAAATCAGGAATTGTTCTGCCGACATAATCGGGACTGATTGGCTTCTGGCGTCTGCTCGGCTTATCGAACAGTGTGCATATTTTTACTGACAAAGGGTCTTTTTTTGCAAGATAGTCCTTTATGTAGGACAGTGTATTGCCTGTATCAAGAATATCCTCGACAATAAGAACATGTTTGCCCTTTATGTCTTCTGAAAGGTCTTTTTTGATTGTTACCTTACCGCTTGAAATGGTACTGCTGCCGTAGCTTGACGCCGCCATAAAATCAAGTGAACAGCTGACTTCAAGTTTTCTGAACACATCAGCAAGAAACATTATACTGCCCTTTAAAATTCCTACAACAACAAGTTCCTCGTTTTCGTAGTCCTTATTGATTTTTTCGGCAATTCCGTCAACAACATCAGCAATCTGGGATTCATCAAGCAAAATCTTTGCTATATCATTATTCATTTATTTGTCAGTCCTTCCATTTTTACGCATTAAACAAAAAGTCAATCCGGATTTTATTTTTGACTTTCAAGAACTATAACCGTCTTTGTATCAGTGCTTACACGATATTTTTTGGATACGCCTATTCCCTCTATCCACATTATGTCCGTGCCTGACGCAAACAGTATGATGTCGTCACGCTTTTCCTGTGGAATTTTGAGTTCAATAAAATATTTTTTCAGTGATTTTGTTATATTCCGCCTTGTGAGTGTGAACACATCACCGCTTTTTCGGGTTCTGAAAACTCTGTTAAATGGTATTGTATCATAATCCAACGAATTATTAAACACTAAATTGTTAATTTTTTTATACTTGTTAAATTCATCTATATTCATCTTCAAAAGAGAAATTTTTTTATTGTTTATGGTGATTAAATTCTGGTCTGTGTATGGAATTATTTCCTTTTCCAGATGTTTTACAGATGATATTATTCTCAGAAAACCCTGTTTTGAAACAGCCGTCATATTATTTTTAAGATTGACTGCACCGCTATTATACACAATTTTTTTGATAAGTTCAATATGTTTTGCTTCGGGAATTATATTGTATTTTTTTACCAAAAGACTGAGTGCCGCCGACAAAAGCGTATCGTCAAGCTGAGAAAGAATTGCTGTTTTATAACCGTTTGGCGTTTCGGCATTTGCAAGAGCATTTTCGGCACAATCAGTGATGAATTTTTCATTCTGACGCATTTGTGAGGACATTCTTGCAAGCGTAATTTCGAGTGACGGATTGATGTTTTTAAGAACCGGAATAACATCAAGACGGATTTTGTTTCTTGTGTAGTCCCGTTCAAGATTCGTGCTGTCGGTCACAAAATCATAGCCGTTTGTGCGGCAGTATTCCTCAATTTCTGAGCGTGTTGTTTCGATAAGCGGACGGATAATATTATCCCTTACAGGCGGTATTCCGCACAAACCCTTTATGCCGCAGCCACGGGTCATATTGAAAATAACGGTTTCGGCATTATCTGATGCTGTGTGTGCAGTGGCAATTTTTGCATTAAATTCGGCGGCTGTTTTTTCAAAAAAATCATAGCGTATCTGTCTTCCACATTCCTCTGTGCCGATTTTTCTTTTTTGAGCCTCTTTGTGAACATCAACACGCAGTACACGCAGTTCAACGGAATTGTCATTACAGATTTTTCTGACAAAATTCTCGTCGCTGTCTGCCTCAGCTCCACGCAGCATATGATTTATGTGACAGGCAATAATTCTGAGATTATACTCCTCCTTAATCGAAAGAAGAAAATGCAGGAGTGCTGTTGAATCCGCTCCGCCTGAAAGTCCGACAACAACGGTATCGTTTTTTTGCAGCATATTATATTTTTTTACGGCTGAGTATGCTTTATTCTTCACGGCTTAACTCCTGTGCTGTAAATCTCATAAATTCGCCCTGCCAATGCAGCGGTACGGAACGGGTTTCGCCGTGTCTGTTTTTTGCGACAATACATTCACCGCTGTTTTTATCGGAATTGTCGGATTCTGTTCCCTCGCCGTTTTTGTAGTAATCCTCACGGTAAAGGAAAAGTACAATATCGGCGTCCTGCTCGATTGAACCTGAATCACGCAAGTCGGAAAGCTGCGGCTTATGCTCGGCACGCTGTTCGCTCGCACGGGAAAGCTGTGACAGTGTTATTACGGGAACATTGAACTCCTTTGCAAGAATTTTCAGATTTCGTGTGATTTCGGAAATTTCCTGAACACGATTGTCAATTCTTCTTGACGCCGCCATAAGCTGTAAATAGTCGATTATTACGAGGTCAACATTTTTCAGTCGGCGTAGCTTCGCTTTCATTTCGGGAACCGTAATACCCGGTGTATCATCAAAATACATATCAGCTTTGCTAAGTACATCGCCCGCCTCAATCAGTCTTACCCATTCTTCGTTTGTGAGCTTGCCCGTTCTCAGCTTTGTACCCTCGATAAGACCCTCAGTAGAAAGCAAGCGTGACGCAAGCTGTTCTTTGGTCATTTCAAGAGAGAAAAACGCAACACGGCGTTTGGATTTTACCGCAACATTTTTTGCGATATTAAGTGCAAAACTGGTTTTTCCCATACCCGGTCTGGCGGCAAGAAGAATAAGGTCGGAACGGTTAAGACCTGTTATTGTGCTGTCGAGTGAGCCTATTCCTGTTGGGATACCCTTATAAAGCTCGCTTTCGGGGGAATTGAGCAAATCAAGGCGGTCAAAGGTCTGCAAGATTACATCGTCGATTTTTTCAAGACCCTTGACATTTTTGTTGTCACGAATATCAAAAATACGCTGTTCAGCTGAATCAATAAGCTTTGAAACATCGTCGCCGGGCTGTGTTGCGTCCTCTATTATCTCCCTTGATGAAATTATAAGACTGCGTAAAAGGTATTTATCCCTTACGATTTTTGCGTATTCGCCGACACGGGATATTGACGGGACAATATCGGCAAGCTGCATTAAATATGTTTTTGTTGATGTTTCGTCAAAGTCCTTTGTAGTTTTAAGCTGTTCAAGAACGGTAACAAAGTCAACCGGCTTACTGAGTACAAAAAGATTTACCATCGCCGAATAAATCGCACGGTGATTTGAAAGGTGAAAATACTCGGCTGACGGCAAAATCTCCATTACATCTGTCAGGCAATCGGAATCAAGAAGTATTGCACCCAATACAGACTGCTCCGCCTCAGCACTGAACGGCAAATTCATTCCGTCATATGATGACGATATTGTACTGTCACTCATTTTATCACCTCATAATATTTATTGTTGACAACGGACAATCAAAAGGGGATTTTGTCCCGATTTAATTGTCCGGAAATTTCTTATATCCTGATTTTATTTTTCTGCTTCGACTACCATTACTTTGATTTTTGCGGAAATCCCTGTATAAAGTTTTACTTCACAGTTATATGTTCCGAATGACTTGATGTCCATATCGAGAACTACCTTTCTCTTGTCGATTGAAAGGCTGTATTTGCGTTTTAATTCTGCGGCGATTTCCTTGCTCGTAACTGAACCGAAAAGTTTGCCGTTTTGTCCTGCCTTTGCGGTCATTGTGAGCGTTTCACCGTTAAGTCTTTGTGCCGTTGCCTGTGCTTCGGCGGTTTCTACGGCAATTTTGTGCTGTTTTGACTGTTCGGCGTTTTTCAGTTCGTTAAGTGCCTGTGCATCAGCCTCTTTTGCAAGTTTTCTCGGAAAAAGAAAATTTCTTGCATAGCCGTCTGATACATTTATCAGTTCGCCCTTTTTTCCTGTACCCTTAACATCTTGTAACAATACGATTTTCATTGTATTTTTCTTCCTTTCTCGGTTTTTATTTTTATATCAATTTGAAAAGCTTAATATCTGTAATAAAACTTACCGTATGCATAACTCCACTCTGCACTTTCCACACTGTGATTATGCTTTCTGTTCGTTCTGCAAGTCGGTTTTGTTGACTTCAAGTCCGCTGATTATGGACACAAGACGCTCCCGTGCCTCCGCCATACTGACATTTTCAAGCTGACACGCCGCCATTGTCTGATGTCCGCCGCCACCGAGTGCCTCCATTATTACCTGTACATTCAAATCTCCGAGTGAACGGGCAGAAATATTGACCGTTTTGCCCGTAGGATACATTACAAACGACGCCTTGACATTTTCAATGCCGAGAAGTTCATCTGCCGCCTGTGCTGAGGCAATTCTTATATCCGGTACATTCTCGTCTGCACACGCTATGGCACAGGAATTGAATATTTCAGCATCACTGACAAGTTTATATTTTACTTTGTAGGTATCAATGGAATTTGAGAAAAGACGCTTTACTTCAACGGTATCTGCCCCGTTACTGCGTAGATATGCGGCTGCCTCAAAGGTTCTTACGCCTGTTCTGAGGACAAAGTTCTTGGTATCAAGCATAATGCCTGCAAGAAGTGCCTCGCTTTCAAGACGGCTGATTGTATCCTTGCCGAGATACTGCACAAGCTCAGCTGTCATCTCTGACGCTGACGATGCATAAGGCTCGTGATAGAATACAAGAGCATTGTCGATATGATTTACCATCATTCTGTGATGGTCGATTACAACAACACGCTTACAGCGGTCATATACTGCCTTTGATTCCAGAAAGTTAGGTGAATGTGTATCAACTATAATCAATAGTGAATGGTCGTCGATTATGTCTAGTGCTTCTGATTCAGATTTAAAAATACTCTCAAAGCCTGCTTTTTCAAAACTCTCCACAAGTGACTTTGCAAGAGTCTGCTGTCGGTCAAGCACTATATAGGCGTTGCGGTGAAGTCCTTTTACCACCGCACTCCACATACCGATTGACGCTCCGACGCTGTCGAGGTCGGAAAAACGGTGTCCCATAATTACAACATTACTGCTGTTGTTGATATGGTCTGAAAGCGTTGCGGCGATAACCCTTGTACGAACCTTGTCACGCTTTTCGATACCTTTTGAAACGCCGCCAAAGAAACGGTATGTTTCGGATTTTTTGACGGCAACCTGATCGCCGCCTCGTCCGAGTGCCATATCAAGTGCCTGTCTTGCCCACAGTTCGCACTCTTTGAATGTTGCTCCGCCTCGTCCGACGCCGATTGATATTGTTGCGTTCATTCGGTCATTGATTTTTATTGCACGGATTTCTTCAAGAATTTTGAACTTTTCATCAATGAATTGCTTTATGTAGCGTTCTTCCATTACAACAAGATAGCGTCCGTTATTGGTTTTTTTGTAAAAGCCTGTTGTTGACGCAACCCATTTTACAATGGCTTTTTCGACAAGAACTGTTATCTGGCTTGCCTTGCCTTCCTCAGTTTCACGCTCAAGCTCTTCTTTGTTGTCAAATGCAATAATGGCTATGACAGGGCGTGAATTGATGTATTCATCGGAATTGACTTTATATTTGTTATCGTCAACAAAATATACAACGGAGCTGTTTTCGTTTTTGACGGCAAAAGCTATATACCATTTTCCGTCGTGGAAAGTGTCAACTCCGTTATCCTCGTACATTGTGTCGGGATTGCCGTTTGACAGATATGATGAAATATTGTCGCCGAGCGGATTTGAACTGCTGCACAGTTTCTTTCTGAAAAGTGTGTTTGCGGCTACAATTTCGTTATATTCTCCGATAATCGCAACAGGAACGGCAATATTTTCTATTGTCTGCATTCCGTCTTCGCCGATTGACTTTGTTGCCTCGGAAATTATAAATGTGGTATAACGCTTGATGTTTACTATTCCGATAATTACAAGCACAAGTGCAACCGTTGCTGCTGCAAGCTCACACAAAAAAATAACTTCGTTCCACCAAAAAGAAATTGCCGCCATTAAGAACATCACAACTGCAAACACAAGAAACATCGGTGTTATAAAAGCTATATTCTTTTTTTTCTTTCTCATGTTGATGCACCTACTTACTTATCTGTCAATTTGCGGTGGCGTGCCGCCACTGTCGAATTGCGGTGGCGTGCCGCCACTGTCGAATTGCGTTCAAAGTTATTTTTACCGTTAAGTCATTGTCCGCACCATAAGTTATTGTTATCATTCCATACAATAAGTGAATATCACAACAAGCTGAACTCAACGCACGAACTCACGGTCACAATAACTCCACACTCCACTCTCCACTCTCCACACTGATATTATACTTCCATAATAATTGGCAAAATCATCGGGCTTCTGCGTGTTTTGTCATAAAGAACTTTTGAAAGGCTGTCTTTAATGGTGTTTTTGATAACTCCCCATTCGTGTATGCCCTGTTCCTCACATTCTTCAAGAACATTGATAACACTCTTTCTTGCGTCGTCCATAAGCGGTTCGCTTTCACGGACATATACAAATCCACGGGAAACTATATCTGGTCCGGCAATAATATGTCCGTCTTCACGGTCAAGTGTCACTACAACAACAATAAGTCCGTCCTGACCGAGATGCTTACGGTCACGCAGTACAATACTGCCGACATCACCTACGCCGAGTCCGTCAACAAGTACCATTCCTGCCGGAATACTCGGAAGCTGTTTCATATATTCTTTATTAAGTTCTACTACATTGCCTATATCGCCGATAAAGATATTTGAACGCTGCATACCCATTTCTATTGCAAGATTTGCATGTTTCGTAAGATGTTTCTGCTCACCGTGAACAGGAATAAAGTATTTTGGCTTTGTGAGTCCCTGAATAATTTTCAGTTCTTCCTGACAGGCGTGTCCCGAAACATGAACCTCGTACATTGATTCATAGACAACTTTACAGCCGTGTTTCATAAGCTCGTTTACAACTGAACTTACCATTTTTTCGTTGCCCGGAATCGGGTTAGCTGAGATAATTATGACATCTCCCGGACCCACTTCAACTTTTCTGTGGTCGGAATAAGCCATTCTTGAAAGTGCTGACATAGGTTCGCCCTGACTGCCTGTTGTTACAAGGACAACCTGTTCTTTTGGGTAACGGTTGATAGCGTCTATATCTATTATAAGTCCGTCAGGTACTTCAACATAGCCGAGTTCGCTGGCTATTGTCATATAGTTAATCATACTGCGACCCGAAAATGCAACTTTTCTGCCGTATTTCTGGGCACAATGGAGTATCTGCTGTATTCTGCCGATATTTGAGGCAAAGGTTGCGATAATTATTCTGTCGTTTTCCGCCTCTTTGAAAAGCATATCGAATGTGTGTCCGACCTTTTGTTCGGTCATTGTGTAGCCTGCCCTTTCGGCGTTTGTGGAGTCTGCCATAAGTGCAAGCACTCCCTGTTTGCCGAGTTCGGCAAAGCGTGCAAGGTCAATCATTCCTCCCGTTGTAGGAGTACAGTCAATCTTGAAATCTCCGGTATGAACGATAATTCCCGCAGGAGTATGAATCGCAATACCAACAGCGTCAGGGATTGAATGGTTTACATGGATAAACTCAATCGACATACAGCCGAGTTTTATACGCTGTCCGGGATTTACGACATTTAATTTTACTTTATTCTGCAAATTATGCTCTTTCAGCTTACTGCCTACAAGTCCGAGCGTAAGTGATGTTCCATAGATTGGAAAATTGACATTTTTAAGAAGATACGGTAATGCACCTATATGGTCCTCGTGACCGTGAGTGAGTACAATTCCCTTTATTTTGTCTTTGTTTCTCTCAACATAGGTAAAGTCAGGAATTACAAGGTCAACTCCGAGCATATCTCCGTCGGGAAATGCCATACCGCAGTCAAGTAGAAACATATCATCGTTACATTCAAAAAGGGTAATGTTTTTTCCTATTTCGTTAAGACCACCGAGAAATGTAATTTTTACTGACGGTGCTGCGGTTCTCATATTAGTGCGTTTGGACTGGTATTCATTGCGTTTCACATAAGAACGCTGGTTGTTTCTTTCGCTTGACTGAAAATTACGAACAGATGTTTCACGCTTGATTACTTCTGCCATTCCTGCGTTATTTCCGATAGGCTGATCTGACAAACGCTGAGGCGGTGTGATTTTTTCAAAAAGTCTTGCTTCCGAATTCTCCGATACAAATCTCTTTTGATGACTGCGGTTAGTTTTAGAAAATTTCGCCTCTGTAACATTTTTGTTTTTTGAATTTTTAGACATATTTCTCCTGTTAAATTCTGATAACACTATAATTTTACCTCCGTATTTGTTTAATTTGAATAAAAAATTAGTTTATTTTTATATATTTATTGTTGCACGCAACATTTTTCCGAACAAAATTATATATGTTATTTTACTATCACGCTCCGATTATGTCAATAGTATTTTATGCTTACAGGCACAATACAATACTC
>JBJFIB010000037.1:0-3720 GCA_051894195.1 Acutalibacteraceae bacterium
ATCATCGGGCTTTGAAGGTCTTTTTTCATGTTTTTACTGTCAAACTCCCGTGTAAATTCTCGAATAAGGAATCGCTCGCAATCGGTATCGGAATGGTGTCAAGAGGTGAGGTTGCACTGATTGTTGCACAGAAAGGTGCACAGGCAGGAATAATTGATGAAAAACTTTTTCCGGCAATCGTTCTTGTTGTTATTGTGACGACAATTATCACTCCTATCTTGCTTAAACTTGTTCTTGCGGATAAAAAACACAAGAATAAACCACAGCCGGAAGATAATGTTGCGGTCTTTGACGCACAGAATGAAACCGAGAAAGAATACAACGCCTGAAATAAATTGCCGTAGAAATCGGAATTTTTGCGAAATTCATAAAATGTTCTTGCAATTTGTTTTGGAGTGTGTTATAATCCATTTGTTATATAGGTATATATGAAAGAGGTGAATTCATAATGAAGGAGAATATTCATCCAAATTACCAGCAGACAACAATCACATGTGCCTGTGGTAATGTAATCGAAACAGGTTCAACAAAGAAAGATATCCGTGTTGAAATTTGCTCAAAATGTCACCCGTTCTTTACAGGCAGACAGAAACTCGTTGATACAGGCGGTCGTGTTGATAAGTTCAACAAGCGTTACGGTATCAGCAAATAATAAGCAAACAATCAGCTTGGTTAAGGCGGTACATTTCTGTGTGCCGCCATTTTTCTTTTGAAAGGAATTTCAATATGTCATCATATAAAACCATAGAAAAAGAAAACAGCGATTTTTTTATCGAACAGCGTTCAAAGTTTATCGGCTACGCAAAGCCTGTGAAAACCGAACAGGAGGCACTGGATTTTATAAATGAAAAGCGTCAGCAGCACTGGGACGCAACTCACAATGTATATGCCTATGTACTGCGTGACGGAAATATTCAGCGATATTCAGACGACGGCGAACCGCACGGAACAGCAGGTGTTCCGACTCTTGATGTTATTGTCAAATCGGGTGTTACCGATGTCGTTGTTGTCGTAACGAGATATTTTGGTGGTATTCTTCTTGGTGCAGGAGGCTTGGTTCGTGCATATACAAAGGGTGCAAAAATTGCGTTGACAGCCGGAAACATAATAACAATGCAAAAATGTCTTGTTGCAAGAATGAAATGCGACTATAATCAATACGGTAAAATTTCGGGACTTATACCGTCGCTTGACGGAACGATTGATAATACGGAATTTACCGACAGTGTTGACATTGAATATCATATTGCACCCGAAAATTTCGATAAACTTCAAAAACAGCTTGCGGACATAACCTGTGGCAGTGTTGTTTCAGAGGTGTTTGACGAAAAATATTTCAGAATGTAATGACAAGGGCGGTTTGTACCGCTCTTTTTTATTTTAAATATGTGAATAAATATCGATCAAAAACAGACATTTATTATTTTGTAAATGTTATATAAGTTATTGTTGCTGTGTTATTATAATATTTACAAAGTTCATTTTTTTATAAAAATTATGCAACCATATTAAATAAATTGCGACTTTAAGTATAGAAGATGTTAAGAAAGAAGATGTTAAGAAAGGAGGTAATGCTTATGGAAGATACTCAAATAATAGCATTATATTTTGACAGAAATGAAAAAGCACTTAAAGAAACAGCAGATAAATACGGAAAGTATTGTTATAAGATAGCTTATAATGTTCTGAATGATGAAGATGATTCCAAAGAAAGCGTGAATGATACATATCTTAATGCATGGAACAGTATGCCACCTCATCGACCGTCTGTTTTATCAGCATTTCTCGGAAAAATAACCAGACGAATTGCTATCAGCCGATTAAGAAAGAAGAACTCTGAAAAGCGTGGAGGAGGTCAATTTGTTTCTGCATTGGAAGAACTGTCAGAATGTATTCCAAATGAAAGCAATGTTGAAAATGATGTCGAAAAGAAACTTATTATTGAAAGTGTAAATTTATTCGTGAGAAATTTACCTCAAAAAGAGCAAAAGGTTTTTCTGTGCCGATACTGGTATATGGATTCTATTTCATCTATTGCAAAACAATTCGGTTTTTCAGAGAGTAAAGTGAAATCTATGCTTATGAGAACCCGAACAAAACTCAAAGATAAACTTATTGAGGAGGAATTGGTATGAAAACGATTGACCTTTTAAATGTGATTGGTGAAGTTGATGATGAGCTTATTGCCAACGCAAAGAAAAATCAGAAGTCCTGCAAAAAACGGATTATCTCAATCGGAGCTATTGCCGCTTGTGCTGTGTTTGCCTGTGCAGGAATTTTTGCACTGAATAATTTTTGGAATAACAGGATAACGCAACAGTTTAATGGGGGCAATTATACTGATGGAGTAGCAGTGAACAGTGGTGTTTCAAATGTCATAGATAATTCAGATGTTGGTATGATAAGAGATTTATCTGTGGATTTGGAAAAGAGTTATAGTGTTCCTGATTATGACAACAATGTATTGGAAGTTGTTTCAACAGCCAATGAATTTTATTCAGATGACTTAAAGGAGCTGATATCAGCATCAGACAATGTGATTAGGGTAAAAGTTCAAAATGTGACTTTTACAAGCTATGAAGGAGTCGCCTGGACAAAAGCTGATGTCTTGGTAACGGATTCGTTTAAAGGTGATTTAAAAATCGGAGATGTAATATCAGTTTTTACTTTGGGTGGATACATTCCGCTTAGCGACCATATTGAAGAACACAACGACGCATTTCGTTTTAACGATTTAAGTGCAGAGGAAATTAAAAAAACTTTCCTTAAAGAAACAATTGATGGTGAAAAAATAATTGAAAAGTCTGATGATTTGATATTGTGTGTAGTTAAAACTCCTGAGGATAGTCCGTTGCCGAACGGTGCTTATGAGAGAATTTCTTATTCAGGACAGTTATATGCAAAGAATAATGAAAAATTTGTTCAGATAATTACCGATAGTTCTGGCGAAACAGAGAAAATTTATTCCTGTGACGACATCAGAAAAATATGCCGAAAATGAAATTTTTGAACTGAAAGACATAAAGTTTGAAAAATCTGTGTTTAATACTTTTGAAAAGATTATATATATTTCCGCCGTAATGAAAACTCAGCTTTAAGGGTAATTATTGCCCTTGGAGCTGAGTTTAAAATTTATTAAAAAATTCTTTAATAATATATTGACAAAAAGCGTACAATGCGGTATAACTGTACTATAACCAATAGTACAGTTAGTATTTTAAAGAAGAGGTGAATTTGTATGTATGAAAACTTAATCGCCATAGACAAAATGAGCCACAAGCCAATCTATGAACAGATTATTGAACAGTTTGAAAACCTTATCGTTACAGGCATACTCAAATCGGGTGAGATGATTCCCTCTGTACGCAGTCTTTCAAAGGAAATCGGAACTAACCCGAACACAATCCAGAAGGCTTATAACGAACTGGAACGCTCGAATATCACATATTCCGTTCCCGGCGTCGGAAGATATATTTCAAACGACGCAAAGGATATAATTCAGAAAAGTATGATGAAATCCGACAGCGAACTTAAAAATGCGGTGGAAAAGCTGAAACTTTCCGGTATGACGGTCGGCGAAATTATTGCTAAGGTGAAATTGTATTATGGAGGCGGGAACGATGATTAAAGTCAACAATGTTACAAAGACATTCGGAGATTTTACTGCACTTAAAGATATGAACTGCGAAATTCCTGAGGGTTGTATTTATGGTCTTGTCG
>JBJFIB010000038.1:0-11941 GCA_051894195.1 Acutalibacteraceae bacterium
ATATGAATGTATTATATCATATCTGACTGAATATTAAAACAGGTATTTTTTATTAGAGATTAAATCTCATACAATAAGTCCGTACTTTGTTTTTATGCGTTCAAGTTTTTGGAGTACGGGTTCTGCACCGATATAAAGAAATACCGCCGTTGACAAGCCGTGAACAATATCCATCGGAAGTCCCGACAGATAAAATGCTGCAAGTGTTGACGCATTGATTTCAGTATGCGACATTATGAGAGAGGCAGGATTCATTATGCCTCCGTATATAACCGTTGCGGAAATAAATCCGAACAACGCAAACGATATTCTGTTTTTCGGAATAAGTCCTTTACGGTAGATAATGCCCGAAAGAAAGCCGATAATGCCCATAGAAAACATCTGCCACGGAGTCCATGCACCCTGTCCGAAAAACATATTTGAAACAAGCATTGTAACCGCTCCGACCAAAAATCCTGACTCTCCGCCGAGTGCCGCTCCTGAAAGTATCACAAGTGCCGTAACAGGCTTGAACTGCGGCAGCATATAAAATACCGCTCTGCCCGAAATGCACAAGGCACACAGTGACGCTATAAGCACAAGTTCCCGTGCTTGTATTCTGCGTTTTTCAAAGACAAGAAAAAACGGCAGCATACATTCAATCATTACAAGCAGTGATATAAAAAGATACTTTTGGTCATTCAAATAATATATGCCTATGAATATCGTAATCGGAATGGCTGCAAATATCATAACTATGGCTGAAATTGTTCTTTTGGTGAGTTTATGACTTTTGCTGTTTTCTGAATTTATACTGTGCGTTTTGTGTTTTATTCCGAGAGAAAAAACTATCATAATCAGGGAGATAAAAACCATAGAATACGAAAGTATTTTATTTTCAGAAAAATACGGAATTTCAAAAATATCAAGGCTTACACCTGTCGAAAAAACAAAAAGCAAAAACGAAATAAGAACGCTTATTTTCCGCCACAGAGGTAATTTTTCTGAGTTATCGTCTGAATTTTTGTTAATGTCCTTATCGGTTGTTCTTAGGTTTTCATAAAGCACTTTTATATTATCGTCAAAATCGTTTTTGGTATTATCTTCAACATCTTTGCCGAGTGCATAAAGAACATCGTTTACTGTAATGGCATTTGGAATTATACTGCGTGACATACGGTTTGCTGATGTTGTATAAAATCTGTTCTCAGAAAAAAATGCACGGGGTGTATTTTCGGAAACAATACTGCCGTTAAAAAACATTGTACATCTGTCGGTATATTCGGCACAAAATTCTATATCGTGGCTGACCATTATTACAGACAGTCCCTGTGACACAAGCGTGCGGATAATTTTTGCGAATTTTTGTTTGAATAATGTATCAAGACCTTTTGTGGCTTCATCAAGCAAAAGTATTTTCGGATTTGTCAGCAAAACTTTTGCGAGTGCCGCTCTCTGCTGTTCACCGCCCGACAAATCAAACGGGTGACGATTTTTAAGATGTTCAAGTCCGCATAAAGAAATAACACTTTGTACTTTTTGTTTTATGATTTCTTTGTTTAAATGCGTTTCGGAAAAAACATCATACAAATCTTCTTCAACCGTATTTTTTACAAAAAGCGTTGCAGGATTTTGCGGCAATATTGCAAGCGTATTATATACATTTTTTTCTTTTGAAATATCCTTGCCGTTTATTAAAACCTTTCCCCTGTATGCTTTATTTACTCCGCCGATAACTGAAAACATTGTTGTTTTGCCTGTTCCGTTTCCGCCGAGTATTGCAAGAAATTCGCCGCTGTATGCTTTGAGATTTACGCCTTTGAGAACATCGGGAAGATTTTTTTCATATCTGAACCATATATTTTTAAGTTCAAGTACAGGCGGCTTTGTATGAGATACAGGTGTTTCGGTTTCAAGCGGTTTAACAGGCTTGTTTTTGACATATTCAGAAAGCCATTTTCTGCCCTCACTGACTGTCAGTGGTGCTTTGTGTGTTGTTTTATCTTCTGCATATGAATAAATACGCACAGGCGACGGAAGTGCCGAAAACATAGGATTTTTTTCGGCATAGAGTATTTTTCCTGTGTTTTCGGGGCTATCGTCTGAAATAATTTTTCCGTCCGACATTACAATAACCCTGTCACTCAGCGGAAAAACCTCATCAAGATGATGTTCGCTGATTATTATTGTTGTACCGAGTTCAAGATTGATTTTTCTTATTGCCGAGATAAATTCATCTGACGCTATCGGGTCAAGCTGTGATGTAGGTTCATCAAGAATAAGTACTGTCGGCTGCATTACCATAACTGACGCAAGATTGAGAATTTGTTTTTGTCCGCCTGAAAGTTCGCTGATATTTTTATCAAACCACTGTTCTATGCCGAAAAATGCCGCCATTTCAGCAACACGCTTTCTTATTGTATTGCTGTCGAGTGAAAGGCTTTCAAGACCAAATGCAAGCTCGTGCCATACTTTATCAGTAACAGACTGATTGTCGGGAGATTGTGTTACAAAACCGATTTTGCGTGACTGTGTTTCAAAATCGGTTTTTTCAAGCGGTGAGTTTTCAAAGATAATATTTCCACTGCGTTTTCCGTATGGCTGCAAACAGGTTTTAAGCTGACGCAAAAGCGTACTTTTGCCACAACCCGAATATCCGCATATTGTTATGAACTCTCCTTCATTGACAGAAAACGAAATATCGTCAAGGGCTTTTTCGTCTGTTTCGGGATAGGAAAAGGTCAGATTTTCGATTTTATATATTTCCATTTTCTGTCCTCCTTTATATCAACTGCAACAGGTGTTAAACACATCACAAGATAAACCGCATAAAGTGAAAAATCATATATTCCGACCGAAATACTGCTGAGTGACGGAAAATAATCATAATCGACATATCCGCCGACTACTCCGACAAAAACATATATACCGCAACAAAGCAAAAACAGAATAAATACTGCGTCACGCTTTTCAAAACGATAAAGTGCAAATGATGTTCTGTGCGGAAGTCCGTAGCCACGGTTTTTCATTGAGTCGGCTGTTTCAACGGAATTCTCCATTGACCACAATATCATTACTGATATAATTCTTACGGCGTTTTTTATCCGTCTGAAAATTGAACCGTCGGTTATGTCCCGTCCTATGCAGTGCTGTGAGGAACGAACCTGTTTAAGCTGTGCTTTGAATTTCGGAATAAACCGCAATATCATTGATATTAAAAGACTAAGCGTAGGTACAATTCTGCCGAAAAGAAAAATTATTTTGTCAGAGGTCATTATTTTATTAACACACGAAAACCACAATATTATCGACGACATAAGAAAAGCCGCCGCCATTCCGTAGATTACAGATTCGAGCGTAAACGGGTTTCCGTCAGGCAAATACGCAAGAATTGTCACACCGCCGTGACTGAAAAGAGGATTTATTGCCGCTATCAGCAAAAACATAGGAAGAATTACTTTTAAAAGCATTTTAAGAGTTTTTGTTCTGCCGAGATAAAATGCATAAGACAAAGCGGCAAAAAATGATATTGCAAGAAATACAGGATTCATTACAAACATTGAAAACAACAATACCAATGCAAAATAAGTGAATATTACCGTCGGGTGATATTCTGAAAAAGTATCGTTAAAATATGAATTGTCCTGAATGTTTTTATCTTTATGCAAAATCTTCACTCTTTTCTATCCCACAAAATAGCCGCCTATATCTTTTCCCATATCACAGGTATAAAGCCATTGTATTTTGTCGCCGTTTTTTACTTTAATTTCTGAACATGAATAGCTGTTGTATGTTCCGTTTACTCTGTACATCCAGCCCGACGCACTGCCGCAGTCAAATTCATAAATATTATTTATGCCCTCTATATACATACTGTTATATAACGGTGTTTTTGAAAATTCAAGATGAATTTTTCTGTCTGTACAGGTCTTTTTAAGAACATCAAACACAGTGTCGCCGCTTTTGAATGTTACTGTGGTTTCCTTTAAAATCCAGCCGTCAGACGAAACGAGGGATTTTTTTGAACTTGTTAATTTATCCATATTATCCAGTATTGTCGCACAAGAAATTGAAATTGTACAGGTATTTTTTTCTGCCGGCGGCTGTGAGGGTATCGGTTTACTGCTCTCAGTTATAATTGCCGAACTCTCTGTTTTGATGTTTGATATATCTGATGTATTGTCTGATATATTCTGACTTTTATTTTCGCTTATGCTCTTAGAATTGTCTGATGAATGTTCTTCTGAAACAGTGCTTTGATTATCAATATCAACAAAAGATGTTGTTGTGTTTTTGCTTGTGTCTGAATTATTGTCTGATACAGCAGTGTTTTCGTCTGATTTATTGCTGTCGGAAAAAGTGGATTTTTCTTCTGATTTATTCTGAGATGATACGGTGCTTTTCTCGGATATATCGGTATTTTTGTTATTTGAAACATCTGAAATAAATGAAATTGCTGAGGAAGTGTCGGTTTCAACCTGTACCGGACTATCGGGATTTCCGCCGATAAAAAACGCCGCAGTCAGCACGGCAACCGTCGCAAGAATTATAAATATTTTTGTTTTGTGCCTTTTAAGCAATTCAAACATATAAAACAACCTTTCAACTTAACAAAGGCTGTCCTGAAACTTTTACAGAACAGCCTTTATTTTTTGGTTTATACTTTATCTGTCAGTTGATTTTTTCTTTGTTATTACTGTTACGACAATTCCTGCAAAAAGCATAACAATAACTATCGGGAAAACAGTGAATGTGTCGCCTGTATTTACGGTTGAATTGTCCTGATTTTCAGTCTGTGAATTTTGCTGAGATGTCGGTATGCTTGCGGCAGAATTTACACTGCTTTCGCTGTTATCTGAGCTTTCTTCGGCTGAACTCTCTGTCGGAACAGGTGAAATTTCTACATCACTCATATTATAAAGAGATGTTTTTCCTTGTGAATAGCGATAATATGAAACAAGTGCATAGTATGCCTGATTTGTTGATACTCCGTTTTCTGTGCCGTTCTGTAAATGGCTGAATGTTCCGTCATTGTAGAACAGTTTAAGTCCGTCAAGAGCTGTGTTGCCGTTTTTGATAAAGCGTGTATCTGACGAAATATCAATACCGAGAGATGTAAGTGCCGTTATTACCTGAGCGTTGCTCTCGCAGTCCTGTGAACCGTATGACATAAACGAACCGTTATCCTGCTGATTTGATGAAAGGAAATTCAGTGCCTTATCAACGCTTGATTTGACATTGATGTCGGAATTATAGTAAGGTGCAAGAGCCTGTAATGCCATAGCTGTCATATCAGCGTCTGAAACATCACCGTAGAATGTCCAGCCGCCGTCTGAAAGCTGTGAGGAAATTATTGAGTTTATAAGTTTTTCACAGGTAGTCTGATTTGCAGTATCAGCTGATACTGGAATTTCATAATTTTTTGTATCGAGTGCTATGAGTGCATAAACTACACCGTTTACTCCCTGTCCACTTACATATTCAAAGTCTGAATACGGTTCAAGAAGATTATATCCGCCGATATTTGTAACATCACAACCCAGTGAAGTGAGTGCAATTATAAAGCGTGAGTTATCGGTTGATTTTGTATTGCTGAGTTTTGAATTGCCGATTGATTTTACATATTCTTCCGCACTTTTGATATAGGTATTACGGATTTCATCTGTGATCTGTCCGCCTCTTGCAAGAGACAAAATTCTCCATTCGTTGCCTGCAACTGCAATTTCTGAAACATCAGCACCAAGAATTTTTTGTGTTGTTCCGGTGAACATTTCGTTAAAATCAACCTGTGTTTTTTCTATTGCCGAGAATGACTTTTCCGCTGAAAGTAAGACATCATAATTTAATACAAGTAACTGCTGTAAGGTGGTAAGATTATCATATGAATTTCTTGCGGCGAGAATGGAATTTTTGCTGTTTAAAGTAACAGTTCCGATTGCATTGATAAGTTCTTCGGTTTCGGTTGCCTTTGATTTATCTTCATCTGTCGGCTGTGGTGCAACCGAATTAACTGTGATTTTATATACGGTTTCTGTCACACCGTCAGGCGTATATTGCCATGCACTGTTACCTACTCCGATATAAATTACATCTTCGTCTGACAATGTAATTTCACTGCTGCGTTTTATATCAGTATTGGCTGTTTCGGGGGTATAGCTGTTTTTATAGATTTTTGTGCGGTATGCCTTGTTTTCGGCTGTCGGTGTTATTTTTATGCTTTCTGTGTCAGACGGAAGTTTAAGAGTATATTCTGTGGTATCGGTGTTAAATTCAGGTTCAAGAGTTCCGCCGCTTAAAGAGATAGTTTTAAGTTTTGTGCTTGTATCTGACCACGAATAGCCTATATCCGCACCCCAGTCGCAACTATATTGAAAACAGATTTCATCACCGTTTTCAAGTTTTCCAGAAGAAACAGTATATGCTGAAAGTCCCTCATCTGTTATCCAGTCATCAAGCGTTGCCATCCAGCCGCTCATATATCCGTTGTCATTTGCTGACAATCCGCCTATTTCTGTTATATAGCCGTCCTCAGCACCTGTCTGAGTGTAACCGCTGTCGGCAACAGCCTGTATAAATGCCGATAAAACTGATGAATCGCTGTCAATATCAACCCACTCATCAAGAAGTGTTCCGTCCCATTTTGCACCGTCAGAAACGGAATATGTGTTGTTCTGTACTACAATTCTTATCTGTCCGTCATCGTCCTTTGCGGATACGCACAGCGGAATCATTGATATTATCAACGACAACACTGTTACAATCGAAAGAGTTTTTTTTGCTTTTTTCAATGTATTTTCCTCCAATGATTTATTTTTACAGAAAAGCACAAATCAGTTTTCGGATTTGTCGGAAAAATTATTGCGTTTAGCGGCTTTAATGGCTTTTTTACGGCGTTCACGCTTTAAACGGCTTTTTTCTTTACTGCTGATTTTTGTCGGTTCTTTAAGACCTGCAAGTTCAAGGGCACGAGGCCATGCACCTAATTTTTGCTTGATAAAGCATACGGTTTTGCTGTCAAAATCACTGCGTTTCGGCAGGCGATTGAGCTTTTCTGCTTTATCTTTAAGGAGATTGAGTGCGGTTTGCCTTTTTTCGTCCTTGTCCATACAAATTCACCGTCCGTAAACATAAAAAATGCTTTCTCTGTAAATTAACAAAGAAAGCACAACTGATTTCCATAGCAATAACAAACCCATACCGAAACCGACTTAAAAATAGTGAAGTACAACTTTTCGATACAGATAAATTTCTGCTGAAAATCGGCTGCACTTCTTCTTCGTCCAAGATGCGATACCTAATTATGCGGAAGTATTCTGACTTATGGCTAACTTCACCAAACACAGTAATGACGGTTGTTTCGGACTCTGACCGAATTCCCTGTTACCTACTCGGACAAACCTTTCGAGCCGCATAATGTTTCGGTATTGAATTTTAAGACAACTATAACAGATTTTATTTTTTCTGTCAAGCTATTATTTTCTGAAAAACAATCATTTATTACGGAAATTTTTTATTATATCAGCGGTATATTTTATATCGTCATCACTGTGTGCCGCTGAAACAAACATCGCCTCAAATTGCGACGGTGCAACAAAAATTCCGTTATCCTGCATATACTGAAAATATTGTGCGTATTTTTCGGTATTAGATGTTTTTGCACTGTCATAATCAGTAACTTTAATATCTGTAAAAAACGGCGTCATAATCGAACATACACGGTTTACATTAAGACCTGCATTTTTCATAGCATTTTCTATTATTGCTGATTTTGTTTCAAGCTGAGTGTACAAGTCCTTTTCGCTTTCAATGATTTTCAGCGTTGCAATACCGGCGGCAACGGCTGTGGGATTGCCCGAAAGCGTACCTGCCTGATATACAGAACCAAGCGGTGCTACGCACTCCATAATCTCTTTTTTACCGCCATACACCGCAAGAGGCATACCTCCGCCTACAATTTTTCCGAGTGTAGTCATATCGGGTGTTACTCCGTAATACTGCTGTGCACCGCCTATACTGAGTCTGAATCCCGTTATAACCTCGTCAAAAATAAGTACGCTATTATGCTTTGTTGTAATTTCACGCAGGAATTTCAGAAAGTCTTTTTCAGGCGGAACAACGCCCATATTCGCCGCACACGGTTCAACAATTAAACAGGCAATTTCGTCGGGGTATTCATCAAACAGCTTTTGAACAGAAGTCTTGTCGTTATATTTTGCAAGAAGTGTATTGTCAGTATAACCCTTTGGAACACCTGCACTGTCGGGTATTGAATTTGTGAGCAAGCCAGAACCTGATTTAACAAGCAGTCCGTCGGAATGTCCGTGATAGCAACCCTCAAACTTAATGATTTTATCACGGTGAGTATAACCTCTTGCCGCACGGATTGCACTCATAACTGCTTCTGTACCTGAATTTACAAGACGGAGCATTTCCATTGACGGAATATGCTTTTTTATAAGCTCTGCAAGCTCGATTTCACCCTCGTGACACGCACCAAATGTCAAGCCTTTTTCACAGCTTTTTATAACTGCCTCTATGACTTCGGGACGGCTGTGTCCGAGAATATTAGGCCCCCACGAACAGATATAATCAATATATTCGTTGCCGTCAACATCGTAAATTTTGTCTTTTGACGCTCTGTCAATAAACAGCGGCGTTCTACCGACAGCGTTACAGGCACGGACAGGACTGTTTACTCCTCCCGGCATAAATGTTTTCGCTTTTTTATAAAGTTCTTTTGATTTATCCGTTTTCACTCGTCTTCCTCCAACCATTTTGCAGCGTCGAGAGCGTGATATGTTATTATAACATCAGCACCGGCTCTTTTTATTGCAATAAGATTTTCCATAACTATTTTCTTTTCGTCAATCCAGTTAAGCTGTGCCGCCGCTTTAACCATTGAATATTCGCCGCTGACATTATATGCAACAAGCGGCAAATCAAAGCGGTCACGGGCTGCCCTGATTATATCAAGGTAGGCAAGTGCTGGCTTTACCATAACCATATCGGCTCCCTCTGAAATATCATCAGCAATTTCTCTGAGTGATTCAAGTCCGTTTGCACTGTCCATTTGATATGTTTTTCTGTCGCCAAAACTTGGTGCTGACTCTGCCGCATCACGAAAAGGCGAATAATACGCTGACGCAAATTTCGCACTGTATGAAAGTATCGGCGTATCAATAAATCCGTTTTCGTCAAGTGAAGAACGGATTGCTTTCACTCTGCCGTCCATCATATCTGACGGTGCAATAATATCTGCACCAGATTTTGCAAGGCTGACTGCCATTTTTGAAAGGAGCGGAAGGGTTTCATCGTTCAGGATTTTTTCACCGCAAACAACGCCGCAGTGACCGTGAGATGTATATTCGCACAAACATACATCAGCAATTACAAGCAGTTGGGAATAGTTCTTTTTGATATATTTTATTGCTCTCTGAGTAATGCCGTTATCGTCATAAGCCGATGTTGCAAGCTCGTCTTTATGAGCAGGAATACCGAAAATAAGAATTCCCGGTATATTGCTTTTTTGAACTTCATCAAGTATTTCATCAAGTCTGTCAATGGAATACTGATAAACTCCTGGCATTGAGTCAACGGGATTTTTTATGTTTTCTCCCTCAATGACAAACAATGGATAAATTAAATCACTCTTGTTAAGATGTGTTTCACGCACAAGACGGCGTATCTGCTTATTCGCTCTCAGTCGTCTGAATCTGTTCATTGTGTACCTCCTGTAAAATTGTATCAGTTATTCCCTGAACATTCTGTGTTTCAGAAATAAGATAATCGCTCACTCCATAGCTTTTAAGTGTGTTTGCCGTAGCGTTTCCGATACATATAATTTTTGTTTTTGAAGATATTTTATAGCCGTTTTCAAAAAATGCTTTTACTCCCGACGAGCTTGCAAAGGTGATAAAATCCGTATTTATTTCAGTATTTTCATTTATTTTGCTGTCGGCAGTTACATCATAGATTTTTATATCATTATAGTTTATTTTTGCACCGTCAAGGATTTTTGTCAGTTCAGGCGAGCCTTGATTTGCACGAAGAATAAGTATGTTTTCGTTGTCCGACGCTTTTTTTGCAAGCTCCTCACCGAGTGCCTGTGAAGTATAAATATCAGGAACAATATCGGCAATAATGCCGTGCTTTTTAAGAACATCTGCTGTACCGCTGCCGATTACCGCAAACTTGACATTACAAAGTTTTCTTATATCAATATTAAGTCTTATAAGCCTGTTAAAAAATATTTCTGCACCGTTAATGCTTGTAAGCACTATAACGCTGTATTGCTGAATGTTCATAAGTGCATTGTCAAAGGCTTTGTTTTCCGTATATTCAACCACATTGAGATAATTTGCTTTGTGAACCTCTGCACCGAGTTTTTCAAGCTGTAATGAGAGTTTGCTGACAAAATTCTTTGTTCCTGTAACGGTAACGGAATTATCTTTCAGCGGAAGTTTAATGGTATCTGAAAAATCAAATGCGGCAACATCACCGACAACTATTACGGCTGGTGCTTGTAGTTTTGTTTTTTCGACTATATCGGAAATGTTTTTCAGGCTGGCTTTTACAATTTTCTGATTTTTGCTTGCTCCGTTTGATATGACGGCGGCAGAGGTGTTTTCGTCTTTTCCGTACTTTATGAGCATTTCGGAAATATACCGCAAATTCCTCATGCCCATAAGAAAAACAAGTGTGCCGCTTAGCTTAGCGTAAGTTTCCATATCGTTCGGAAGTAAATTTTCGGAAGTATGACCTGTGATTATATGAAAACTGCGGCTTATTTCACGGTGAGTAACAGGTATGCCCGCAAGTTCGGGAACGGCAACAGATGACGATATTCCGGGAACAACACTGTATTCAATGTTGTGTTCCTGTAAGGTTTGTATTTCCTCTCCGCCTCTGCCGAAAACAAACGGGTCACCGCCTTTTAAGCGTACAACGGTTTTGCCCTCATCAGCCTTTTGCACGAGAATTTTATTTATATTTTCCTGTTTTTCGCTGTGGTGTCCTGCTCTCTTTCCGACGCATATTTTTTCTGTATCGGGCAAAACAAAATCAACAAGTCTGTTATCAATAAGACTGTCATAAACAACTGTATCACATTGTTTTAAGAGTTTCAGTCCTCTTAAAGTTATAAGGTCATAATCTCCGCAGCCTGCACCGACAAGATATACTTTTCCTGTATTACTCATAGCTTTGAAATCAACTCCTTTGCAAGCTCAAAGCGGTTTTCAATATCCGATATTCCCGATACTTTTCTGATTGAATCCTTTGAAACCGTCAGAATGATTTTACCGTTTTCAATATATGAATATGCACCTATCGGCATAGTACAATCAGCATTAAGCAAACGCAAAACATTTTGTTCTGTTTCAAACGATAAAAATGTTTCCTTATCGTTTATTGCGTTGATGAACGGTGTGACAAAATCATTTTTTCGGCTTTCTACTGCGATAATTCCCTGACAGGCTGACGGAAGAAAATCATTATAATCAAAGGCTTTGATGTTATATTCGGGATTTTCAAAAAGTCCGAGCCGTTTAAGCCCTGCCGCCGCAAGAATAACAGCGTCATACTCTCCGTTTTGCAGTTTTTTAAGGCGTGTATCAATATTTCCACGAATATCTTTGAATTTTACATCAGGATAAATATTACGCATATTTCTTATACGGCGAACACTGCCTGTTCCGACAATGAAACCGGAGGTGTTTGTAATTTCTTTGCCCGAAAGCATTACAAGAACATCACGGTAATCGCCCCGTTTAAGCACACCTGAAATTTCAAGACCGTTTTCAAGATAAATAGGTAAATCCTTTGCACTGTGAACAGCTATGTCAATTTTTCCGCTTATCAATGCACGCTCTATTTCGGAAACAAAAACACCTTTTCCGCCTATCTGTGTAAGCGGTTTATCAAGAATTTTATCTCCTGTTGTGACAATGGGTACAATTTCTGT
>JBJFIB010000038.1:12041-18826 GCA_051894195.1 Acutalibacteraceae bacterium
TAAGCGGTTTATCAAGAATTTTATCTCCTGTTGTGACAATGGGTACAATTTCTGTCTGAATTTCGGGAAATTCCGTCTGCAACACCCTTATAAACATATTTGTCTGTGCTATTGCCAATTTGCTTTTTCGTGTTCCGATTTTAATTTTCATCACTGTTACTTATTTCCTCTATCATACTATAAATCTGTTCATCATCGGGCAGTTTTTCTGAATTTATACACAGGTCAAGAATTTTTTCGTTTGCTTTTTTCCGCAAGAATTCTGAATTTATTTTTGCTTTTATAATCGGTCGGTATTTACTTAAAATTTCTATTATTTCGGGATTTATACCGTCAAGTACATCTTCAATTTGTTGTCTGAGATATTTTGCATAAAGCGGACTTTTTCCTGATGTAGTTATGCCGACTGTTACATCGTCTTTTTTGATAATTGACGGAAAAATAAAACCGCATTTTTCTTTGTCATCAACCGTATTGACAAGTATATTTTCAGCTCTGCACAATTCAAAAATATGTGCGTTAAGTTTTTCGTCGTCGGTTGCCGATATTACCATAAATGCGTTTTCTATGTCTTTGTCAATAAATTTTCTGTGTTCGGTTTTAACGCCGATTTTTTTGATTTCGTCACAGATGTTCGGGGCAATTACTGTTATATCGGGATTGAAAAGAATTATTTTCCTGAGCTTTTGAAGTGCTATTTTTCCGCCGCCGACAATAACGCATTTTTTATTTTCTATATCAATATAAAATGGAAAATAACCCATAATCACACCTGCCCTGCACAACTTTTCAATACATCAATAACTGCCGAAAACTGCTCTGCACTCAATGACGCTTTGAGTTTATACAGAACAGTTTCAGCAGAATTATCCGATATATATAATTTTAAATTTTCAAGACAAGGTAAAAAATCGTGAAATGTCAAGTCCTTTTTGAGTACATCAATTTCTTCTGAAATTATGTTTTTAGCAGATATTACGCTTTCGGCTTTTTCAAGATTATTTTTTCTTGCAAGCCATTCAAAATAATCTATATCAATAAGTCGGACACCGCTGATATTCACAATACTTTTGTCAATATCCGACGGAACGGCAAGGTCGATAAAAAGACGGTTTTTATTATTTTTTACATTTTTCTTTATATCATACGCAGTGACCGTATAGTGCGGACTGCTCGTTGCACTGATAATGCAGTCGGCACTGTCAATATATTCATAACGCCTGTCATAATCAACTATGCTGATTTTTGAATTATTTTCTGTTAAACTCAAATCAGAACCGTGATGTCTTGATGTTGCAATAACATTGAGATTTTTGTGTGATACAAGATTTTTAAGTACGGTTGAACCTATTTTTCCCGTTGCACCGATAACAAGCACGGTCTTGTCTTTTCCGAGTTTTGCCGCCTCATTTGCGGCGAGAGTAGCGGTTGATACAGATGTTTTTGAAAGCATTGTCTGTGTTTTTATCTTTTTAGCACAAGCGATTGCGGACTGAAAAATCATATTCAGTTCATAACCTGTGGTTCCGCATTGTTTTGCAAAAGTATAAGCGTTTTTTGTCTGTCCGAGAATTTCGTCTTCGCCTATTACCATTGAGTCTATTCCGCCTGCAACCCTGAACAGATGGGAAATTGCATTTTCGCCGTCAAAGTTCATTATGTAGGGAATAAATTCTTCGACATTTGTTTTTCCGTATTTTGCAAGAATTTGTTCAGCAATTAAATATGAACGGTCATTACCGCAAAAATACAGTTCAGTTCTGTTGCATGTACAAAGCAGAACGCATTGTGAAATATCGCTTTTGTCTGTAAGTACGGATAAAATCTCACGCTGTATATCTGGCGTAAAAGCAAAATTTTTACGGAAATTCAAATCGGCTTTTTTATAGTTTATACTTATACAAAACATAAATTCAATCTCGCTTTTAAGGTTTAAATTATTACAGAGTTGTCCTGCAAAGCCTTATTTTCAAGCAGATATGTCTTTTCTCCCGATGTCACAAACAGTCTGTAAATAAACACATTTACCTTTTCGCCGACCTCAATGCGACTTTCTTCAAGATGTCGTTTTGCAGTTATCAAAGAACCGTTTGCCCTTATTTTGAGTTCAATATTATCTCCTCTGAAAGAAACCTTTTCAACAATACCTTCGGTTGCCGATGTCTTGTATATTTCTTCCTCGTTCTTCTTTGTAACCTTGACAAACTCAGGACGGACAAAGGCTTTATCGACATTTTCAATTTTATCAAAAGTATGAAACGACTGATAATCCTCCAATACTGACGGCTGACCGAAAAATGATGCGGTAAATGCTGTCTGTGGGTGCTGATAAACTTCAATCGGTGTGCCTTTCTGCTCAACTCTGCCTTTATTTGTTATTATAATTTCGTCTGCTACTTCTATTGCCTCGTCCTGATCGTGAGTTACAAAAATACTGGTTACTCCGAGTTTTTCTATCATATCTTTAAGCCAGCTTCTGAGTTCCTGTCTGACCTTTGCGTCAATAGCCGCAAAAGGCTCATCAAGCAAAAGCAACTGTGGATTCGGTGCAAGAGCCCTTGCGAATGCTACTCTCTGTTTCTGACCGCCTGAAAGCTGACTTGGATACCTTTTTTCAAGACCTTCAAGTCCGATAAGGGATATAAGCTCTTTAACTCTTTTATCAATATCTTTTTTGTTGACTTTTCGTGTTGTAAGACCAAAGGCAATATTATCATAGACTGTCATATAGCGAAACAGGGCATAATTCTGAAATACAAAGCCTATTCCTCTTTTGCTTGCAGGAACATTATTGACAGTCTTGCCGTTTATTATTATATCACCGCTGTCGGGAATTTCAAGTCCGGCTATCATTCTGAGTATTGTTGTTTTTCCGCTGCCGCTCGGCCCTAAAAGTCCGATAAGTTTTCCTTTTTCTATGCCAAAGCTGACATTGTCTGATGCCTTGTAGTCACCAAACTTTTTATTTATATTTCTCAGTTCAACATACATTTATGCGTCCTTCTTTCCTTTGTACTCAACAACATTTCGTATAACAAGAATAATAACGGCTAATATAACAAGAATTGACGATACCGCAAAAGCCGGAACATACTGGAATTCATTGAATAAAATCTCGACATGGAGCGGCAGTGTGTTGGTCTTTCCTCTTAAATGTCCTGAAATTACCGAAACTGCACCGAATTCTCCCATTGCTCTTGCCGTACAAAGCACAACTCCGTAAAGCAACGCCCATTTAATATGCGGAAATGTAACCTTTCTGAATATCCTGAAACCGCCTGCACCCATAAGTGCCGCAGCCTCCTCCTCGTCTGTTCCCTGTGATTCAAGAACCGGTATAAGTTCCCTTGAAATAAACGGAAATGTAACAAACACCGTCGCAAGAATTATTCCCGGTACGGCGAAAACTATTTTTAGTCCCATATCCTGTAAAAAAGGATATATCGGACTTTGTCTGCCGTAAGTAAGAACAAAAATCAAGCCTGCAATAATCGGCGAAATTGTCACCGGAACATCAATAAGTGTGGTGAGAAGTTTTTTTCCTCTGAAATGAAATTTTGTAATCATCCACGCAGCGAACAATCCGAACACTGTATTTAAAATAACGGCTATCAGGGTTGCTTCAAGCGTCAGCCATGTTGCACTAATTGTGTATGAATCAGTTACCGCCGTAATATAGGCGTCCCAACCCTTTTTGAGTGCCTCTCCAATTACTGTAAAAAGGGGCAGTACAAGCATTAAAAATACAAAAATAACACTTATTGCAATCAGTGTAAATTTAACAATTTTTGAACCGATTTTATTTTCGTACATTCAATTTGCCCCCTTTAATATTTTTGAACTTCTTGACTGAATAAGATTTGTAATAAACAAAATCAAAAACGCAAATATCAACATTACCAAAGCTATTGCGGTTGCACTTGCATAGTCATACTCCTGCAATTCAGACATAATAATGAGCGGTGTTATTTCGGTTTCAAACGGCATATTGCCTGCGATAAATACAACACTGCCATATTCACCAAGACATCTGCCGAATGCAAGTCCGAAACCCGTCAGTACAGACGGCAAAATTTCAGGAAATATAACCTTCCAGAATGTCCTCAAACGGCTTGCACCGAGAATTCCCGACGCTTCTTCATAAACTGGGTCGAGTTTTTCAAGCACGGGCTGTACTGCACGCACAACAAAAGGTAATCCGACAAAAACCAATGCAATAGTTATACCGATTTTTGTATATGCGATTTTCACTCCGAACTGTGCAAAGAATTTTCCGATTATTCCCGTATCGGCAGTAAGAGCAGTAAGAGTAATTCCGGCAACAGCCGTAGGAAGTGCAAACGGCAGTTCAATCATACCGTCAAGAATACGCTTGAACGGAAATTTATATCTCACAAGAACCCACGCAAGAATTACTCCCATCACAGCGTTTATAACTGATGCTATAAACGCTGTGATAAAGCTTACATAAAAGCTGGAAAGCACACGCTGACGGGTGATTGTTTCTATTATTTCGCTGAAACTCAGTTTTGATGTAAAAACTACAAGTGACGCAAGCGGAATAATAACTATTAAACTTAACATTGTAAGGGTTACTCCCGTTGAGAGTGCAAAACCCGGAATTACTCTTTTTCTTGCTCTTTTCATTATTACACCTTAATTCTTTTTCTCATAAATTTGGTCAAACACACCACCGTCTGCAAAGTGAGTTTTCTGAGCATTGTCCCAGCCGCCAAAATCTTTGATTGTTACAAGATTTATGTTAAGGTCAAATGTATCTTTATATTCTTCAAGGATTTTTTCATTTGACGGACGGTAATAGTTATCGCCTGCAATTCTCTGTGCTTCGTCTGAATAGAGATATTTGAGATATTCTGTTGCAACATCTCTTGTGCCTCTGTTGTCAACAACCTCATCTACAATAGCTACCGACGGCTGTGCAAGAATACTTATACTCGGTGTAACGATTTCATAATCATTCGGGTAATCCTTTATTGAAAGATATGCTTCGTTTTCCCATGCAATAAGAACATCACCCTGTCCGTTTTCAACAAATGATGTTGTTGCACCTCTTGCACCCGAATCAAGCACAAGAACATTCTGATAAAGTTTCTTTATAAAATCTTTAATCTTTGTTTCATCACCGTTATATTTTTCTTTTGCATACGCCCAGGCTGCGAGATAGTTCCATCTTGCACCGCCTGATGTCTTTGGATTCGGAGTGATTACTCCTACACCGTCTTTTACTAAGTCGTCCCAGTCCTTGATATTTTTTGGATTGCCTTTTCTTACAAGAAATACGATAGTTGATGTATATGGTGAACTGTCATTATCAAATTCACTTACCCAACCGTCCTCAATAAGTCCTGCATTCTGAACGGCGTCAACATCATATTCAAGTGCAAGAGTAACAACATCTGCTTCAAGTCCGTTTGCAACTTCAAGTGCCTGTTTACCCGAACCGCCATGTGACTGTGTTACTTCTACTTCCTGTCCTGTTTTTTCTTTCCAGTGCTTAGCAAATACTTTGTTATATTCACTGTAAAGCTCTCTTGTCGGGTCATACGAAACATTCGTTATTGATACTTTTTCGCCGCCTGCGACGCTACTATCCGACTTATCGGTTTTGCTGTCTGTGTTGCTGCTTGTATTTCCTGTACTGCCGCATCCGGCAAACACCATAGATGTCAAAACCCCTGCCAGCAAGATACTTACAATTCTTTTCTTCATAACTTTTTCTCTCCTTTAATAAAAATATTTTTTGCTAAACCCTGTTTTGAATTTAAAAAGAATCAATTTAAATCTCATGAATTCATATAAGACTTATATTTCCTATCTTTTTCGTAGGTTTAGTATGTTTAATATGATACACCTGAATTTTTCATTTGTCAACAATATTATACGATTTTATTTCATTTTGTCTGAATACAGATAAATTTTTATCAAGTTTAAATAATTTAGTGTATATTTAACGATGAAACTCTCGGCTATAACCTATTGAGGAATAAAAAAACAGCGTAACATACCGCTACGCTGAAAAAACATCATATATAATTTAATTTCATTGAATTGTATCTTTAATCATCTGCAACACTTTTGTTTCTCTCTGTATCATTATCTCATTAAAGTAATCTTCACTTTTATATGATAAATTAACACTGATTGCCTCATCTAAACTCACAAACCTAAGAATAAATCCTGCCTCCGCTTCATAGTCATCTAAATTTTGTTCTACAATCTGATTTTTTACTTTACAGGTATAGTAAAAATTCTCCTGTTCAAAGATAGTGTGCGGTGAAATATTACTTTTCTGACGACGCATTACACTTCCGAATTCACATATAGATTCAGGAATAACAACCAGTCCGACTTCTTCCCTGACTTCTCTGATAAGTGCCTCTTTCCTGTCTTCATCTTTATGAATTCCACCGCCCGGAAATTTATAATATTTTTCGTTTTTACTATAAACAAGGGCTATCTTCTTATCATCATTGAATATAATTCCTCTTACAGACGGTCTGCTGAATACACTATCGTTATTTTCATAGTCCTGTAAATCTATTTCAAACAATTTTCTCATTATTTCCCTCAACATTAAACTGCAATCCGTCATCTGTAAAAGATGCTTTAAGATTATATTCAGCTAAAAAATTGTTAATGCATTTCTTTATTTCGTCATTTGATTTTTCAAGCGTGAAATACTGACCGCCACATCCGTCGTGAAAATGCAGATATACAGATTTTTTATTCATAAGTTCTTTTTTGAATTCTATAACAAAATCATA
>JBJFIB010000039.1:0-3654 GCA_051894195.1 Acutalibacteraceae bacterium
TTTATAAAGTGTAAATGTCTGTTTTAATATTTTTAATAATATTTCTTACTATATTAAATAATTCCTCACTCGGAATGTCATTGATATATATTGTATTCCAATACGGCTGTTGAACCGGCGGACAAAAATATCCCCTCACCACTGTACCGGGATATAGCTGACGAAAGAACTCTCCGTCCTCTCTGCTGCATTTCAATGTTATTTTGTAATCGTCTTTGCTTGGATATATCTGTGCAAATATTTTTCCGTTCAGTTTATAGCATATCGGAATTTCTCCAAAAGGCAAATCTCTGTAAGCACCCTTTTTATCCGCACAATACTTTTCAATTTCTTTAATTCCTGTCATTTGTATAGTACCTCATAGTCAAAATCGGTCAGCACAATAAATCTGAGCTGACCGATTTTTTAATTATGCATTATGTGTTAAATAAAGTGTTTTGTGATAAGTCGTAGTTCTGAACAACTCCACTCTCCACTCTCCACACTTCACACTCATTTAAAGTATTTTACGCCGCTTTCAAAGATTTTCTGGTCTTTTTCAAACGGTACATTAAAGTAAAGATTGTCGCCCTTACGCTCGGAGTGTCCCATTTTTCCGAAAACTCGTCCGTCAGGACTTGTAATACCCTCGATTGCACATATTGAGCCATTCGGGTTAAACTCAATATCAGATGCCTGAGTACCCTGTGGGTCAACATACTGTGTTGCAACCTGTCCGTTTGCGATAAGTGTTTTAAGCATATCGTCATTGACAACAAATCTTCCCTCGCCGTGTGAAATCGGCACTGCAAATACATCGCCTGCATTGACTGACGAAAGCCACGGAGATTTTACAGAAGTTACTCTTGTATATGCCATTCTTGAAATATGTCTGCCGACCGTGTTGAATGTCAGCGTCGGGTCTGTCGGCTTTGTGTCGGTAATTTCGCCGTAAGGTACAAGACCGAGTTTTATGAGTGCCTGGAAACCGTTGCAGATACCCAGCATAAGACCGTCACGCTTTTTAAGCAGTGTGTTTACAGCCTCGGAAACTCTCGGGTTTCTGAAAGTCGTTGCGATGAATTTGCCCGAACCGTCAGGCTCGTCACCGCCGGAGAATCCGCCGGGGAGCATAATCATCTGTGACTGTTCAATCAGCTTAACCATTTCGTCTATTGTTTCTTCAATGTCAGACGGAGTAAGGTTCTTTACAACAAGGAGCTGTGGGTCTGCACCGGCTTTTTTGAATGCTCTTGCGGTGTCTATTTCGCAGTTTGTGCCGGGGAATACAGGAATAAATACTTTCGGCTTTGCTGTCTTAATCATCGGAGATGATGTGTTACGCTCGGTATAAAGCGGAACCTGAACCTGATTTTGCGGACATTCGGCTTTTGTCGGGAATACCTTTTCGAGTTTCTTTGTCCACTCGTCGATAAGTTCGTCTATTGTAAGTACAGAGCCGTTTACTGTGATATTTCCGTCGTCTGTTGTTGTACCGAGGTCATAAGCCGTAACACTGCCGTCAAGTTCTGCACCGTCTGCAAGTTCAAGAACAAGTGAACCTGAAAGCGGAGCGAAAAGTTCATCATTTGTAAGATTGTTTGTAAACTTAAAGCCGATTTTGTTACCGAAGCTCATACGGCATACTGTTGCAGCCGCACCACCCTCACGGACAACAGACGCAGCAAGAACCTTATTGTCTTTCATAAGGTTATATACCGCATTGTACATTGATTTGAGTTTTTCCCAGTCAGGAAGAAGTGACTCTTTATCCTCAGGAACAGGAACATATATTACCTTTGAACCACTCTTTTTGAATTCAGCGGAAATTGTTTTCGAGGCTTTTGTCATAGCTACCGCAAAGCTGACAAGTGTAGGAGGTACATCAAGGTCTTCAAACGAACCCGACATACTGTCCTTGCCGCCGATTGACGGAATACCCATTTTAATCTGTGCGGTCAAAGCACCTAAAAGTGCCGCAGCAGGCTTGCCCCAGCGTGATGGAACATCATGCAGGCGTTCAAAATATTCCTGGAATGTAAGTCTTGCCGAAAGAGGATATGCACCGATTGCAAGGAGTTTTGAAAGCGACTCGGTTACTGCATAGGCTGCACCGTGGAACGGACTCCATCTTGAAATACCCGGAATATAGCCGTATGACATCGCAGTTGCGTCGTCTGTTTCACCGTCAAGGAGCGGAATTTTTGCCGCCATAGCGTCCTCGGGAGTAAGCTGTGTAACGCCGCCGAATGGCATAAGTACGGTTGATGCACCGATACTTGAATCAAAACGCTCACAAAGTCCTTTCTGTGAACATACTTCCAGTCTTGAAAGGTTAGCCTTGAATGCCTGTGCAGTGTCCATATTTCTGAGAACTTCCGGAGCGTGTTCACGGTAACAGTCCTCAGCTTTTGGTGATGTGATGAGTGCGTCTGCAACCTGTGTAACGCCGTTTGTGTTAAGGAACTCACGGCTGAGGTCAACTATTACATCGCCACGCCATTTCATTGTAAGACGAGGATTTTTTGTAACAACGGCTACGGCTGTTGCTTCAAGGTTTTCTTTCTTTGCCTCTGCAATAAATTTATCAACATCACTTGGGGTAAGAACAACCGCCATTCTTTCCTGTGATTCGGAAATAGCAAGCTCAGTACCGTCAAGTCCTTCATATTTCTTTGTTACTTTGTCGAGGTCAACTGTAAGACCGTCTGCAAGCTCGCCGATTGCAACGCATACGCCGCCTGCACCAAAGTCGTTACAGCGTTTAATCATTCTTGAAACATTTTTGTTTCTGAAAAGACGCTGGATTTTGCGTTCTGTCGGCGGATTACCTTTCTGAACCTCAGCACCGCAGGTTTCGATAGATTCCATTGTGTGAGCCTTTGAAGAACCTGTTGCACCGCCGCAGCCGTCACGACCTGTTCTGCCGCCGAGAAGTACAATGACATCATCTTCAACAGGAACATCACGGACAACATTCTCTTTTGGAGATGCACCGATAACGGCACCGATTTCAAGTCTTTTTGCAACATAGCCGCTGTCATAGAGTTCAGTTACCTGACCTGTTGCAAGACCTATCTGGTTGCCGTAGGAGCTGTAACCTGCCGCCGCACCTGTTGTGATTTTGCGTGATGGAAGCTTTCCTTCCATTGTCTTTTCAAACGGAACAGTAGGATCTCCCGAACCTGTAACACGCATAGCCTGATATACATAAGCACGACCTGAAAGCGGGTCACGGATTGCACCGCCAAGACAGGTAGCTGCACCACCGAAAGGCTCAATTTCCGTCGGGTGATTATGCGTTTCGTTCTTGAACTGTACAAGCCACTGCTCTGTTTTTCCGTCAATCGTAACGGGAACTTCAATAGAGCAGGCATTGATTTCGTCACTCTGGTCAAGGTCTGGGATAAGTCCACGCTTTTTGAGAAGTTTCATACCCACGAGTGCCATATCCATAAGTGATACATCTCGTGTTGTATTGCTGCCGTAAACTTCATCACGACTGTCATAATAAAGCTGTAATGCACTTTCGAGAGTTTTTGAAAGCTCGCCTTTTTCTATTTCGATTTTTTGAAGTCTTGTAAGGAATGTCGTATGGCGGCAGTGGTCAGACCAATATGTGTCGATAACACGCAGTTCCGTTACAGTAGGGTCACGGTGTTCGTCGTCACGGAA
>JBJFIB010000040.1:0-3650 GCA_051894195.1 Acutalibacteraceae bacterium
ATGACTTTTTCTGAAACGGCAGGGGAGTAGTAAAAGCTGTCCATATGAGAGCCTTTAAAGAAATATTCGGGTTGGTGCGGCTGATATTCATAGTCAAAGGTGTCAATGATAATCAGCTTGATTTTCATACGGCTCGGAATGATATTTTTGATGTAAACGCTTGCCTGTTGTCCGGCGTGAATGTTGTCCTTGATTTCCGCAAGACCGGCAAGGTTTGGTGCAAGCTCAACAAATGCACCGTAGTCCTCAATGGAACGGATTATTCCGGCAACGGTTTCGCCGATTTCAAACCTTGATGCGTTTTCCTCCCAAGTACCGAGAAGTTCCTTGTGCGTAAGGCTTATGCGTCCGTTATCAAAGGATTTTACAATAGCCTTTATCTCCATACCAACGGTAAAGCGTTCACCCGGGTGGTCAATTCTTGAAACGGAAATTGAATCAATCGGTATAAGCGAAACAATTCCGCAGCCAATATCGGCAAAAGCACCGAATGAATCAAGATGAGTTATTTTTGCGTCGATAACATCTCCGGGAATAAGCGATGAAACATATTCACGCATACATCTTTCCTGTGCAAGACGGCGTGAGAGAATTGCAACGGTTTTGCCGTCATCGTTTTTTCTGAAATCGGTAATAACAAAGCATACCGGACGGTTCACCCTTGAAATTACCGCAATATCACGCACTGTGCCTTCACGGATACCTATTGCACCTTCTTCACGGGGAATAATACCCTTCATAATGCCAAGGTCAACAATAAGATTGTGTGATGAGTCGCATACAACTGCCCTTGCTTCAAGAATTTTTCCGCTGTGATATGCGTCAGTAAGCTGTGACAGCGACTGCATTGCAGTGATGTTCTCCACCGTGCCTATAAGCCTGCCCTCAGGATAATATCCTGTCATTTTGCTTTCATTCCTTTCTGTGTGAGGCTGAGCCTCCTGTTTCTTTTCTCAACATCTATATGAAAAATCTGATTTTTTTATTCCGTACATCAATAATGCCTTTCATCAATATACTTGAAATATTGTATGTATTATTATAAAATATCAGTATGAAACAAATCGTTTCAGGAAAGGCGGTTGATGAATGATGGATGAAAATAACGGTAACATTCGTTTTTTGTCTGCGATTTCATATTTAGGCATATTTTTTATAATAGGTCATTTTGCTGTTGAGAAAGACAATCCCGACCTGCGTTTTCATACATTTCAGGGCGGTGTACTGTTTTGTGGTTTTTCAATACTTTATTTATCGGATTTTCTTTTATATCTTCTTCTTGCGTTTGCACCTGCCTTACAGAGTATTGTGACAATACTTTTAACCGTAGCAATATCAGTTGCGTATCTTATTCTTGCGGTTATGGGAATAATGTCAGCAATAAAATTTGAACAGCGACAGCTTCCTTTTGTTGGTGAACTTGCTGTTATGATAAGAGACAGAATTGACAATCAAAGCAGAACACGCAAATGATTTACTGTTCTCTCTGTGTTCAAAATAATAACATTTATCTTATAGCGAAAAATGCCGTTATAAAGGATATGAAAATAAAATATTTAAAAATGCGTTTTTTCAGAAATCGCATAAGCTATGAATTTACAGAAAGGTTGTATTTCCGCTGTTTTAGGGATTTACAGCCTTTAATTTTGTGCGGAAATGTTAAATTTTTGTAAAATTATACCTTTTGAGGTCGAATTTTTTTGTTTTTCAGACGGTTATTGAAAAGACTTGTTAAAAATTCTGAAAATTCAATAATTTCGGAGGTATAATTATGGCTCGACCAAAGAAAAAGGGTTTGGATTATTTTCCGCTTGATGTTGACATTTTTTCAGACAAAAAAATAAGAATTCTTATGGCTCGCTACGGATCTGACGGTTATACTCTTTACAGTTATTTGCTTTGTGAAATTTTCAAAGAGGGCTATTATATTAAAATTGATGAGGATTTTGAGTATCTTGTATCATCTTCACTGAATATAGACTGCGAAAAAATAGTGGAGATAAGAGATTTTATGCTTGAACGCTCACTGTTTGATAAAAAACTTTTTAATTCGGATAAGATTCTTACATCAAAAGGAATACAACTCAGGTATCAGCAGGCAGTAAAATCAAGAGCCGTTAAGTCGGGTGTAATTGTTGACGGAATGTTCTGGCTTTTAAGCAACGAAGAAACCGAAAGCTTTATCACAGTAAATCAAAAGTCCGATTATTCCGAGAAAAACAACGGTAATTCCAAAATTTATAACACAAAGAAAAGTAAAGTAAATAAAATAAAAGTAAATGAAAGTAAAGTGTTGTATCGTATTCCTGCGATAAACGGATATTTTGAAGTCACTCAGGAACTTTACAATGAACTGACACACACTTACCCTGATACAGATATTGATTCCTGTCTTGATAAACTTGCCGCTTATCTCAGTGCAAACCCGTCAAAACAGCGGCATATAAACTGCACTGAGGGTTATATCCGTATGTGGATATTGAGCGACCGTGAGCGTGGAACAAACAAGCGTAAAAACAGCAGCTATGGTGCAACATACGATATTTCAGAATACGAAAGCACAGACATAACCGACGAAGAATGGTAAATAAAGTTAGGAGTGAGGAGTTAGGAGTTAGGAGTTGTTGTGACCGTCAGTTTGCTGTAACATATAAAATATTTTTATTTAGTGTTCTTTTTTGCTGTATTGATAGATGCAATCAGAATTCTTTTGATGTCAAGACAATCGTTGAGTAATGAGTTGCTCATTTCGTTATTTATGTATTCTGACATATAAAGTAACTTTATCCAGTATTCTGTTTCAGCGGTTTCTTTTAATGCAATGTGCATTTTAGAAATAAAATCCGCTTTACTTTGTCCGTAATTGGCTTCGTTTATATTGGCACCTATACTTGTGCCACTGCGAACGATTTGTTTTGATATAATGGTTTCTTTTTTGTTTTTAACCAAGTGCTGATGTAATTTTACTATTCTTGCGGCCAAAGCGATTGATTTATCAATCAGTAGATTTTCTTTCATTTAGTACACTACCTTTTAATTATTATAGCAGATATTTGGTGACAGATACATTATTCATTATTCATCAGCAAAGCGACTTCATTATTCATTATTCATTACAAAAATCCGTTTCAATAAATAATGAATAGTGAATATTGAATAATGAATAATACAAAACAAAAATCCGTCCTCTTGCGAGAACGGATTTTTGTTTTGGCGGAGGACAAGGGATTTGAACCCTCGCGCCGGTTTCCCGACCTACTCCCTTAGCAGGGGAGCCTCTTCACCACTTGAGTAATCCTCCATTAGTGAAAACATATAAAAATATTTATAAAATCCCGTTCCCAAAAAGGAATCGGGATTTTAATTATGTGGCGGAGAGGATGGGATTCGAACCCATGTGTCCTTGCAGACAAACGGTTTTCAAGACCGCCTCGTTATGACCGCTTCGATACCTCTCCATAAGTCATATAGCACGCAGGATTTATCCTTGCGACTTTGTTATAATACCATATTATTTTTAATATGTCAACACTTTTTTGCAAAAAATTTTAAAAAATATTCCGGAATTTTAATTTTTGAAAATTTCAGTCAAAGCTTTTGAAATTATTTGACAATGTAATATAGATATGTTAGAATACTTTTCACAAGGT
>JBJFIB010000041.1:0-18299 GCA_051894195.1 Acutalibacteraceae bacterium
GACTCGGAATTGCGATGGCACTTGTCGGCGACCCTGAGTTTATTATTCTTGATGAACCAATCAACGGTCTTGACCCGACGGGTATTATCGAAATCCGTGAACTTATTCTAAACCTCAAAAATAACTATGGCAAGACAATATTCATTTCAAGCCATATTCTCGGCGAACTCGAAAAAATTGCGACTTGCTATGGTATTATTTCAAGAGGAAAACTGATTGAAGAAATTACCGCAGAGGAACTTGCCGAAAAATGCGGAACACAGACGATTATTCAGACAGACAATCCGCAGAAAGCCGCAGAAATTATATCGTCAATGATTAAAAATGCCAATGTTTCGTTTGCAAAAGACGGTACGATAGTTCTTGACAACAAGGTTGAAAATATCGGTGAACTTACAAACAGTCTTTTCCAGTCGGGAATTATGGTAAAAGGCATTTTCACTCAGGAAAACAGTGCCGAGTCTTATTTTGTCAGAAAAATGGAGGGAATGTAATATGTCAGGACTTATCAGGGCTGATTTCAAAAAGCTGTTCAAGGGCAAAACACTTCTTGTATGTTCAATTATTGCTGTGTGTTTTGGTGCTTTGATGATATATATTATGAATATGTCCATGAATATGATTGACAGTCAGTTGGGTATGATGTCATCAATTATGGGCGAGGATATGGAAATAGCATTAAGCGGAATTCCACAAAGAAATGTATGGGCAATGGTAAGCTATCTTTTTACTGACAGTGATGTCGGAAGACTCACGGCAATATGCATTTGTGTTTTTATCACTTCCGAATATTCTATGGGAACATTCAAAAACGCTGTTTCAAGAGGTTTTTCAAGAACACAGATATATATTTCAAAATTTATTGTATCCGTTGTAAGTTCGCTTATTATTATTTCACTTTTTGTTATAGGCGGAACAATAGTTGCGTTTATATGTATGCCGACCGGTACTGATGTCAGTGCATGGCAGATGATTGCTATGATTCTTACATATTTATTTCTTGCTGTTGCGGCAACATCAATGTACCTGATGTTTGCGATGCTGTTCAGAAAAACCGGAGTTTCTGTTGCCGCTTCAATATGCATTGTTGTATTTGTTTCATCAATTTTTGAGGTACTCAATGTGTTTGTCGAGAATTTCAGCAATTATTCAAGATTCTGGATATCTAATACATTCACGATTGTAGAAAAAAGCTGTCTTAACGGCGAAATATATATTCCACTGCTTATAGGTCTGGGATATATCGTTGTTACGGGTGCAACAGGTCTTATGGTATTCAGAAAGCGTGACATAAAGTAAATGTTATATTCACAGGGCTTGCGGATCAGAACCGTAAGCCTTTTTTGAATTATCAAGGTTATTTACAGAATAAATTTATAATTTCTCTATACATTTGCTTTATTATTATGTTATAATTATACTTAAATAATGATATTTTTATTATATGTTGCGGCAAAAACGGATTTTATAAATGAAAAGTGAGGTTGTAAATTATGAGTATGGGGAAAATACTTGTTGTCGATGATGATAAAAATATATGCGAACTTCTGAGGTTGTATATTGAAAAAGAGGGCTATGATGTCGTTATTGCAAATGACGGCGGTCAGGCGGTGACGAAATTCAAAACCGAAAAACCTGACCTTGTACTTCTTGATATAATGCTGCCTGTTCTTGACGGCTGGCAGGTTTGCAGAGAGATAAGAAAGACATCTCAATGCCCGATAATTATGCTTACCGCAAAAGGAGAGGTCTTTGACAAGGTACTCGGACTTGAACTCGGTGCTGACGACTATGTTGTAAAGCCGTTTGAAACAAAGGAAATTGTCGCAAGAATAAAGGCTGTTTTAAGGCGTGTAAACGGCAGTGAACAGCAGATTAACACAGAACCAGCAAAAAAAGAAGTGCGTTATGATAAACTTGTTATTAACCTTACCAATTATGAGTTGAGAGTAAACGGCGAACAGATAGATACTCCTCCAAAGGAAATGGAACTTATTTATCACCTTGCAAGCAATCCGAACAGAGTGTTCACCCGTGACCAGCTTCTTGACGAAGTGTGGGGATTTGACTATTACGGCGATTCCCGTACAGTCGATGTACATGTTAAGCGTCTGAGAGAAAAACTTGAAGGTGTTTCGGACAAATGGGCGTTAAAAACCGTATGGGGAGTAGGTTATAAGTTTGAAGTTAAAGAATAAATTTATTGCAAAAAAGTCCTTATTCAAAAAATATATGAATGTCAGTCTTCTGATGGTGTTTTTCAGCTTTCTGATTCTCGGAATAATACTTATAATCACCATTACAAATTACTGGTCAAACGAAAAGCGAACGGACCTCGACAACCGTGCCGAAAACATAGCGGATTTTATCCGCTCAAATGTTGCAATAAATCAATCGCTTGACGGACGGGAGGATTCTTTTTCGATAAACCGTGCCGGCGACATAACAAATTTTCTTAAACTCTATGTCAATGACGCAGGAGTGGATATTATTGTCACAAACACGAATGCAAGGTCTATACTCGTTGTAAGCAGCGAAAAAAAGGTTATTCCAAATATGATTGTTGCACCCGATGTTGTACAGAAAACAATAAAGGAGTCAACCTATTTTTCAAAAGGGACGCTTGGCGGAATTTATGACTATGATAGATATGTTGCGGCACGACCGATATATTACAACAACGGCAAAAATGTTATGGGCGTTGTGATTGTTACCTCGGATATGAGCGATATAGCGGGTTTTACCGATATGATGCTGAAAGTGTTTGTGCTTTCGGCTGTTGCCGCACTCGCAATTTCAATTCTTGCAATAGGACTTTTCTCGTATAATCTTGTAAAGCCGTTAAGACAGATGTCGCAGGCGGCAAAGCAATTCGGAAAGGGCGATTTCAGTATTCGTGTAAGTGAAACATCGAATGATGAAATAGGTGAACTTGCGGTTGCGTTCAATAATATGGCAGAGTCGCTGTCGTCGTCGGAACATATACGAAAGAGCTTTGTTGCAAATGTTTCTCACGAGCTGAAAACACCTATGACGACAATATCAGGATTTATCGACGGTATTCTTGACGGAACAATTCCACCGGAAAAACAGCAGTATTATCTTCATATTGTGTCAGACGAGGTAAAGCGTCTTTCAAGGCTTGTGCGTTCAATGCTTGACCTTTCAAGGATTGACAGCGGCGAACTGAAACTGAATTATCAGACCTTTGACCTTTTTTCTACTCTTGTAACTATCGTTATTACCTTTGAACAGGAAATAGATAAGAAAAATATTGAAATACGGGGACTTGACTCGATAACGCCGAAAAATGTTTACGGCGACAAAGACCTTTTACATCAGGTTGTGTACAATCTTATTGAAAATGCTGTTAAGTTTACCGAAGATGGCGGCTATATAGAGTTCGATATTACCGAAAATTCTGAACGCACGGATTTTTCAATCAAAAACAGCGGTCACGGTATTGAAAAGGCGGAAATAGCACTTATTTTTGACAGATTCTACAAAACCGATAAATCACGCAGTAAGGATAAAAAAGGTCTTGGACTCGGTCTTTATCTTGTAAGAAGTATCATAAGACTTCACGGCGGAGAAATTACCGCAGAAAGTGTTGTCGGTGAATACTGTCAGTTTAAATTCTATATCCCCAAAAAGCAAAACGGACTCAAAAAACAGGAAAGAAAAAATTTGCCCTGATGATAGTGTAACCAAAAGGAGAAATGCTTTATGTCAGATGAGTTTGAAGATATTTACAGTTCCGCTGACGGCAGCGAAAAAACTGACGGAAACAATTATAATGAATATAACGGTCAGAACGGCAGCTTTGAAAACAGCGGAAACGAATATGACTTTAATGAACAGACAGAACAGCCTTTGTCGGATAATACTGAAAGAGGCTTTGGCAACAATGAATACAATATGCCGCCTGTCCGCCACATTCAAAGTAACGGAGGATATAACCCTCAGCAAAGACCGTATAATGATTATAATACATACAATATGAATCAAAACGGTTATAATGATATGAGATATAACCCGTATAATCCGAATAATTTTAATCTTAATAATCATACTTATAATCAAAACAATTTCAGCTATCAGTATCAGCCGGATATGAATAATAATGGCAAGTCGCCAAAAAAACACAATGGTATGAAAGTTGCCTTGTGGTGTGTGAGTTCGGTACTTCTGGTAGTTATTGTGGCGTTGGTTATATTTATTTTAAATCCGGACAGGAATAATAACAGCCTTATAGATGATAATATACCAAACAACAGCGGTGCCGAGTCATCATACAGTACGGCGTCATCACTGCCCGATGCACCTGACGCAAGTGCCGACGAAAACGGACCTCAGATTTCAGCCGAGCAGACATCATATGATGAAACATCATCGGCACTTACCGCAAACAATGCATACAAAAAAGCGTCGCCGTCGGTAGTGTGTATAACTTCATACGAGGCAGGCACTGATTATACCCTTACGGAAAGCGGCGAGGGTTCGGGAATTATTATCTCATCAGACGGTTATATTGCAACAAACAGCCATGTTGTTGATGACTCAAAGGATACCGGTGTTATGGTTACACTCAGCACCGGAAAGCAATATCTCGGAACAATTATCGGCATTGACAAAAAGACCGACCTTGCAGTAATAAAAATCGACGCCGATAGTCTTACTGAGGCGGCTTTTGCTGATTCGGACAACCTTGTTGTAGGTCAGGAGGCTTATGCAATAGGTAATCCCGGCGGTGCGGCTTTTTCAAACTCACTGACAAAGGGTGCAGTTTCGGCACTTAACAGAGTTCTGTCGTCAAACAGATATGTAAAATATATTCAGACTGACGCCGCAATAAATCCCGGAAATTCAGGCGGAGCATTGATAAATGAACACGGTCAGGTTATCGGTATGAATACCGCAAAGCTTGTAGGTACGGACTATGAGGGTATGGGTTTTGCAATTCCGAGCAATACCGTTATTGAGATAGTCAACAAGCTGATAAAATACGGATATGTCAACGACAGGGGAACACTCGGAATTGAGGGTACAACCTGTACGCTTTATGCGTCAAAGACAAACAATATTCCACAGGGTATGATTATCACAAAGATAAACCGTCAGAGTTCGCTTTACGGCACTATTGCAAAGGAAAAGGACATTATTACCGCAATCAACGGCAAGACTATAAAGGACGCAACCGAATTTGTTGATGAAATGAAACAGTACAAGCCCGGCGACAAAATAACCATTACACTGTTCAGGTCATATGAGAATACAACAGGGGAGCCGTACAGTTATAATATTGAAGCCGTTCTGATAGACGACAGAGGAGAATAGTGCTTAAAGTGCTGATATATAAACAATAATAACCTAAGTTTAATTTTAATGATAAAATTTTTAAAAAATCTATTGAAAAAAGAATGTATATGTGTTATTATATATTCGATAGGAGAAAATCCTTCAATTAAAATTGCTAATTCCCCTTTTTTGTTTTTTCATTATCCCTTCCTTTTGCATGAGAACGCAGTCAGTTTCGACTGCGTTCTTGTGTTTTATACGGAACTTTTTATTATTTCGTCAAAAAACTCCTGACGCACAAATAAGTAATGCGTCAGGAGTTTTTTGGGTAATTGTGAATTGTTATTCAGTTTCTTTCGGTATTTATTTCTTCGGGGAGAGGGTCTGTTCCGTGGGGAGCATGGTGGAATGTCGGAACAATTTCGGCAATAAGCTTTTCGACTTCATCTTTGTCGTTATGCTTTGCAACATAATAAAGTTTTGTCAGGTGTCTGAAAAAACTTTCGTTGTCAAATTCAATCGGCTTGCCGATATAAATTTTCTTGTTGTCGGTTTTTGTTATGCCTTCTTCGTTGAGCAGAAGTTCTTCATAGAGCTTTTCACCCGGTCTGAGTCCTGTGTATTCAATCTTAATGTCCTCATAAGGTTTAAAGCCCGAAAGTCGTATGAGATTTTCGGCAAGAACCCTTATTTTGACAGGCTCACCCATATCAAGAATGAATATTTCACCGCCTTTTGCAAGGCTTCCCGCGGTAAGAACGAGCGAAACCGCCTCTGGAATTGTCATAAAGTAGCGGATAATGTCAGGGTGTGTTACGGTAACAGGACCGCCTGTACGGATTTGTTCTTTAAACAGCGGAATAACCGAACCGTTTGAACCGAGTACATTACCAAAACGCACGGCAACAAAGTTTGTTTTGCTGCGTCTGCCCATCATCTGTATAATCATTTCGCAGATACGCTTTGTTGCACCCATAACATTAGTGGGATTAACAGCCTTGTCTGTGGAAATCTGTACGAAATTTTTGACATGATATTCGTCTGCAAGCTCAACAAGATTGAGTGTGCCGAAAACATTGTTTTTTACGGCTTCCTCAGGGTTTGTTTCCATAAGCGGAACATGTTTGTGTGCGGCTGCGTGGAATACTACATCAATATGTCGTGTTTCAAAGATATGCCTCAGCTTCATTTTATCACGCACAGAGGCAATCTGTACTTCAAAGTCGAGGTCTGTTCCGTGGTTTCTGATGAGTTCCTGCTGAATATCATAGGCGTTGTTTTCATATATATCAAGTATAATGAGATGTCGTGGTTTAAGGCGTGCAATCTGACGGCAAAGTTCAGAGCCTATTGAACCGCCGCCGCCCGTTACAAGAACGGTCTGACCGATAAGATACTTGCCGTATTTTTCGGTATCGAATACAACAGGTTCACGACCAAGCAAATCCTCAACCTCAACCTGTCGGATTGATGATGTAATCGGTACGCCCGATGTAAGAAGATTATATATATTCGGAATAATTTTTACTTCAAGATGCGTCTTTGAACAGGTGTCAAGAATACGCTTTTTGTCGGCAACGCTTATCTGTGAAATGGTAAAGAGTATTACTTCAATGTCGTTTTTGCGGCATATTTCGGGAATTTCGTATGTTGTGCCGGCAACCTTTACGCCTGCAATTCTGCGGTGGAGTTTTTCCTTGTCGTCATCAACAATACATATCGGAATATATTCGTTTCCCGGAGATTTTGAAAGTTCGCTGAGTACGGACAATGCACCTTCGCCTGCACCGACAATAAGCAGTCTTTTTTTGGCTTTTCCTGCAAGATTACGCCGTTCAAGGATTTTGTTGAGTCGGTATATAATCCTGAACATAAGTACAAAAAAGGTTGACATCAGTGCAAACGAAATGTAAACCTGAGCCCCGAAATTGAGATGGTTCTGCTCGTTGCCTATTATCATTGTAAACGACATAAACACAAGGTTCGCAGTGAGAGAGGCAATTCCGGCGTAGAAAAAGTCCTCTATATCCGCATACCGCCACAGTTTGTCATAAAGGCGGAAAAGAAGAAACACCGCCGCAAAGCAAATATTCTCAATTAAAAATCCCCACAAAAAAACAGATAAATCACTTCTGAGCAGAAAGTTGTTTCTGTTTATTGCAAAGGACATATAGTATGAAATATTCCACAGCAAAAAGTCACAGACAAAAAGTACAAGCCGTCTGTGCTTGCTGAGGTGATTGTATAATTTAAACATATAGTTCTGTCCGTTTCTGAAATTGTATTTATGTTTTTATATTAAGCACAAGTTTTCAAAATTCAAATATATAATGAATTATATTACATTTTTGACAAAATTACAATAGCATATCAAGAATTATAGTTTTTCCGGAAAAATTCATATCAATTTCTAACAGTTATTTCATACATTTTATTCTTTTAAAGAATAAAATCGGAATATTTCTGATATATAATATATACTTGACTTGTAAGATTGAAATTTATCGAATTTTGTAATAAAATATTAAAAAATGCCTTTATAAAGGTATTTTCTGAACTTTAAAAAAATTTATTCCTGCCCCTGCACTCTTGTTGAAAGGAAGAATGGTGTTATGATTAAAATAGGTCTTGATATAGGTTCAACAACGGTAAAATGCGTTGCCCTTGACGAAAATAATAAACTTTTATATAAAACATATGAAAGACACTATTCACAGATAACCGAAAAAATATCGGAGCTTTTTAAGCGTATAAGAACCGAAATACCCGGTGCGGAAAACGCATATATTGCTATGTCGGGTTCTGCCGGAATGGGTGTTGCCGATGCGTGCGGAATAGATTTTATTCAGGAGGTTTACGCAACAAGGGTTGCGGCAAATACATTTATCCCGAATACCGATGTTGTGATTGAACTCGGCGGAGAGGACGCAAAAATACTTTTCCTTTCTGGCGGTATGGAAGTACGAATGAACGGTTCGTGTGCAGGCGGTACAGGTGCGTTTATCGACCAGATGGCAACACTGCTGAATGTTCCGATTGAGGAATTGAACGGACTTGCGGAAAAACACGAAAAAATATATACAATCGCATCACGCTGTGGTGTTTTTGCAAAAACGGATATTCAGCCACTCTTGAATCAGGGTGCAAAAAAGACGGATATTGCCGCAAGTATTTTTATGGCGGTTGTAAACCAGACTATTGCAGGACTTGCTCAGGGACGAGAAATAAAGGGAAAAATCGTTTATCTTGGAGGCCCTCTGACATTTATTCCGCAGTTAAGACTGGATTTTGATAAAACTTTGAAAACACAGGGAATATGCCCCGAAAATTCACTTTATTATGTCGCTATGGGTGCGGCTCTTTGTGCGGAAAAGTCGGTTGACTTTGACAATGCTATACACAAAATAGAAGTTTACAGAGGTACGGGCAACTTTGCGTTCAACAAGCCACTGTTTAACAATCAACAGGAACTTGATGAATTCCGTGAAAGACACAGCCGTGCAAAAGTTAAAAAGGGTGAACTCAAAGGCTTTAAGGGCGAGGCTTTCGTTGGCATTGACGCAGGCTCAACAACCGTAAAGGGTGTAGTTGCCGACAGTGACGGAACATTACTCTACTCGGAATATATGTCGAACAGCGGAAATCCTGTTCCGATTGTAAAGGACTTCCTTTCACATATATATGAAATAAATCCCGATATAAAAATCAACAGCTCTGCCGTAACGGGATACGGCGAGGAAATTATCAAAAATGCTTTCGGCGTAGATGTAGGCGTTGTCGAAACAATAGCACATCTTACGGCGGCAAAGAAATTTATGCCCGATGTTGAATTTGTTATCGACATCGGCGGTCAGGATATTAAGTGCTTTAAAATTCACAACGGTGCTATCGACAATATATTCCTCAATGAAGCGTGTTCGTCGGGCTGTGGTTCGTTTTTGCAGACCTTTGCAAATGCTCTCGGTTATTCCGCAGAAGAATTTTCAAAGATGGGACTGCTTGCAAAACAGCCTGTTGACCTCGGTTCACGCTGTACGGTATTTATGAATTCCTCAGTAAAACAGGCACAAAAAGACGGTGCAACAATCGAGGATATTTCCGCAGGTTTGTGCCTCAGTGTTGTAAAAAATGCACTCTATAAGGTTATCCGTGTTTCAAGTCCTGATGAACTCGGAAAAAAGATTGTCGTTCAGGGCGGCACATTCCTCAATGACGCTGTACTTCGTGCGTTTGAACAGGAAATGGGTACTGATGTTATCCGCCCCGATATTTCGGGACTTATGGGTGCTTATGGTGCGGCACTTTATGCACAGTCACTTTATGACGGAAAGTCAAAATCTACACTTCTTAACACAAAACAGCTTGCAGAATTCAGACATGAAATAAAATCCGTAAACTGCGGCGGTTGCAGTAATAACTGTCGTCTTACGATAAATACATTCAGTGACGGACGCAAATTTATTGCCGGAAACCGCTGTGAACGCCCTGTTACCAAAAAAGCTCCCGATGACAGCTTTAACATCTATCAGTACAAGCTGAAATTATTACAGGAATACAAGTCGCAAAAAGGTTCAAGAGGAAAAATAGGTATTCCTATGGGACTTAATATGTATGAACTTTTGCCGTTCTGGCATACATTTCTCACAAAACTCGGCTTTGAGGTTGTAACTTCTCCGCTGTCAACAAGAAAAATATATCTTCACGGTCAGCAGACAATTCCGTCGGATACTGTATGTTTCCCTGCAAAACTTATGCATGGTCATATTCAGTGGCTTATCGACAACGGAATTGATACGATATTCTATCCTTGTATGTCATATAATTTTGACGAACATCTCGGTGACAATCATTACAACTGTCCTGTTGTTGCGTATTATCCTGAGGTTATCAAGGCAAATATGCGTGACATCAGCAAGGTTAAGTTTTTCTCAGAGTTTGTCGGAATACACAGACCAAAAGATTTTCCAAAAAAGATATGTGTTGAACTTCAAAAGTATTTTGACGGAATAACTCTCAAAGATGTAAAGGCGGCGGCAAAAGCGGCTTATGTCGAAAACGACAATTATCTTGAAAAAGTCAGAGCCTATGGTGATGACATTATTGCAAGAGCCGAAAAAGAGGGAAAAAGAATTATTGTTCTTGCCGGTCGTCCTTATCACGCAGACCCCGAAATAAATCACGGAATTGACAAGCTGATTTCAAGTTTTGATGTTGCGATTGTTTCGGAAGATGTTGTAAGCTGTCACGAACAGAAAATTCCTACGGGAGTTCTGAACCAGTGGACTTATCATTCAAGAATGTATGCCGCCGCCGATTATGTCAGCAAGCACGACAATATGAACCTTGTACAGCTTGTGTCATTCGGCTGTGGAATTGACGCAATTACAACCGACGAGGTTCGTGCAATCCTTGAAAGAAACGGCAAAATTTACACACAGATTAAAATTGACGAAATTACAAACCTCGGTGCTGTAAAAATCCGACTCCGCAGTCTGCTCGCAACAACGGAAAATAATTCATAATTCATAATGCATAATTCATAATTAGTGGGAGGGATAGTAATAATGGCTGATTTGGTATATGATAAAAACGGAAGACTGATGTTTACAAAACAGATGAAAGATGAAGGGTACAAAATACTTTTGCCTATGATGGCAGAACTGCATTTCAGTATTATAACAAATGTCCTCAAATATTACGGCTATAATGTTGAACTGCTGAAAACAAACGGCCCCGAAATTGCACAGGTCGGCTTGAAGTATGTACATAACGATACCTGTTATCCGGCAATTCTCGTTATAGGTCAGTTTATTCACGCACTTCAAAGCGGAAAATATGATGTCAACAAAACTGCCCTTATGATTACTCAGTCGGGTGGCGGTTGTCGTGCGTCAAACTATATTCATCTTTTGAGAAAAGCACTTGTAAAAGCCGGTTTTCCGAATGTTCCCGTAATATCTCTGAATATGTCGGGACTTGAAAGCAACAGCGGTTTTGTTATTACACTGCCGCTTTTAAGGCGTATTGCCGCAGCAGGTCTTTACGGCGATATGCTTATGTCGCTTGACAATCAGGTTAAGCCCTATGAAATTCATAAGGGCGACAGTCAGGCACTTATTGACAAATGGACGAAAAAACTCAGCGATACTCTTATATCCGGACACGGCTTTAAGCTGAAAGAATTGTCGGAAAATCTCGACGAAATTGCAAAGGATTATTCTCAGATTCCGATAAAGAAAGTTCCGAAAGTCAAGGTCGGCGTTGTAGGTGAAATTTATGTCAAATATTCGCCTCTCGGAAACAATAATCTTGAAAAATTCCTTTATGAACAGGACTGTCAGGTTAATGTGCCGGGACTTATCGGATTTATTATGTTCAAAATCGACAACCGCCTTGAAGACCACAAGCTGTACGGCGGTAATATTGTGAAATATACCGTTCTTAACAAGCTGATGAACTATATCAAAAAACTTGAAGAACTTGTTACAAACAGTCAGCTTAAATTCGGTTTTCAGCCGCCTGCACGATATGACCATGTAAAAGAACTGACAAAGGGTGTAATCGGCTACGGCACAAAGATGGGCGAGGGTTGGCTGCTTACGGGCGAAATGCTTGAACTTGTCGAAAGCGGCTTTGAAAATATCGTGTGTGCACAGCCTTTTGGCTGTCTGCCTAATCATATATGCGGAAAAGGTATGATAAGAGAGATTAAACATATCTACGACAACGCAAACATTGTTGCAATAGACTATGACCCCGGTGCACCGAGAGTTAATCAGGAAAATCGTATTAAACTTATGCTTGCAGTCGCAAAGGAACAGCTCAAAAAAGAAACTCAGTCATCAGATAATGAAACGGTAAAGACTGAAACAAAAGAAAAATCAGACGAAAAAGAACAAGCCGTAGTCTGAGTGCAGGGTGAATGTATTATGAAAAAATGGGATAATCTGCCCGAAAAATTCAAAAATGACAGCGTAAAGCCATATTATGATATTCTTGCACACAGGACTGCAAGCCTTGTAATAAAAAGAATTTTTGATATAATAGTTGCACTTATTCTGACGGTTATAGCGTTGCCGTTTATGCTTATAATTGCATTATGGATTAAATGCGACTCAAAGGGAAAGGTTTTCTTTCTGCAAAAGCGTGTTACAAAATACGGCAGAGTGTTCAATATCATAAAATTCAGAACAATGGTGTCAAACGCCGAACAGCTTGGAACACAGGTAACAGTAAGCAACGACAGCCGTATTACAAAAGCAGGAAAATTCCTGCGTAAATGTCGCCTTGACGAACTGCCGCAGCTTTTTAATGTTTTAAAAGGCGATATGAGTTTTGTCGGAACAAGACCTGAGGTTGAAAAGTATGTTGACCGCTATACCGACGAAATGATGGCGACACTTCTTATGCCTGCCGGTATTACATCTCTTGCAAGCATTAAATTCAAAGATGAGGAAAAACTCCTCAGCGGTGCAGACGATACTGATGATGTTTATGTAAATACCGTACTTCCACAGAAAATGAAGTACAATCTTGAATATATACAAAGATTTAATTTCTTTTATGACATTAAAATTATGTTTATGACATTTTTTGCGGTTTTGTGAAACGAAAATCAGCGGTTACTATTTGAATTTTAGTAGCCGCTGATTTGCTTTATGTATTATCACTGTCGCTTACACTTTTTCTTCAAGCTGAATTTGCTGCATAATAAACGGCAAAACCTCGTCAGGCTTGATTTTAAGCACAAGGGCAAATTCATCATAAAGAAGTTTCTCCGCCTGTTTCAAAACAATCTCGTCACTGATATGAAGTTTTCTGCCCTTTTCCTGTTGTGACATTTCGTGAATATGCAGTGTTTTGATAAGTTGTACTAATTTATGTCGGTTGCCATCATTGATAATCTGTTGATATTTTTGTTTGCGTTCATTGTCGTCATCAATCCATATTGTGTCCTCAGTCGGCATTTCCTTTATCATTTCATAAATCTGTTCCGCTGAAAGAACGGATTTCATCTTTGACAGCAGACTGCTGTTTGACATTGGTACAAAAAGCGTTGAATTTTCGTCATAAACGGGTTTGAGTACAAAATATTCAATACTGTTTCCGCCTAACTCTTTTTCTTCCGTACCGACTATTCTGCACACACCCTGACTTCCGTACAAAACCGTGTCGCCGACACCAAACATTAAAATCATCTCCTTTACAGATTTGCTCAAAGCAAAATGTTCTGTAATATGATTATAAAACTTTTAAAAAATTTTTGTCATAGGCATTTTTGACAAAAAAGCTGATGACATCAATATCAAAAAATTCCCTGAATGTAGGCTAAAACACAAAATATTTACTGTAAGTATAAAATTTATAATACTAACAGTATAATAAATTTATTCAGAAATCCGAAATTTTATATTGACATTATTAACTGTATATGTTAGGATATATACAGTTAATAACAGGAGGTACAAATGGTAATAGTTATTAAAAATAACAGCAGTGAACCGATTTATGACCAGATAAAAAATCAGATTTTAGATGCAATTATATCGGGTGAGCTGAAAGAGGGAGAATGTTTGCCGTCAATAAGAGGTCTTGCCAAAAATCTGAAAGTCAGCGTTATTACGACAACAAAGGCATATAACGAACTGGAAACCACAGGCTATATCAAAGCTGTACAGGGCAAGGGATATTATGTTTCCGAGAGAAGTAACAAGGTTGTCCGTGAAAAAATGCTGGAACAGATAGAAGACCATTTTGACAGGGCTATCGAGATAAGCAAAAAAGCCGGAATAAGCGAAAAGGAACTGACAGACATATTACAAAATCTGTTGAAACAGGAGGAATAAAGAATGGCATTGTCTGTAAGCAATTTATGTAAGGAATATAGTGACTTTAAACTTGATAATGTATCGTTTCATCTGCCAAAAGGATATATTATGGGTCTTGTAGGAAAAAACGGTGCAGGAAAATCAACAACAATTAAAAGTATCCTGAACATAACAAATTTCAGCGGAAAAATACTTATTGACGGAAAGGATAACCGTCTTGATGAAATTGCCGTAAAGCAGTCTGAGGGCGTTGTTGTTGATAATCCGTTTTTCCCTGTATCGTTTACTTTGAAACAGATAGATAAATATGTCGGAAGTTTTTACGACAACTGGAACAGTGATACATATTATTCGTTACTCAAAAAATTCAGCCTTTCAAAAGATAAAAAGGTATCGGAATTAAGTCGTGGTATGGGTGTAAAACTTCAACTTGCCGTAGCACTTTCACATAATGCAAAACTTCTTGTGCTTGATGAGCCGACTTCCGGACTTGACCCTGTGGCAAGAGATGAGCTTATGGACATACTTATGGAATATATTGAGGACAGCGAAAACAGTATTTTGTTTTCAACGCATATAAGCTCGGATTTAGAGAAGATTGCCGATTATATTACAATCATAAGTAACGGCAAGATATTCTATTCGGGCGAAAAGGATACTTTGCTGAATAAATATTTTATCATTAAGGGCGATTACAGAAAAATCCCCGAATCATTCCGCAGTAAACTTGTTGGAATAAGAAAATATGATGACAGCTTTGAGGCAATTATCGACAAGAATGATTGTGATAAAATTGACAAATCGCAATTCAGCCTTGAAAATGCGAAAATTGACGATATTTTAATTTATACGGAAAGGGACAGCAGACTATGAGTACAATCCTTAAAATAGTAAAGATGGATTTAGTGATGTGCAGAAAATCACTTATTATAATGACCGTCGGAATGATTGCGGCAGGTATAGCCTGTCTGTTCTTTTTCACCCCGATTTTGCTCGGCTTGTTTGCGGTAGGTGCAACGGCGGTTGTATCGGCTGTTTTTTCCGTTGAAAGTAAGTCAAATATGGGATTTTTCTATGGTTGTATGCCTATTCGCCGACGGGAGTATATTATTGCAAGAAATATAACCTGTTTTCTGGTTCTTGCAGTTCCGTCGGTTATAAGCATAATATTTGTCTTGATAAGTACGAATTTTTCATTGTGTCAGCTTGAAGAAATCAAAACAATTATAGATTTAACAAAGCCGTATCAGATGCAGATTATTGTTGCGATGGTTATGTTGGGACTTATAGGCGGAGCAAATCTTTTGTTCGTATCATTTGTGGGTAAAATAGAGTCAAGAGAAATTTATGAGGTTATCTTGCTGATTGTTGAGGCTGTAATTGCAGGACTGATTTTTTGGTTAGTACAGCTAATCGGCTTTAACAATGACAGCGAGAAGTTTTTAAGCTGGTTTAATACATTCCTTGTTGATAACAAAGCCGGAATGTGTATAATTATGGTTTTAATCGGCATAGCGTTTTTAGTTATTGAGTCGCTGGTGTCGATAAAAGTATTGAATTTTTCCAAAAAAGAGCGTATTTGAAAAATAAATAAAACAATCAAAACGGAAAGCCTTTTTCACGACTTTCCGTTTTTTACATAAGACATTAACACATACTTGACAAAATATATATTGTGAAATACAATAAAATCAAACGAAATATTTTTATAGGAGTGTATTTGTTTATGGGATTTATCAACAAATTACAAAATGAATCGAGCTATTCTGTTGCATCGGGAAATGCTTATCAGTATGTTGTACTTCAAGTTACCCTGAAAGAAAAACTTTTCGGTACGGGTTCAGGCAACCTTACCGAATTGGAAAATGTAATCAACAGACAGGCAAGTCTGGGTTACAGATTACATACAATAAGTACTGCTAACGGTGGAAGTAAAGGCTTTGGCGGCGGTGACAGAATACAGGCAACAATGGTTTTTGAAAAAATAGTATAATAATAAAACGGAAAGCCTTTTTCAAGACTTTCCGTTTTGTGTTTTTTTATTGCGGGTGCAGGTGTCGCTCACGCCTGCCGGAGTCAAGGGCGAGTAGTCCTTGTGGGGTTTGGGACAAAGCCCCGATATTAAAGTTCGTTTGACGGGGTTGCAACATCTTTCGGACGGTTGATTTTGTCGTCGTCGCCAAAGAAAATGTTGTACCATACAAGGAAAACATAGATTGTCCATACCTTACGGCTGTTGTCCTCTTTGTTGTTGAAATGGTCGTCAAGATATGAAACAAGCAAGTCAGTGTTAAAGAATTTTTCGGCTGTCGGTGATTTGAACATCTCTTTGACTACATTGTAGTATTTTTCATCTCTCAGCCATACTCTTGTAGGAACAGGGAAACCGAGTTTTTTCTTTTCGGCTGTTGCCTTTGGAAGATGACGCAAAGCTGCCTGACGCATAGCGTATTTTGTTGTGCCGTGTGCAATACGGTATTTTGTAGGAATTGTGCGGGCAACTTCAAAAACCTTTTTGTCGAGGAACGGAACACGCAGTTCAAGAGAGTTTGCCATACTCATACGGTCAGCTTTAAGGAGAATGTCGCCGACCATCCAGAGATTTATGTCGAGATACTGCATTTTTGTTTCGTCGTCATAGTTCTTTACACGGTCATAGTATTTTTTGCACAAATCCTGAGGGCGTGTAACAATGGAGTTGTCTTTGAGGAGGAGTTTCTTTTCTTCATCGTCATACATAAAGGCGTTTCCGATGAATTTATCCTCGGTTTTTCTTGCACCACGCATAATGTAGCCTCTGCCCTTGATGTGCGGCCATTTTTTAGCTTTTCTTGCAAGTGCATAGCGTACTTTTTCGGGAACTATTTTCTGATATGTTTTGAATACATGAGGTTCGTTATATACGGTATATCCGCCGAACAGTTCGTCGGCACCTTCACCCGAAAGAACAACCTTTACATATTGGCTTGCAAGTTTTGATACAAAGTACAAAGCAATACACGACGGGTCTGCAAGAGGCTGATCCATCTGATACTGTACCTTTGGAACAGCGTCCCAGAATTCTTCCGACCCGATAAGGTGAGTGTGGTGTTCAACGCCGATTTCCTTTGAAAGATTTTCTGCCCAGCTTATTTCATTGTACTTTTCGCCGAAGTCAAAACCAACGGTAAAAGTCTTTTGGTCTGCAAAATATGTTGAAACATAGCTTGAATCAACACCACTTGAAAGGAAACAGCCGACTTCAACATCACTGATTTTATGTGCGTTGACAGAGTCCTCAAAAGCGTTTTCGATATTGTCAACAGCCTGTTCAATAGTAAGATTTTTATCAGGCTCAAATGTAGCCTCAAAATATCTTGTTGTAGTAACCTTGCCGTCCCTGAACCACATATAGTGTCCCGGCAAAAGACAGTATATGCCCTCAAAGAATGTTTCAGGCGGCACAACATACTGGAATGAAAGGTAATTGTCGAGTGCCTTGTAGTTGAATTTCTTTTTATATTTCGGGAATTCAAGAATACTTTTTATCTCCGAACCATATACCAGTTCGCCGTCAATTACTGCATAATGCATAGGCTTTATGCCGAAGAAATCCCTTGCAATAAAAAGTGAACCGTCTTTTGTGTTGTATATTGCAAGACCGAACATACCACGAAGTCTGTTGAGCATTTTTTCGCCCCATTGTTCAAAGGCATGCACGAGAACCTCAGAGTCGGTATTTGTATAGAATTTGTGTCCGAGTTCTATGAGTTCTTTTCTCAAATCCTTATAGTTGTAAATTTCGCCGTTGAACATAAGCACAAGAGTTTTGTCCTCGTTATAAATCGGCTGATGACCGCTGTCAAGGTCAATAATACTGAGTCGGCGGAATCCCATAGAAATACGACTGTCCGTATAGTAGCCAAAGCTGTCAGGACCACGGTGAGTGATAACATCTGTCATATTTTCAAGGACTTTATCTCTGTCAACAATTTCGCCTGTAAATCCACATAATCCACACATATTTTTTCGCCCCTTATAAAATTCCTTTTGCTTTTTCTAATAAAACATTATAACATAGATTTTAGCATAATAAAAGCCAAGTTTCAACAGCAAATACAAAACAATTTGCTATTCACTTGACAAGCTGAGTGAAGAATTGCAATAATAATTATATAGTAAGAAATATTATTA
>JBJFIB010000042.1:0-3620 GCA_051894195.1 Acutalibacteraceae bacterium
AATATCACAGGCAAATCATCATCACTCAAAGATATGAGAGCGTCAATCGGCAGACGCTTTAAAACAACAGGTGTTTTAAGCACTTCTGTTGCACATTCAGCCGCTGTTACATTCGGCGAGGGCACTTACCACACAATGCTTGAAATTTATGCACCAGCCTCAGCCACAAAAGGCGGATACATACGCAATATTTCCGCAAACCCACAGGAATATGAACTTCTCCTTGACAAAGGCTGCGAATTTGAGGTACTTGACGCAGGTGTAAGACAGGTGAATGTCACGGACTTCAACTCAGGTACAGAAAGCATTGAAACCGAGCGTTACATAAAACTCAGAATCGTTGACTCCTCCGAACCTGAGCCGACAGAATCATCTCTTGAACCGTCAGCGGAATCATCAGAAGTACAGCCGTCAGAAAGCAGTGAAAACTCAGGCGAAAATTCCTCAGGCAATCCTGACAAGCCTATAAACACAGGCGACAACGGATTTGTATTTGCTGCAATACTTCTTACGGCTTGTGCGTCACTCTGCATATTCATTTACCTTACAAAAAAATCAAAAAACAATTCATAACATAAAAAATCCCACACGCAAAAACCGACAGACCGCCTTATGACGATTTGTCGGTTTTTTGTATGAAATCTACTTGAAATACAGAAAAATAAATGGTATACTGAATATATCATAAAAAATATGCACAAAAGGAGATTTTTTTATATGAATAATTTAAAAGGCAAAACCGCTGTCATTACAGGCGGTAACTCAGGTGTAGGTGCTGCAACGGCTATTCTGTTCGCAAAAGAAGGTGCAAATGTTGTTATCAGTGCAAGGCGTCAGGCTGCACTTGATGAAGTTGCCGAAAAAATCAAGGCTGAGGGCGGTAATGTTATCACCGTTTCAACCGACATCTCTAAGGACGGCGACTGCAAGAACCTTATGAAAACCGCTGTTGATACTTTCGGCGGAATTGATATTCTTGTAAATAACGCTGGCGTTCTTGACACAGGACTTGCACCTGTTGATAAATTTGATAACGCTGAAACCGAGAAAGTAATTTCAATCAATCAGATAGGCACAATGCAGTGTATTCGTGCCGCACTCGAATATATGAAAGAGGGTTCATCTATCGTAAATGTTGCGTCAGTTGCAGGCGTAAACGGCGGCGGCGGTGCGGCTTATGTTTCAACAAAGGCGGCAATTATCGGTATCACAAAACATACGGCTTTACTTCTTGCCGACAAATACATTCGCTGTAATGCAGTATGCCCCGGCACTATCGTTACACCTATGACAATGGGTATGAAACAGGAAACTCTTGATATGCGTATGATGGGTGCTATGAGTAAACACGCTGACCTCAAACTCAAACCCTGTATGGCGGAAGATGTTGCAAACATAATTGAATTCTTTGCGTCGGACAATTCAAAGGCACTTACAGGACAATATGTTGTAAGTGATTTTGGTGCGTCACTTTAATTTCAGATAAACTTCAAACATTCAAAAACGGCTTGACATCTGTATTTTTCAGGTGTCAAGCCGTTTTCTTTGAGGATAATTATATATATTGCTGTTTTTGGGGCAAAGCAATAATGCTATAAGTTATGTTTGTTCCTGTCCTTTTTATTGCAGAAAAGTATTACAGACACTGAAATTATGAGTAAAAGCAAAGCAATTACAACATAATAATGCATTGTATCTCCTGTGGGAACATCACCGCTGTCCTGTGCGGCAGAGCTGTCGGCAACACTGCTTTCAGGCTGTGAACTTTCGGCAGATGGTGCTTCAATATGTGCGGTAACTTCCATGTTTCCTTCATTCCGAGCCGCAAAAGAAGTTAATGAAACCGCAGAAAGCATTAAGAATACCACCGCAAGAAACAGGCACAGGAACCTGTCAATTTTAATCCTTTTCATATCAGATTAAATCAGTAAAAATCAGCCGTTATCGCTCAACCAATGCACTGTGGAATACGATTGTACCGCTGTAATCGCCTGCAATAGCAGAATACTCCTTACCATAAAGAGCGTTCTGGTTCAAAGCGAGAGTAAACTCCTCTGTGTTTCCCGTTGAACCGTATAAGAATGTACTGATGTGATAGCCGTAATTTCCGGAAGTACCAGTACTGTTTATAGCTTTGGAAGGGTCAACATTAGAGTCGTCAACTGTACCTGTATAAACATCATAGTTTATCTTGAATGGGTCTGCTGCATCTTTTTGTGAAATGCAGAACTGACCGTCTGTTGCAAAATCCGAACAACTGTCCTTCATATAAACAGTTACTGCCTGATTGCTTTTTATATTGAGTTCGGTTGCCGTAACATTAAAATTGCTGAATACATAGTGGTCAGTATCAGTGTTTTCAGGCATTGTAAGCTCACCGAAATCAGCACTATCAGGAATTGTGATTGTATAGCTTACATAACCGGGATCTACAATGTTTGCTTTTACCTCAACAGAATTTTCGGGAGTTACATCTGTGAGAGTTAAAGCTGACGCTGAAACAACAGCGGTTGCGGCAAGTGCTGACGCAAGCATTACAGAGATAATTTTTTTAGTTTTCATAGAAAAACAATCCTTTCATAAATAAAATTTTATTGATAAGAAATCCGTGTTTTACGGTATTTCATAATCACTTAACAATAAGTTTAAATTCAGATTCGGCGGCATTAAGCGGTGTTTCTTTCTCGTCAAGAGTAACACACTGATAAACAACCATTGCGGTATATGTTCCCTTTGCGAGAGTTTTCGACAGCGGAACCTCCGTCAGTCCGTAGCCTGGTTTAAGCAGTTCGGACTTATAAAGCACTGTTCCGTCATCAAGTTTCAGCGTTGCATAAAATCCGCACTCATTATCCTTTGGATTACCGATACTCAAATGCAGACTTTTATCACCTGAGTTCATTACGGCGGTGTCGTAACCGGGAATCTGAACGCCTTTTTTCTGTTTGGAACTTTCTTCTTCAAGACCTGTGTCCCAGCCGTCAGTGACTTTTCCGACAACACCGTCGGAAGCTGTCGGCTTTTCGGCGAAAAAGCTGTTATAAACAACTATTCCGCCGATAACCAGAGCCGTGACAACAAGTATTGAGATTAAAGAAATAATAAACAGTTTTTTGTTTGATTTTTCTTTTGTGTTATCCAATTCTTTTCCTTCTTTTTATAGTGATAATCACCGCAAGTGAAAGTATTGCAACAAGCAGATATACTGCAACATATGTTGTTTCGCCTGTCGGAACGGTTGTGTTGCTGTTTGCCGGATTGTCCGAATCACTATTATTATTTGTTGCCGTTTCGACAATGGCAAATGACATAGGATAAGAAACTGTGAATACTGCTGTTCCGTTTTCAACAGAATCAGGCTTGCAGTAAGTAATCTGACCGTCAGTATCTATGCCGACAAGCTGAACATTCTCCTTATCAACAGGCACTGAAATTCTGCACGAACCCTGACACCATAATTCAGTCGGAATATAGTTGCCGTCATTATCAGTAAGGCTTACAGAATATGCTTTAAGGATTTTGTCTTTGTCTATTGATGAAAGCAAAGCGGCATATTCTTTGCTGTTTTCATTGTAAGTGCTGTATCTTATGTTTAAATCCTTGTGCATACTGCCCTGTAC
>JBJFIB010000043.1:0-3602 GCA_051894195.1 Acutalibacteraceae bacterium
CAGGTAAGAGCCTTGATTTCAATGGGAGTTCGTGCGGCATACCTTAACAGTTCACTGACGCCACGACAAATGGATATGGCAATAGCAAATGCACGAAAAGGAGTATATAAAATTATCTATGTTGCCCCCGAAAGACTGACAACGGATAGTTTTATTGACTTTGCCTGTAATCAGAAAATATCGCTTATTGCGGTTGACGAGGCACACTGTATTTCACAATGGGGACACGATTTCAGACCGAGTTATATGCAGATTGCGGATTTTATCGACAAACTGCCGAACCGACCTGTTGTTGCGGCTTTTACGGCGACAGCTACAAAAAGAGTAAAGAATGACATAACAGGCAACCTTAAACTTAAAAATCCGTTTACGCTGACAACAGGTTTTGACAGGAAAAATTTGTTTTTCGGCATATACAAGCCTTTGGACAAAAACCGCTTTATATTGAATTATGTTTCAAAAAATGAAGATAAATCAGGCATAATATACTGTGCAACCCGAAAGGCTGTTGACGAAATTGCCGCTATGCTTATCGACAACGGATATTCCGCATTGCCTTATCACGCCGGAATGAGTGACAACGACAGAACGCACAATCAGAATGAATTTATATATGACCGCACAAAAATTATTGTTGCGACAAACGCCTTTGGTATGGGTATCGACAAGCCGAATGTACGGTATGTTATTCACAACAATATGCCGCAGAATATGGAAGAATATTATCAGCAGGCAGGTCGTGCAGGTCGTGACGGAGAACCGTCGGAGTGTATTCTTCTTTACAGTGGCAGAGATGTAAAGCTTAATGAATTTTTTATCAAAAAAAGTGCCGACAGCGAAAATATGAATGATGAACAAAAACAGCAGTATCTTGAAAGCGAACTCGAAAAGCTGAAACTTATGACCTTTTACTCGACATCAACAAGTGTGTGTTTGCGTAAGAGAATTCTGGAATATTTCGGTGAGAGATTTACTCCGCCGTGCAATAATTGCAGTGTATGCAACGGCGACAGTGCCGACAGCTATTCCGACCATGCTGTTATCCGTGCGGATTCAAAGAAACTCTTTGTTGACGAGGCATTGTTTGAACGCCTGAGAAAACAGCGGCTTAAACTTGCGTTAAATAACGGTGTACCTTTGTATGCTGTGGTGAGTGACTCAACACTAAGAGAAATTGCGGCATACAGACCGAGAAAAATTACGGATTTAAGCAAAATCAGCGGTATGGGCGAAGAAAAAATAAGGCGTTACGGTCAGATGTTTATTGATGTTGTAAATCAATACGAGAATGAAAGCGATTTTTGAAGAATGAAATATTATTATACATACAGTACCGACATAGGAAATATATCAATAGCAGAAGAAAACGGATTTATAACAGATTTGCGTTTTGCCTCAGAAATTCCGTCAGTACAAAAATCTGAAACGGAAGTTATTTTTTTGGCATCATCACAGCTTAAAGAGTATTTAAGCGGCAGTCGAAAGGAATTTGACTTGCCGCTTGAAATCAGCGGAACAGATTTTGAAAAATCGGTATATAGGGCTGTTCAGCAGGTGGACTATGGCACTACCGAAACATACAAGCATATAGCACAGAAAATAAATAAGCCAAATTCTGTCCGTGCTGTCGGAAATGCGAACAATAAAAACCCGATATTGATTTTTATCCCTTGTCACCGTATAATCGGTGCTGACGGCAGTCTTAAAGGATATTCGGCAGGACTTGAAATAAAAAAGTATCTTCTTAATCTTGAAAAGAAATATTCAGATAATATACAAAATGTATATTATACTTTATATAGACATTAAGTATAATATACTAAATGTAATTATTCAGAGCAAAATACTATTAGTATTTGAAATGTTTGATACTTATTGTATATAATTTTATTAAATTACGATTTGTATATTTACTGTATGACTTTGTTGTTGACAAATGGTATTATAATATAAATAAATACTAAAAGTATAATAATTATACGATAAAATATAAATTATAGTATAATAATCTATAAAAATACAATAAGTATAATGCTATAAGTATAATATAAACAAAATATACAATATGTATAGTAAATTCAGCCTATTAACATTAAAGGACAGCCTTATGAAACAGGAAATCAGAGAAAAGTTAATATCTCTCTCGGAAAATAAATATAGGGAGTTTTCGTCAGCACTTGTGCCAAACAGTGATAATATGCTCGGTGTAAGACTGCCGCAATTAAGAAAATTAGCATCTGAAATTGCCGTGTCTGACGGATTGTCTTCTCTTGACGGAGAGGATAAATATTTTGAAGAAACAATGCTGAGAGGTATGATTATCGGTGCATTAAAGCTTGATACAGATAAGCGTCTTGAACTTATCTCCGGTTTTGTGCCGCATATAAATAACTGGTCTGTGTGTGACAGCTTTTGTGCGTCGCTGAAATTCATACAGAAAAATAAAGCACTGATGTGGGAATTTATCGAGCCTTACTGCCGTTCGGACAAGGAATTTTATCAGCGGTTCGGTGCAGTAATTATGCTTGATTATTTTGTTGATGAGGAGTATATTGAATATACATTAAAACGCCTGTCCGAAATTAAAACAACCGAATACTATTCATCAATGGCTGTTGCGTGGGCGGTGTCTGTTTGTTATGTGAAATTTCCGGCAGAAACAAAGTCTTTTCTTCTTAGCGGTGTTCTTGATGACGATATATACAACCGCACAATAAGAAAAATATGCGATTCTTACCGTGTGCAGAAAGCCGATAAGGATTTTTTGAAAACGACAATAAGAAAAAAGGAGAAGTGCTTATGACCAGAGAAACCGCAAAAAGAAAAATCAAGGGTTTTCCGCTTGCAATACAGTCTGTCGCAAAAGAGGACATTGAAAACCGTGCATACAAAACAGTTGAACTTGTTCCTGTGTTCGAGATGGAGGACGGATATTTTCAGATGACCGTAAATTACAGGATAAAACTTGATGACGGCTATATTCACGGCAAGGCACTCAGCATTGAAGAATTTGCAAAAATGCACGACGAGGCTGAAAGAGGAGAAGTCTTTACAATAATGTATCTTGAAAAATCAAGAATAATTATTGAGATTGAGGAAAAGTACGATTAAAAAATTTTTATAATCAACGGAGGTATGTTTATGGACTATGTTCTTCAAACCAACGAACTCACAAAAAACTACGGCGGAATAAATGTTGTGGATAAGGTAAGCCTTAATATAAAAAAAGGCGAGATTTACGGCTTTGTCGGAAAAAACGGTGCAGGAAAAACCACATTTATCCGACTTATACTCGGACTTGCACAGGCAACTTCTGGCAGCTTTAAACTTCTTGGAGATGATAATATCCAGATTGCAAGAAAGAAAATCGGCAGTCTTATTGAAAGTCCGTCACTTTATACGAATATGACAGCTTATGAAAATCTTGACCTGTACTGCACAATGCTTAATGCAGACAAAAAAGGCATTGATGAAATCCTGAAAGTCGTAGGTCTTAGCGATACAGGCAAGAAAAAGGCAAAGGATTTTTCACTCGGTATGAAACAAAGACTCGGAATTGCGATGGCACTTGTCGGCGACCCTGAGTTTATTATTCTTGATGA
>JBJFIB010000044.1:0-18001 GCA_051894195.1 Acutalibacteraceae bacterium
AGTTAGTATTTGTATTTTCTGAGAAAATATCAGGAAATTTTAAGAATTTTTATAATTTATCTCATTGTCTTGCTTTTCTGTTAAGATACTTAGCCTTGTATTTTGAATATACTATTGTCTGGTCGTGATAAAGTCCGTAATATCCCGACAAAAAATAGCTTACTGCAACAGCAATCATAAAGTAGGGAATACCGCCTGCACCAAAAAGCTCAAAACTGATTAGTATTGATGTAACAGGGCAGTTTGTAACGCCGCAGAAAAGTGCAATCAGTCCGACAGCGGCACATACAGACGGAGAAAATCCGACAAGATTACCGAATGTACAGCCGAGAGTTGCACCGATAAAGAACGACGGAACAATTTCGCCGCCTCTGAAACCTGCCTCAATGGTAATGGCTGTAAAAATCATTTTGACTATAAAAGCATAGGGGAGAGCCTCGCCTTGAAGAGCCTTCGTAATTACGGGAATACCTGCACCGTTATAGTCGTGCGTGTTCAGAACAAGCGTTAATATAACAACGGCAGAGCCTGCAAGAAAAATTCTCAAATACGGATTTTTGAGATATTTTCTGAAAAGGTCACCGGTAGTATGAAGAAGAATACAAAAAAGAACGCTCACAGCCGCACAAATCGCCGCAAGAGCGACTATTTCAGCTGCACTGAGAATATCAAGCGTTGGAAATTCAATAAAGCTGAAATTCTCGCCTCTTATGCCGAAATTCGTTGCAAAATACGATGCAATAAGCGACGAAAAAACGCAGGGAACAAGGGCGGCATAATACATTACGCCTATGCTTACAACTTCCATTGAAAAGACAGCCGCCGCCATAGGTGTACCAAACACAGCCGCAAACGCCGCACTCATACCACACATAATTACAACACGCTTGTCAGCGTCATCAACTTTGAACCATTTTCCGAGCTGACTTCCGATACTTCCTCCAAGCTGTAAAGCAGCACCCTCACGACCTGCCGAACCGCCGAACAAATGCGTAAGAATTGTAGAAATAAATATCAGCGGTGCCATTTTAAAGGGAATTTCGCTTTGAGCATGAATTGTTGAGATAACGAGGTTCGTACCCTTGTCGTTTTTGTATTTAAAAACACTGTAAAGAAATACCGTAACAATACCGGCAAGCGGCAGAAAATAAATTATATAATCATTTTTTTCACGAAAACCCGTTGCGGCGTTCATACAAAAAGCGAATAATGTACTGAATCCGCCGACAACAAGTCCGACAATTATTGAAATAACCGTCCATTTTAAGAACAGCTTTATATTATGCCATAATTTTTTTCCGTATGCTTTTATAAACTTTTTGAACATCTGTTTAACCGCCTTTATTCAGCAGACGACTGCATTTTTATAAATTCAGCCTCATCAATTACGGTAATGCCGAGCTGTTGAGCTTTTGTCAGCTTGCTTCCAGCCTCGTCACCGGCAAGGACAAAGTCTGTCTTTTTTGATACGCTTGACGAAACTTTACCGCCAAGACTCTCGATAATTGCCGCCGCCTCTGTCCGCTTGTATGTCGGCAAGGTGCCTGTAATTACAAATGTTTTTCCTGCAAAGACGCTTGATTGAGTTTGTGCAGACGGAGCAGTCTTATTTTCTGTATTTATTCCGAGTTCTTTTATTTCCTCAATAAGTTTTTTTGATTCATCGAGTGAAAAATAATTTTCAACGCCCTCAGCCATAATATTTCCGAAACCCTCAATTTCAGAAATTTCAGCGGCGGTTGCCTTTGCAATATTGTCAAGCGTAGCGAAATGATTTGAAAGCAGTTTTGCGGCACGCTGTCCTATATGCCTTATGCCGAGTGCAAAAACAAGACGGTATAAGTCGTTGTTTTTTGATTTTTCGATAGCCGAGAGAAGATTATCGGCTGATTTTTCGCCTGTTCGTTCAAGTCTGAGAATATCCTCTTTTTTCAGTCTGTAAAGGTCGAGCGGCGACGAAATAATTTTATTGTCAACCAACTGTTTCAGTACAGCCTCACCCAAGCCGTCAATATCCATAGCGTCACGGGAAACAAAGTGTATCAGGTGACGCATAAGCTGTGCAGGGCAGTCTGTGTTTGTACATCTTAAAGCCGATTCGCCGTTCTCGTATGAAACAGGGGAATTGCACGACGGACATCTGTCTGGCATACAAAACGGCACAGAACCGTCCTTGTGTTTTACAACGGATACAACCTCAGGGATAATTTCTCCGGCTTTTCTCAGAATTACAGTATCACCGATACGAATATCTTTTTCTCTTATGAAATCCTCGTTGTGCAGAGTTGCTCTGCTGACGGTAGTGCCTGCAAGAGTAATAGGTGCAAAAATTGCCGTAGGAGTGAGTACGCCTGTTCTTCCGACATTTATTTCGACATCAAGAAGTTCGGTTTCCTTTTCTTCCGGCGGATATTTATACGCCTCAGCCCATTTCGGAAACTTTGCCGTACTGCCGAGGATTTTTCTCTGTGCAAAGTCATCAACTTTAATAACTGCTCCGTCAATCTGAAAAGACAGCTTTCCACGGTTTTCGCCAATGTCGTTTATCTTTTCAAGCACTTCATCAACATCGGAGCATTTATGATAAAACGGCAGAGTAGTAAATCCGAGTTCGCTGAGATAGTCAAGCGATTGTTTGTGGCTTGTCAGAGTTTCGCCCTCAATCTGCTGAACATTGAACACAAAAATATCAAGGTCACGCTCTTTTGTTATTTTTGCATTTTTCTGACGAAGTGAACCGGCGGCGGCATTTCGTGGATTTTTGAACGGTTTTTCGTCGTTTTCCTCCTGATGTGCCGTCAATCTTTCAAAACTTTCATTTGACATATAAACTTCACCACGAACTTCAATAAACGGAACAGGCTTGTTGAGTTTCATCGGCAGAGATTTTATTGTTTTAAGATTTTCGGTTATATCTTCTCCTACAAGACCGTCGCCACGGGTTGAACCACGAACAAAAATACCGTTTCTGTATTCTGCTGAAACGGACAAACCGTCGATTTTAGGTTCTACAACATATACGGGTTCTCTTACTGTTTCACGGACACGCTCATCAAAATCACGGATTTCCTGCGGTGAAAAAGAATCGTGCAGACTTTCCATAGGCACTTTGTGTTCGACCGGCGAAAATTTTGCACCTGCCTGTCCGCCGACTTTCTGAGTAGGGGAGTCGGGAGTGATGAGTGACGGGAACTCCGTTTCAATTTCCTCTAATCTTTTAAGCATCATATCATAATCATAGTCGCTTATTTCGGGCGAATCCTGATTATAGTACCTGTCGTTGTGATAAAGTATTTCGGCTCTGAGCTTTTCAGCCTCTTTTTCAGCAGTTTTAATATCCATAAATAAACTCCATTCTTAAAAATATATCAGATTTCAATTTTGTTCATTTTCTTTAAAAGCTTATAAATTCCGTATCCTGTTACAGCACCCAATGTATTAAGGATAAGGTCGTCAACATCAGTTGTGCGTGGCAAAGGCAGCTGACCTCCCTCTATTGTAAGAGAAATAAGAAACCCCAGCCATGCTGTATGCTTTAAATCGGTTTTGAAAAGATAGGGTGCAAACATTCCTATCGGTGCAAATATCATAACATTTCCTATAACATTAAGAATAAAAATTCTGAATGTGTATTCGTTGAATGACATTTCCTTTATCTGCTGGATAATTATATAAAAAGGAATAAGATTCAACTCATTCAGACCTCTGTTTACAACGAAAGTCTGAACAAACAAATGAACAATAAAAATAAAAAAACCAAGCATTACTATTTCACGGTTAAAGTTTATTTTATAAAAAACATTCAGGTGTTTTTTTTCAGTAAGAAAAACTACCCTCATAAATAAATAAACAGGCAAAATCAATAGCGAAACCGGTAAACCGTCATAAATAAAAGAATATAAAAAACTAACTGCCGCTGTCATTTTTCGCTTAACTCCTCCGCAATATTCATTATACGCTGCAAACGGTGATTTACTCCTGAACGGCTTATCGGCGGTGTGAGAGCAGCACCCAGCTCACGCAGATTATATTCAGGATTTTCAAGTCTTATAATTGCAAGAGCTTTAAGGTCGTCAGGAAGATAATTCAGTCCACGCTTTTCTTTGATAATGTTTATTGCATAAAGCTGTTTTGCGGAGGCTGTCGCCGTTTTGTTGATGTTTGCGGTTTCAGAATTTATTTTTCGATTGATATTGTTACGCACGGATTTCAGCATTTTTTTCTGCATAATTGTCAGCGACGCCATCGGTGCACCCATATATGTCAGCATATCAGCGATGTTTTCACTGCCCTTTATATAAACGATATAGCTGCCTTTCCTGTTGACGATATGCGGTTCTGTGTTTATTTCATCAATTTCCGAAATTACTTTTTCGAGGTCTGACGCAAGATTCTTGTGCGGCACAACAAATTCAAGATGATAATCTTTCTGAGGGTCGGTTACATTACCGCAGGCAAGAAAAGCACCTCTCAGAAACAGTGCCATACAGTCATCGTTATCTATATTTGCCCTGTTAATTCTTAAATTGAGTTGCTTAGGACTATGACCGAAAAAATCATAGATTTTTGCACATTCATTTTTATCCGGAACTGAAAGCGAAAAAATTTTGTTTTCTCCGCCTCGTCTTGTAAGATTTATTTCAAGCTCAACTATTGTTCCGGTAAGAGATGAAAGCATTTCAGAAAAAGTTCTCGCAACAGGCTGACATTCTGTTGTAAGCGACAGCGACGACGCCGAAAAGGTTCTTGAAAAAAGCACCATTCCATATACCATAGCTGTCGATTCTTCTTTGTTATGTATCTGCATTTTGCATAATTCAGTTTTTGTTTCTTTTGAAAATGACATATTTATCACCGTTAATTTTTTTCTATATCTCTGTGGTGTACAATAACACGATGACCTGTTTCGAGAATATGGTCATAGAGTACCCTTGTAAATGTTACAGAACGGTGTTTTCCGCCTGTACAGCCAACAGCGATGACAAGCTGACTCTTTCCCTCTGAAAGATACAGCGGCAGTGAGTAATCGACAAGAGAGAGCATACGCTCAGCATAGCCTTTTGACTGGTCAAATTTCATAACATAGTCATATACGCACGAATCAAGACCTGTGTGGTGCTTTAACTCAGGTATATAAAAAGGGTTAGGCAGACACCGTACATCAAATACCAAATCTGCCTCTGACGGCAGACCGTACTTGAACCCGAACGACATACAGGTTACCGTCATTCCCATTGACGCATTACCCAAAAAAAGCGATGTAATCCGCTCTTTAAGCTGAGTAGGGGAAAGCAAAGATGTATCAATTACATAATCTGCACGGGCTTTGACTGGCATAAGTATTTCTCTTTCGAGATGTACAGCCTCCTCAGTTGAACCGAGATAGTTGTCGCTCAGCGGATGTTTTCTTCTTGTTTCCTTGTAGCGTCTTAAAAGCACATCGTCACGAGCGTCAAGAAAAAGAATTTTATATTTTTTGTTTGCCGCTTTGAGTTTGTCGAGAGATTCAAAAAGATTGTCAAAAACATCACCAGCACGAATATCGGTGACAACGGCAATTTTCTTCATATGTTTGTCCGATGATTTTTCGCAAAGTTCATAGAATGTTGAAACAAGCATAGGAGGAATATTGTCCACACAGTAGTAGCCTATATCCTCCATATTTCTCATTGCAATCGACTTGCCTGCACCTGACAGACCTGTAATAATAATAAATTCCATAAAATTCAATCCCCTGACTTTGTTAAGAGCGTTAGTAAAACTTGTTTTTATCCTTATTCAATGTATTTTATCTCACAGCAAAGCTCAATGCCGGTTTTTTCCCTGACAACTTTTTTGATATGTTCAACAAGCTGTTTTACATCTTCTGCCTTGGCGTTACCGTTGTTGATTATAAAGCCTGAATGTTTTTCGCTTACTTGTGCGTCGCCTATCGAAAAGCCTTTAAGTCCGCAGTTTTCAATAAGGGCTGCGGCAAAATGTCCTTCGGGGCGTTTAAAAACACTTCCTGCACTCGGACGATTAAGTGGTTGTTTAGTTTTGCGTCGGTTCATAAGTTCGTCCATACGGGAGCATATTTCAGCCTGACTTTTTGGTTCAAGATGAAAGGTTACATCAATAATAACATAGTTGTTGTCCGAAAAAGCACTATGACGGTAAGAAAAATCCAATTCTTCACCGCTGAATGATTTTATGTTTCCGTCGCTGTCCATATAATCGCAGCTTGTTACAACATCTTTGATTTCTCCTCCGTAGGCACCTGCGTTCATATATACTGCACCGCCGACAGAACCGGGAATACCCCACGCAAATTCCAGTCCGCCGAGTGACTTGTTTCGTGCGAATACGCAAAGTCCTGCCAGTGTCACTCCTGCACCGCATTTTACCGTGTTTTCATCAGGCATAGTTATTTTCGTGAAATCACCGCCGAGTTTTATAACTACGCCTTTAATTCCGTTGTCCGAAACCAGAAGATTTGAGCCAAGACCGAGAATAAAATAAGGCACATTGTATTTTTTACAGGCACACATAACTTTGCAGAGTGCGTCTGTGTTTTTCACTTCGCAAAAACATTCTGCGTTGCCGCCTATACGAAAACTTGTGTGGAGGTTCATAGGTTCGTCGGTAAATATCTCAGTATTTTCTGATTTTATATATTCAAGAAATTCAGGATTTATCATAAACAATACCTCATAAAATTCATAAATTTAATACGCAAAAGAACAATACCGTTTCTTTTAAATCATAGCCGCAAGAACTGGCAAAAATTCAAAAAAGGGCATAGTATCTCCGCTGTCAGTTTTCTGTTGAAATTCGTGACATAAAACTGACATCAGTCACTCATAAAAGAAATAGTATAAATTATGTCGTATATATTTTATTAAAATTCAAGTTCCTTAATGACCTTTTTTTCTTCCTGTTCTTCGGGATATTCAAGTCCGAGAGCCGCAAAAAGCTCCTGTGCCGCATTATAACCCATTTTTCTCTGACGGTTGTTCATAGCGGCAACCTCAATAATAACCGCAAGGTTACGACCGGGCTTTACCGGTATTGTGAGAATCGGCACTTCATTTCCAAGAATTTCGGTCATTTCGTTGCTCATTCCCATACGGTCATATACTTTTTTGTTGTCCCAGATTTCAAGATTTATTACCATATCAATTTTTTCGGTCATTTTAACCGAGCCCATACCAAATATGCGTCTTGCATTTATTATACCGATACCTCTGAGTTCGATGAAATGGCGTATATTTTCGGGGGCAGAACCTACGAGTGAATTTTTTGAAACACGCCTGATTTCAACAGCGTCGTCAGCAATAAGACGATGACCACGCTTGATAAGTTCTATTGCGGTTTCGCTTTTTCCGACGCCGCTGTCGCCGACAAGCAGAAGTCCTTCACCATAAACTTCAACAAGTACGCCGTGTCTTGTCACACGGGGAGCAAGCTCAACATTGAGGAAAGACACCAATGCCGCCGTTATTGCCGAAGTAGGTTCACCTGAACGCAGTACGGGTATCTGATATTTTTCGGCGGCAGACATAAGTTCTCCGTAAGGAATGATGTTTCTCGTCACGATTATTGCAGGAGGCTGCAAGGCAAAAATCCTGTCCAGCACATGAAAACGCTGTTCAGAACTGAAACGGTTAAGGTAGCTATTCTCGGTATTTCCGAAAATAATCATTCTTGAATTATCAAAATAATCCAGAAATCCTGTAAGTTCCAGTCCGGGTCTGTTGACCTCTCGTGAATAAATGAGTATTTCTTCGGGATTTTTAGGCATATATTCTACATCAAGTTCAAGTTCTTTTATAATCTTTGAAAGTGTTACTGAAAATCTGTTCTCCATAAAAGCACCTGCTTTCTATTATTTTTACAATATATACATTATAACCTATTTCGTAATGTTTTTAAAGAGTATTTTTGTTTTTATATCAATAAATTTGATAAAATCTCTTTTTTATATCAAATGATTATGTTATAATAAGATAAAAAATTCAGGCGGTGACGAAATGCGTATTGTAATTTTTACGGAAGTGCTTTCTCCGTATGTATGCGGAATATCAAGTTATGTTGAGGTGCTTAAAACAGGACTGTGCTCACTTTCAAATCAGGTGCTTATTGTAACCTCATCTCTGCATGCGGAAAAAGCCGTTTTCAAGGACGGAATAATAAGATGTCCGGCAAAAAAAGCAAACAATAAATACGGCTATGCCTGTAAAAAATACGATGACCGCAAAGTTATAGATTTTATATGCAGTTTTCATCCCGATGTTGTACATATCAATACCGATACAAAAATCGGATATATGGGTTTATTGATTGCCGACAAACTCAACTGCCCTGTGGTATTTACAATACACGACTTTTTTATGGACAGGTTTGCATGCAGCAAATCAAAAACATTATGGAATATCAGAACTTTTTTTGAAAAAAAGCATTTTTGTGATATGATTGATAATGCCGATGTGATAACCTCATCATGCAGGCGTGCGTCATTGTTTGTACAGAAAGCCGACAGAAACCGCAGGGTGACTATGATACCTATGAACACCGATATGGAATATTTTGATTACAAGCGTATAACACCGCAGACAATAGTCAAAATGCGTCAGCGGTTCGGGTTTAACATCAATTCGGAAGTTGCGGTTTTTTCGGGGGATTTGAGTGTTGAAAAAAATATTGAATTTATTTTGAGTGCCTTTTCCAAATACATAAAACCGTCGGATAATATTCAGCTTCTTATCGTAGGTGACGGAACAGAAACCGAATATCTTAAATCGGTATGCAAAAAACTGAATATTACCGACCGTGTTAAATTCAGCGGTTCATTGGCACATTCGATAATGCCCGAAGTTTATGCCGCCTGTGATGTTTATGTATGTTCATCTGACGACAGCCTTATGTCAATGTCGGTTTCAGAGGCTGTTGCGTGCGGACTGCCTGTACTCATAAGGGAAGACAAGGAAAAATACAGTTATTCTATGATACAAAACGGCGTAAACGGTTTTGTATATATAACTCAGGTTGATTTTGCTGACAGACTGAAAAAACTTGCGTCTATGACAACGGCACAAAAGCATATTCTGAAAAATGTCGTCAGAAGAACGCTTAACGGTACAAGCACCGAAACTATGGCAAAAAATATGCTCTCTGCCTACAATCAGGCGATAAAAATACACGACAAAAAAGTCGGAATAATCAAAAACAGATAACAAAATCTCCGCTGCTATTATGTAATAACAACGGAGATTTTTCAGGTTATCTTGATGCCTTAAAGCATTTATTGAACGGAGTCAGATTTTCTTTATGACGACCGCACAAAACAGAAAATTCAACTGTTTTAAATGCGTTTGCGTACTTTTCTTCCGCAAGTACAGTTTTAAAGTCCTTTGCAATATCCCATGCATCTTGTTTGAAAACACCGCAGCCCCACGCACCGAGAATGAGATAAGTTTTATTGTTCTGAATAGCAATATCAAAAATTTTTCTTATTCTTCGTTGCATAATTTCCCGTATTTTATCAGCATTTTTAACAGGGTCGGCTATATTGCAGTTTACAGCCGCTGCGGTAATAACAGATACATTGGTAAAATCAGCGGTAAGTTTTCCGTTGAATTCCCTGAAAAATGTGACATTCGGTGAAAAAAGCATATAATCCGAATAGAATATGCTTTTGTGCTGATGATTGTACTCATACATAGGTTTTGCCGCATCACTGCCGATTGATGCATAGAGAGATGAACTTCTGCACAGATTTTCTTCCTGAGCATTTGCACCCGTAAGAAAGCCTCCTCCGGCATTTTTTGCCGATGCAAAGTTAAGCACAGCACATTTCTGAGGCACAGGGCATTTAAAAACCGCAGTTGTTGTATCTCGTTCATAAACATAATATTTTGTATTATATTTATTGGTTGATTTTGATTGAATGTTTTGATTATCGGGGTAAAGAACAACCTTTTGTATGTTATCTTTATCAAGCATTATGCTTTTTGATTCGGCAACATATGTTCCAGTTTTAAGAATTGAATTTGTTTCGTATGCAATCATTAAATTATTTATCATAAATATCACCTTTAAAAATTTAATCGGATAATTTAAACCGACACAGGCAACAAGCAATTTTATTAAATCACAAGTAATTAAAGATGTCAATATGAATTTCATAATCAAAAACAACAGCCATACCTCCGAATCCGGAAGTATGGCTGTAAAAATTTTAAAGAGTATTAAGTATTACGATAATTTATTATCAAACTACACCCTGAGCAATCATAGCATCTGCAACCTTAACAAAGCCTGCGATATTTGCACCTACTACATAGTTGCCCTTGTAGCCGTACTTTTCAGCAGCATTTGCAATATTGTGGTAGATATTAACCATAATGTCTTGGAGTTTTGCGTCAACTTCTTCAAATGTCCATGAAAGACGCATGCTGTTCTGTGACATTTCAAGAGCAGATGTAGCAACACCGCCGGCATTAGCAGCCTTACCCGGAGCAAAGAGAATCTTGTTGTCAAGGAATATCTTTGTAGCTTCAAGAGTTGTAGGCATATTAGCACCCTCAGCAACAGCGATAACGCCGTTCTTAACAAGGTTCTTTGCAGCCTCAACATCAAGCTCGTTCTGTGTAGCACATGGAAGTGCAACATCACAAGGAATTGTCCACATAAACTTGCCTTCTGTGTACTGAGCGTTTGGACGATACTTTGTGTACTCTGAAAGTCTTGCTCTCTTAACTTCTTTGATTTCCTTTACAGCGTCAAGGTCAATACCCTCAGCGTCATAAATCCAGCCTGTTGAGTCAGAGAGAGTAACAACCTTTGCACCCATCTGTGTAGCCTTTTCAGTAGCATAAATAGCAACATTACCGGCACCTGAAACGCAGACTGTCTTGCCGCTGATGTCAACGCCGTTGTCTTTGAGCATTTCTCTTGTAAGATAAAGCAGACCGTAGCCTGTTGCTTCTGTTCTTGCAAGTGAACCGCCGTAGTTAAGACCTTTTCCTGTGAGAACACCCTCATAGCTGTTTGTAAGTCTTTTGTACTGTCCGAACATATATCCGATTTCCCTTGCACCTGTACCAATATCACCGGCAGGAACATCAGTATCTTTTCCGATATGTCTGTAAAGCTCTGTCATAAAGCTCTGGCAGAATGCCATAATTTCTCTGTCACTCTTGCCCTTAGGATCAAAGTCAGCACCGCCTTTGCCGCCGCCGATAGGAAGACCTGTGAGTGAGTTTTTGAAAATCTGTTCAAAACCGAGGAACTTGATGATACCAAGGTTTACTGACGGGTGAAGACGAAGTCCGCCCTTGTAAGGTCCGATAGCACTGTTGAACTGAATACGGAAGCCTCTGTTTACCTGAACCTTACCGTTGTCGTCAACCCACGGAACTCTGAACATAAGCTGTCTTTCAGGCTCTGTAATTCTTTCGAGAATTCCGGCAGCCTCATACTGAGGATTCTGCTCGATAACAGGTTCCAGAGATTCAAGAACTTCTTTTACTGCCTGTACGAACTCAGGCTGTGCAGGGTTTTTTGCAATTACTTTTTCAAGCTGTTCGCTTACATATGACATCTTTGTCACTCCTTAAAAAATTTAAAAAATTAAAAAGCATACTTATGCCCAAAGTCGCAAAAAGTATGCTATTGCATCGACTTTGATGCAATAGTAAGTTTATCACGATTTTTTTACTTTATCAAGATAAAATTTGTTGACTAATTACCCGATTTTAATTTTTGTTGTTTCTGTTGTAAAGATCAGGGTATTATTATGATAATAAAATAAAAAAATAGTATCTGTTTACTGTTAAATTATAAAATAAAAAAAGAAAAAATTGTGTAAAATATAGAGAAAATACTAAAAACAAAGGCGAAAAATAGTGTAAATGTGCAAAAAAATTTTAAACGGATATAATTGCTTGCTTAAATGCCGCTCAGGTTGTATAATTAAAGTTGTTTTTGAAGTCTTTTTTGACGATTTTTATATTTCGGGAGGAGTAATCCACTATGGAAAAAGCACAGCTTATGTACGAAGGTAAAGCAAAGAAAGTTTACGCAACAAACGATCCTGACTATTGTATAGTAGAATATAAGGACGACGCAACCGCATTCAACGGTCTTAAAAAGGGTACAATTACTGGTAAGGGCGTTGTGAATAACAGAATGTCGAACTTTATGTTCAAACTTCTTGCAGAAAAAGGTATTCCTACTCATTTTGTTGAAGAACTCAATGACAGAGAAACTGTTGTAAAGCATGTAAAAATTGTTCCTCTTGAAGTTATTATAAGAAACAAAGCAGCCGGCAGTATGGCAAAGCGTCTTGGTCTTGAAGAGGGTACGGAGCTTAAATGTCCTGTTCTTGAATTTTCATACAAAGACGACGCTCTCGGTGATCCTATGATTAACGACTCACACGCCGTTGCAATAGGTGCCGCTACTCAGGAAGAAATAGACACAATCAGAAATCTTGCTCTTGAAATCAACAAATATATGATTGAATTCTTTGAGAGTGTTAATGTTGAACTGATTGACTTTAAACTCGAATTCGGCAAGACAAAGGACGGTCAGATTATTCTTGCAGACGAAATTTCACCTGATACCTGTCGTTTCTGGGATATTAAAACTCACGAAAAGCTTGACAAGGACCGTTTCCGCAGAGATCTCGGCGGCGTAGAAGAAGCCTATGCCGAAATGATGAGAAGAATAGGTCTTGGCAAATAATTTACGATAAATTGTTTTCAGAATTATAAAACATCAGATATTGCAGTGCATATTACTGCACTGCAAATCTGCAATTTATTCAGGGGTGAACTTTTTGAGCATAAATTCACAGGAATATTTTTTCGAAGAACTCCACGAAGAATGTGGTGTGTTCGGAATATACGGCGATGATACTCTTTCACCTGCGTATGCCTGCTATAACGGACTTCTTGCTTTACAGCACAGAGGTCAGGAAAGCTGCGGCATATCCGTAAATGACAGAGGCGTTATATCCAGTCACAAGAATATGGGACTGGTCAGCGAAGTGTTCAATAATGAAATTCTCGATTCCCTTAACGGTCAGATGGCAATAGCCCATGTAAGATACTCAACGGCAGGCGGCAGTGTGCGTGAAAACTCACAGCCGCTTGTTATGCGTTATGTAAAGGGTACTCTTGCAATAGCTCATAACGGCAATCTTACAAATGCCTACGAAATTCGTCAGGAACTTGAACGCAGAGGGGCAATTTTTCAGACGACGATTGACTCCGAATCAATCGCATATCTTATCGCAAGAGAGCGTGTAACCTCCGATTCTGTTGAAACAGCGGTAGAAAAGGCGATGAAACAGATTGAGGGTGCATATTCTCTCCTCGTAATGAGTCCTCAGAAACTTATTGCCGCAAGAGATCCTCACGGTTTCCGTCCTTTGTGTATGGGAAAAATCGGAAATTCCGTTGTCTTTGCGTCAGAAACATCTGCACTTGACGCAGTCGGTGCTGAATTTGTAAGAGATGTTGAACCGGGCGAAATTGTTGTTGTGGATTCGACAGGTGTTCGTTCCATAAAAACAAATTGTCCCCAGAAATCAAAAAAATCCCTTTGTGTATTTGAATATATTTACTTTGCCCGTACAGACTCCGTTATCGACGGCATAAGCGTTTATGAGTCGAGAAAAGAGGCAGGACGAATCCTTGCAAGAGAATTTCCGGTTGACGCCGATATAGTTATCGGAGTTCCCGAATCCGGTATAGACGCTGCAATAGGTTACAGTGAGGAGTCCGGAATACCATACGAAAAGGGCATAGTAAAGAACAGCTATATCGGACGAACATTCATCAAGCCTACTCAGAAAGAAAGGGCAAAAAGTGTCCGTCTTAAACTCAACCCGCTTACTTCAACCGTAAAAGGCAAGCGTGTGGTTGTAATTGACGACTCCATTGTTCGTGGCACAACCTGTGACAGAATAGTAAGAATGTTGCGTGACGCCGGTGCAAAGGAAGTACATCTTCGTATCAGCTCACCGCCGTTCCTCTGGCCGTGTTTCTATGGCACAGACATTCCGTCAAGAGGGGAACTTATCGCAGTAAAGCATACAATAGAAGAAATCTGCAAGCTTACCGGTGCAGATACTCTCGGATTTTTTCCGGCAGACAAATTGCAAAATCTTGTTTTCAACAAGGACTCAGGAATATGTACCGCCTGCTTTACCGGAAAATATCCTACGAAAATACCTGACAAAATGCTTGAAGGCAAAGAGCGTGGCGGCGTAAACTTTGACCGGAAAATAAAGCAATAAAATTTTAACAGCCTAAAAAAATTACTGTTTCATAATTACCCTTTATGAAACCTGAATTAAGAAGGGATGGTCATAATAATGAAAGACACCTATGAATCTCCGCTTTCGTCAAGATATGCAGATAAAGAAATGAAATATCTTTTTTCGCCGGATAAAAAATTCAGAACATGGCGAAAATTGTGGATAGCTCTTGCCGAATCCGAAAAAGAGCTTGGACTTGACATCACACAGGAGCAGATTGACGAGCTTAAAGCTCATGCCGACGACATAAACTATGAGGTCGCAGAAGAAAGAGAAAAAGTAGTTCGTCACGATGTTATGTCACATGTTTATGCTTATGGAGTACAGTGTCCGAAAGCAAAGGGAATAATCCATCTTGGAGCAACTTCATGCTATGTCGGCGACAACACCGATATAATTATTATGACTGAGGCTCTTCGCATAGTCGAGAAAAAACTTGTCAGCGTAATCCGTTCACTTGCTGAATTTGCTGACCAATATAAAAATCTTCCGACGCTTGCGTTTACACATTTTCAGCCCGCACAGCCTACAACAGTTGGTAAGCGTGCAACACTCTGGATACAGGATCTTCTTATGGATCTTGAAGATGTACAATATCTTCTTTCAAAATCAAAACTTCTCGGCTCAAAGGGAACAACCGGTACACAGGCAAGTTTCCTTGAACTGTTTGACGGCGATCATGAAAAGGTTAAGGAACTTGACCGCAAAATTGCACAGAAAATGGGTTACAAAACTTGCTTTGCGGTTTCGGGACAGACTTATTCAAGAAAACTTGACAGTCAGTTCTTAAATGTTCTTGCCGGAATTGCACAGAGTGCCGCAAAATTCTCTAACGACATCAGACTTCTTCAACACCTCAAAGAAGTTGAAGAGCCGTTTGAGAAAAATCAGATTGGTTCATCAGCTATGGCATATAAACGCAATCCTATGCGTTCAGAGCGTATGGCTTCACTTTCACGCTATGTTATGGTTGATGTGCTTAATCCTTACATCACAGCCGCAACACAGTGGTTTGAACGCACACTTGACGACTCCGCAAACAAGCGTATCAGTGTTCCTGAGGCATTCCTTGCCGTTGATGCAATTCTTAATCTTTATCTTAATGTCAGCAGTGGTCTGGTTGTTTATGATAAGGTTATCACACAGCATCTCAAAAAGGAACTGCCGTTTATGGCAACCGAGAATATTATGATGGACGCAGTAAAGCGTGGCGGCGACCGTCAGGAACTCCACGAGAAAATCAGAGAACATTCAATGGCAGCTTCACAGGTTATCAAGCGTGACGGCGGCGAAAATGACCTTCTTGAAAGAATTGCCGCAGACCCGGCATTCGGCGTTACACTTGAAGAACTTGAAAACATTATCAAGCCTGAAAAATATGTGGGCAGAGCACCTCAGCAGACAGAAGATTTCCTGAACGAAACCGTTGCTGAGGCACTCAGACCTTATGAAAATATGGAAACGGAAACGGCGGAAATAAATGTATAAAATTTACAAACGAAAGGAATGGTAACTTAAATGGTAAGAGCAATAGTAGGAGCAAACTGGGGCGACGAGGGCAAAGGTAAAATTACCGATGTTCTTGCTGCCGATTCGGATATGGTAATAAGATTTCAGGGCGGCAGTAATGCAGGTCATACCATAATAAACAATTATGGAAAATTTGCACTTCATCAACTCCCATCAGGTGTCTTTTTTGAGCATATAACAAACATTATCGGCAACGGCGTTGCACTCAGCGTTGAAAATTTCATCAAGGAAATTAACTCACTTGTTGAAAGAGGCGTGCCAAAGCCGCATATACTTGTATCAGACAGAGCACAGATAGTTATGCCGTATCATATTCTTTTTGATTGCTATGAGGAAGAAAGACTCGGCAAAAACAGCTTTGGTTCAACAAAGTCAGGTATAGCACCGTTCTATTCTGATAAATTCTCAAAAATCGGTTTTCAGGTAAATGAACTTTATGATGATGTTGACGCTCTTAAAGAAAAAATCGACAGAATTCTTGAAGTCAAGAATGCAATAATAAGAAATGTATATCATAAGGAAGAACTTAAATCGGAAGATATCTTCAATAAACTTATGGAATACAAGGAACTCCTTGAACCTTATGTTGCATCTACATTTGACATAGTACACGACGCCGTAACAAGCGGTAAGAAAGTTCTCCTCGAAGGACAGCTTGGTTCACTCAAAGATACCGACTTCGGTATTTATCCTATGGTTACATCGTCAAACACAATCGCAGGTTACGGTGCTGTTGGTGCAGGTGGTATTCCTCCGTATGAAATCAAAGATGTAATCACAGTAGTAAAGGCATATTCAAGTGCGGTAGGTGCAGGCGAATTTGTCAGCGAAATACACGATGAGGCTGTTGCAAACGAACTCCGCAAAAGAGGCGGCGACGGCGGCGAATTTGGTGCAACAACAGGTCGTCCGAGAAGAATGGGTTGGCTTGACCTTGTTGCAACCCGTTACGGCTGTAAGGTTCAGGGTGCAACTCAGGTTGCGTTCACAGTGCTTGATGTACTCGGTTATCTTGACGAAATTCCTGTATGTGTTGCATACGAACTTGACGGCGAGAGAATAGACTATTTCCCGTCAACAACAAAGCTTAAAAGAGCAAAACCGATTATTGAAGTTCTTCCGGGTTGGAAGTGCGACATAAGAGGAATTAAGAAATATGAGGATCTCCCTGAAAACTGCCGCAAATATATTGAGTTTGCAGAAAAGGCAGTAGGCGTTCCGTTCAAAATGATTTCAAACGGTCCTAAGCGTGAGGACATTATTTACAGATAAGTTATAGGGAGGGTTTATTGTGTGTGGAATAGTTGGTTATATCGGCTATGAACAGGCTGCACCTATCCTTTTGCAAGGACTTGAAAAACTCGAATATCGTGGATATGATTCCGCAGGAGTGTGCCTTTTTAACGGAAAAGAACTCCAAGTAGAAAAAGCCAAGGGAAAACTTGAAGTGCTGAAAAACCTTACGGATAACGGAAAAAATCTTTCCGGTACTGTTGGTATAGGTCATACAAGATGGGCAACACACGGCGAACCGTCCGACATTAACGCTCACCCACATCTCAGTGAGTCAGGCAGATTTGCCGTTGTTCATAATGGCATAATCGAAAATTATAATCAGCTTAAAGAATATCTTATCTCAAAAGGCGTAACATTCCGTTCAAAAACAGACACAGAAGTAATAGCACAGCTTATTGAGTATTATTACAAGGGCAATCTTATTGATACCGTTATCAAGGTACTGTCAAAGCTGAACGGTTCTTACGCAATAGGAGTAATAAGTCAGGAAAACCCTGATGAAATTATCGCAGTCCGCAAGGAAAGTCCGCTTATCGTAGGTCTTGGAGAGCATGAAAATTATATTGCCTCAGATGTTCCGGCAATTCTTGCAAAAACAAGAAAGATTTACCGCCTTGAAAACAACGAAATTGCTATCCTTACCCGTGAGAATGTCAGAATTATTAACACAGACAAAGAAGAAGTCAAAAAGGAAATTCAGACAGTCAACTGGGATGTAAGTGCGGCAGAAAAAGGCGGATATGAACATTTTATGTTCAAGGAAATTATGGAACAGCCAAAGGCAATTCACGATACAATAACACCCCGTATCAAAAACGGCAGGGTTGTGCTTGATGAAATTTCAATTACTGATGAACAGCTTAAAAA
>JBJFIB010000045.1:0-3567 GCA_051894195.1 Acutalibacteraceae bacterium
AAAAATATATTCTTCCTGAATTCACGGAAAATATTGCTCACCGCCGACACAAGACGGTCATAAATTCCGAGCATTATAGCCGTTGTTCCGCCGCTTACACCCGGCACAAGCATTGATGAACCTATCACAAGACCGCAAAGTGAATTTTTAAGTATTGTTTTGACTTTGACAGAATTATTTACAGTTCCGGCATTATCCGTAAAGCATTTCATAAGCATTTCAGCCTTTCTTGAAAAGGGAAAAATTATTGTAATAAACTTCTGCGGTCACAATAACTCCACTCTTCATTCTTCACTCTCCACACTATAATAATTATGCATTACGAATTATGAAATATGTGTCGAAAAAAGGAAAAGACAGAAAAACTCCGCAAAATCAGAATTTTTCTGTCTTTGTAAGAAATTCTAAAATAAGATTTAAAAATCAGTGTGTAAGTAAGAACATAGCAAGGAACAATGCTGTGATAATCCATGTTGTGATATGAACTTCCTTAACCTTGCCTGTAAAGAGCTTGATGATTACATAAGAAAGAAGACCGAATGCAATACCGTAGCTGATGTTGTAAGTAAATACCATCATAGCTATTGTAAGGAATGCAGGAACAGCAATCGAAATGTCGTTCCAGTCTATTTCCTTAACGCTCTTCATCATAAGAACGCCGACAAAGATGAGTGCGGCTGCCGTAGCAGTTGACGGAATAAGTGCGGCAATAGGTGTGAGGAACATAGCAATAAAGAACATACCTGCTGTTACAAGTGAAGAAAGACCTGTGCGTCCGCCTTCTGCAACACCGGCTGTTGATTCAACATAAGTTGTAACTGTTGAAGTACCGCATACAGCACCTACTGTTGTTGCAACAGCGTCAGAAAGCATAGCTTTGTTCATATTTACAACTTCGCCGTTTTTGTCGAGCAGGTTGCCCTGTGAGCAAGCGGCATAAAGAGTACCCATTGTGTCGAACATATCAACCATACAGAATGCAAGAGATGTTGTGATGATAAGGATAACAAGGCTCTCAGTTGAGTGAGTTGCAAGATAAGCTGAGAAGTCAAAGCCCTCTGTAAATACCTTGCCGAAGCACTGAGTTGCAAAATCGCCGAAAGCTGAGAACGGATTGAGTGACAGCTTGTCAACAAATCCGTCATAGAATCCCGGAACAGTAAAGCCGAGAAGATAATATGCACCTGTGCCGCCGAGAATGCCCCAAAGAACAGCACCCTTGATTTTTCTTGCTGAAAGAATTGCGATAACCATAAGGCTTATGATAGTGATAACCAAAGGCATTATAGTTGCCCATGTTACATTACCGCCGATAAGGTTGAATGATGCAAGTGTAACGCCTGTTGCTTCACTCGGAACAACAAGACCTGAATTCTGTACGCCGATAAATGCGATGAACATACCGATACCTACCGGAATAGCTGTCTTTACGCATTTCGGAACACAGTCAAAGATTTTCTTTCTGAGTCCTGTTGCAGTAAGAGCAATAAAGATTACACCGTCAATAAGAACAATCAAAAGAGCATTTGCATAAGTAAATCCAAAGCCAAAGCATACGGTATAAACAAAGAATGCGTTGATACCCATACCTGATGCCTGAGCAAGCGGAAGGTTTGCGAGCAGTCCCATAAGAACTGTACCGAGAATAGCCGAGATTGCTGTGGCAATATAGATAGCGTTGTATGAAAGTCCCAAATCGGCAAACATACTGCCGTTTACCATAAGGATATACGCCATAGCCATAAATGTAGTAATACCGGCGAAAACTTCGGTTTTTACATTTGAGCCTCTCTCTTTTACCTTAAAAAATTCGAGCATTTAAAAATCCCCCTAAAAATTTTGGTGTTTGTCTTGTCTGATGATTTAATCTTTCTCCGCATACCCCCTTAAAATTAAAGTAGAAATTATTTTTGCAATCCCCCCTCAAAAAAACGGTCGTTTTTTATATAATCTATTTTACCTTATTCCGACCGTACATACAAAATGTAAATTATGTGAATTTTCGTAAAAAGCGGTAATAAAAAGTAAATTCCATATTCAGAAACCGCAACACAATCCGACAAAAATAATACTACAAAAATGCTATTATTTGTTCCAGTATTTACGGTCAAGATTTCTGTACTGAATTGCCTCCATAATGTGCGGCGTTTTAATGACTTCTGAATTATCGAGGTCGGCTACTGTTCGTGCAACTTTGAGTATTCTGTCATAGGCTCTTGCGGAAAGTCCCATAACATCAAACGACTTTTGAAGAATTGCCTTTGCCCTGTCGTCCATAGGACACATCTTTTGCAGTAAAGCCGATGTTATTCTTGCGTTGCAGGTTATGCCCGTACCTTTAAAGCGTTCATTCTGAATTTTTCGTACACGGTCAACACGCTTTTTTATTTCAGCTGAGGATTCGGCTTTTTCTTCTGATGAAAGGTCGTCAAACTCAACCGGCGGCACTTCAACATGCAAATCAAGCCTGTCAAGCAGCGGTCCCGAAACCTTTGCAAGATAATTTGAAACGGCTTTCTTGCCGCAGCTGCACTCTCGTGTCGGGTGACCGTAATATCCGCACGGACACGGGTTCATCGCCGCAACAAGCATAATCGAACACGGATAAGTGAGTGTTGCGTTTACACGGGATATTGTGACCTGTCCGTCCTCAATCGGCTGACGCAGAATTTCCATTGTATTGCGGTTAAATTCGGGCAGTTCGTCAAGAAAAAGTACACCGTTGTGTGCAAGAGAAATTTCACCCGGATGTGGAATACTTCCTCCTCCCGAAAGACCTGCCGGCGACACCGTATGATGCGGCGAACGGAAAGGCCGCTGTGAAACAAGTGATGTTCCGCTTGGCAGAACACCGGCGATAGAATGAATTTTTGTTGTTTCAATCATTTCGTCAAAAGTCATATCGGGCAGTATTGTCGGAATACGCTTTGCAAGCATACTCTTGCCCGAACCGGGACTTCCGATAAGAAGAATATTGTGTCCTCCGCAGGCGGCAACTTCAATGGCACGCTTTGCCTCAAACTGTCCCTTTACATCAGAAAAATCAACGCTGAAACTCTGTGGCTGAAAAACATTTTCAACAGGCTTTGCAGGACTTATTATACGCTTTCCTCTGAGATGTTCCAGAAGCTGTGAAACATTACGGACTGGTATTATGTCAATTCCGTCAACGACGGCACCCTCAGCGGCATTCTCCTCAGGAACATAAAAACGCTTGCAGCCTTTGTTTTTTGCCTGAATTGCCATAGGAAGAACGCCGTTTACCGAGCGTACTTCTCCCCCGAGCGACAGTTCACCTATGAATGCGGAATCTGAAAGGTTGTTGCTTATATTTCCTGACGCAAGAAGCAGTGAAACGAGTATCGGCAAATCATAAACGGCACCGGCTTTTTTAATATCGGCAGGTGCAAGGTTTACGACAATTCTTTTCATCGGAAAAGTAAGACCGCAGTTTCTTATGGCAGAACGAACTCTGTCACGGGATTCCTTTACTGATGTATCGGGCAGACCGACAATCTCAAAAGCTACAATTCCACCTGAAATATCGGTTTCGACTTCAACCTCGAA
>JBJFIB010000046.1:0-3565 GCA_051894195.1 Acutalibacteraceae bacterium
GGAGCCATCTTAGGGTTCCATCTTCTTGTCTGATGTCCGAAATGAACACCTGCCTCCAAAAGCTGTTTCATTGATACTACTGATGCCATAATTAAAAATCCTCCTTAGGTTTTTCCTCCGTCGGTCTGTAATTCCACACACCATATTGGTATGCACCTAACGAATAAGACCTGGCGTGCGTTTTGCGTATAAGATTATACCATATGTTTTTTAAGATTGCAAGGGATATTTTTCATTTTTTTCGCAAACCTTGCCAAAATTCTGTATTTTATCCGCTGAAACCGTCCTGAAATCCGCTAATTAAAAAACGGAAAATGAAATTTTCTTCTCTTGAACGGCATCGGACACTGACTTACAAGTATTGTATCTTCACCTATCAGTTCAATATTCTCCCATCGGATTACAATATCGTCTTCACGGCCGAAAAGTCCGAAGCATTTCGGACGACCATATATTATTATTGCAATCAAACGGGCATCACAGGTGTTGATTTCCACATCATCAACACAGCCCAGACGAAAGCCGTTCTTGCTGTTAATAACTTCTTTATGCCGCAAATCGACAACACGACAGCAGTTCACGGTAAAACCTCCGTTTCCGATAAATTTTTACCGATATATTTTATGCTGTCTGCTGTCATAAAATCACTGTTTTTAAGCATCATCTGGTCTGAATGTTTTATCAGAAAACTTTTCTTCAACCATTTTCGCCATTTTTTTCATAGGCAGAGTGAGAAGAACAAATATTGCAATGGCTATAACAAGCATTACAGCAAAAATAAGCAGAAGTTTGAGAGAAATAAATGCAAAACCGAAAAACTCTCTGAAACACAGAATTCCTATCGTAAGCCCTGCGGTCATTGTTATATAAAGTGCTGTGCGGATTGCATTGAACGGTATTGAAATCTGAAAGAGTATCATCATCGCTGTTGCTGCGGTAAGACATACTGCAAGAGTGGAATATTCTTCTTCCGTAAGACAAAAAGCAAATTTTGCAATAATCGACAAGATAACATTTATCACCGTTGTAAGTCCGGCAGGAACCGCATTTTTCATTATATTAAAGAAAAATACTCCCTTTATTCTTTCTTTGTTCGGTTCAAGTGCAAGAATAAACGACGGAATTCCGATTGTGAACGCATTTACCAAAGTGAGCTGTATCGGCTGGAACGGATACGGAACTGATACAAATATAAACAAAAATGCAAGCAGTGTGGAAAATATGGTTTTAACAATAAACAATGTAGATGAACGCTGTATATTGTTTATTGAACGCCTGCCCTCTGCAACTACTTTTGGCATTGACGCAAAGTTTGAGTCGAGAAGTACAAGCTGTGATACGCTTCTTGCGGCATCGCTGCCTGCTGCCATTGCAATACTGCAATCCGCCTCTTTGAGTGCAAGAACATCATTTACTCCATCACCTGTCATAGCTACGGTATGTCCCTGTTCTTTAAGGGCAACGACAAATTTCTTTTTCTGCTCCGGTGTAACACGGCCGAAAACAGTATATTTGTTCATAGCCTCTTTAATATCTTCATCTGTTTTGAGTGTTGTTGCGTCAACATATTTATCATAGTTTTTGACATTTGCACGCCTTGCAACATCGGAAACAGTAATAGGATTGTCGCCCGAAATGATTTTTACGGTTACATTCTGGTCGGCAAAATATCTTAATGTCTGCGGTGCTTCGGCACGAATTTTATCGTTCAGCAAAATAATTCCCAAAACCTTTATATCATCGGGCAAATCACGGTCATTGAAATTATTTTCTGAGTGTGCAAGAATTATTGCACGGTAGTTTCTTGAATAGCTTTCCAATAGTTGCTTCAAATCATTCGGAACGGTTTTCAGAATAAACTCGGCTGCACCCATAATATAAGTGCCTTCTTCCGTAAAATGTACGCCCGACCATTTCTTTTCGGACGCAAACGGAACAATCTTGTCTGCTCTCATAGGACTTTTACTGTTGAATTTTTCTTTTAACGCCATAAATGTTGCATTTGTATCGTCCATTACAGAGGTAATGCCGCACATTATATCATATATATTTTCTTTTTCGATATTTTTATCATAAGGCACAGTATCGACAACTTCCATACAGCCCTCTGTTATTGTGCCGGTTTTGTCGAGGCATAAAACATCAACTCGTGCAAGGGTTTCAATACAATAAAGTTCCTGTACAAGAACTTTCTGCTTTGACAGTCGAATTACGCTTACTGCAAGAACCGTACTGGTCAAAAGTATAAGTCCCTCAGGAATCATTCCGATTACAGACGCCACCGTTGAAACCATAGCGTCTGCGAAACGGGCATTAACCGCTCCGAAAATGGTAGTAATTGTTTTTGAATCGGGAACTTCCGACGCACCGTACTGACGGAGTAAAAGAAGAACTGCAAGCGGTATAATTATTATTGTCAGTATTTTAATGATTTTTTTAAGAGTAAACATTATTTCGGAGTTTACTTTTTTGATATATTTTGCTTCCGCAGAAATTTTTGACGCATAGTTTTCATCACCTATGTGTTCTACTCTTGCAAAGCACTTTCCGCTGACGATAAAGCTGCCCGAAAACATCATATCTCCGTTTGTTTTATGTACTGCGTCTGATTCTCCTGTGAGCAGGGATTCGTTGACATCACATTCTCCTGATATAACCTTACAGTCAACAGGAATCTGATTGCCCTGCGAAAATTCAATAATATCATCAAGAACAATTTCATCGGTATGAACCTGTACAATTTTTCCGTCACGAACAACATTGACTTTTGTTGCGGATACAATAGAAAGACGGTCTATTGTTTTCTTGGCACGGATTTCCTGAAAAATACCTATTGCAGTGTTGCACAGCATTACTCCAAGAAACAGCATATTCTTATAAGAGCCGACATAAAACACCAATAATCCCAAAACCAGATTCAATACATTAAAAAGCGTGAATATATTATCATAAAGTATTCTTTTTACGCTTTTTGTCGGAAGCTCCTGAGTCTGATTGTTCAATCCGTCATTTATTCTTTCGGCAACCTGTTCAGATGTAAGTCCTTTATCTGTTTCTGCACTGTAACGCATTATATTTTTTTTACTTTCTGAGGTTTGTGCATTAGCGTTTTTCTTTTTCATTCTCTCTCTCCTTATTCAAAAATACAAATAAATTATATATTCTTATAAAACAGGTGTCAATAATTATCTTTAAACTGAAAAAGTAAACCTGATAAATACTTAAAAATAATGCCGTTTTTTAATAGTTCGCTATAAAAATTTATTTTTTTAAAAAAATTTCAAAAAAAGTATTGACTTTTTATTTTTCTTGCGATATAATATCAACTGTCGTCAGGACACAGCAAAAAATTAAAAATGCGGATGTAGCTCATCTGGTAGAGCGCAACCTTGCCAAGGTTGAGGTAGCGAGTTCGAGCCTCGTCATCCGCTCCATCAAAAAGGGAATGTTTTGTACATTCCCTTTTATTTTTTCGATTTTTAATTTTTATAACGGACTTATTTCATAGACGGTTTGTTTTATTTTGGAATTATATATATTGAAATTACAGACTTTTTATTATATA
>JBJFIB010000047.1:0-3513 GCA_051894195.1 Acutalibacteraceae bacterium
CATACACACAAAAAAGTAAATTATGATTAACTGTAATATGTTGACACGCTTTATTTAAGGTGGTAAAGTTATAATTAACATATATAAATGTTTGAATAGTGTTGATATAAATCAAAAAATGTTGAAAATATATTTTTATATTACTCTTTTTGAGTAAGGCATAAATGAGGTGATGATGATTGTCTGATCATACAGATTCAGCCAGGAGTGAATATTATACTGAGGGATTCATGATGGGAAAAGTGGCAAGTTGTATAAGTGTTATAAAAAATACTTGGAAAGCAAGTGAAGAACAAAACCAAGAAGAACTGATAAAAAAGATAAAAATGATATCCGAATGTATCGATGACGATATTTTTACACGATTTGATTGGATTCAGGCTGTATTATATAACGAACTCAGAATATATAAATAATACACTATTCAAAAACCGGACAAGAAAAATTCGTAATATTTCGGTATGGCAGTGTATTTACAGGAAAAAATTTTTAAAATCGGAATCTTTACCACCTATCAACCGAACATTTGTTCGATTATAGGCTGCGTACAGGAATTTATATAGTGAGCTAGCGGTTAAAAAAGTAATACAGAAGAAAAATTAAGAAGGAGTAAAAAATGGACAGCAAAATTATACCTTTGAATATCGTAATGACATATCCTGTGTATTGGAATAAGTTCAGTGTATTCCGTGATTTTATACAGAACTTTTATGATTCTGTCGATTGCCATGAATGGAGTAAAAAGTTTCACTACACATACAGTGAAGATAAGCTATGTATGTATGTTGATGATGTTACTTTCAGTTATGAATGGCTTGTACATATAGGTGCATCAACAAAAACAAACAGTGATGATAATTCTGCCGGGTATTTTGGGGAAGGATTTAAAATAGCATCGCTTTGTGCATTCAGGGATTTTCATATGGATATTACAATGTCATCAGGTGACTGGAAATTGAATGTTACAAAAATACATCAGAGCATTGACGATAAAGACCTTGAAATGCTTGCATACAATATTATGTCCAAGGAATTTTCAAATTCAAGTTGTCTTGAACTCAGTCCTGTTACGGAAAATGATTTTCAGGTTTTCGAGGACACAATGAACAGTTTCTATTATCCGGAAAATCCTTTAATAGGTGAAACAATATTTGAAGGAAAAAACGCATCTGTATATCTATGCAATACAGATAATTATAATTTTGGAATGCCATATACTTATGATTTTCACAGGAAAGGAGCTGTATTCTGTGCAAATCAGCTCAGAGGTTCAAATCCATTTGGACTTGTTGTTTGTCTGAATAAATACAAGCAGAGAGACCGTGAAAGAAACACATTATATGATTTTGAGGTTACTAAGGTTTTAGGCGATGCGTTCAGCTATATTTCTGCTGATGCATCTGTTGTAGTTCTTGAAAAAATGCGTACTGTATGGAATTCTGTTCCTAAAAAGCATATTGACCTTAAATCTTGGGGACCGGTAGTAAAAATGTTAATTTACAACATTTCAGATTCTGAAAATGCAAGAAAAATGTTTGTGGATAAATATCCAAACTTGGTTTATCTTGCACCGACAAATTGCGGTTATGATGAAAGAAGACGCAAATTTGCTATGGAATGGCTGAAAAATCAGGATGGAAAGTATAAAGCCGTACAGATATCTTTCAGGAGTCTTGGCTATCCGTCTTTGGAACAAAAATGCGAAGAAGAAGGCGGATTTATAGATTACGATTTACCAAATAAGGTGGAAAATGATTGTATGCAGATTCTTGAAGAAATTGTTCAGAAAATCTATAAAGGATTTTTTGATATTGATGAGAATATGCCGACAAGAAAAATCATTAACAACCCTCATTCGTCTATGTGTCTTGGTTTAGCGGAAGTTATTAAAAGGAAAAAACGAATTTTCAATAATCAGGCACTTGCCATTAAATACGATGTAAACAGTATTTCTCTGGCAAAAATACTTTTTCAAAAGGACAAATTCTTTAACGCACTCAGTGTCTATGTACATGAATGTTGTCATGCTTTCGGAGGTGATGCTTCTCAGTCTTTCAGTAATGCACTGACAAGAGCGATGTGTGTTCTGATGTCTAATATTCCTGTCATAATGGAGTATCAGAAAAAATGGGAAGACTTATTTGGCTGATATATTCGTAAACAAACATATAAAGCTTTTGTGTGCAATTATCTCTAAAAATATTTACTAAAAATCAATATTAACAGAAAGGAAAGTTACTATGGGTAAATGCATAATTTGTGATAGGGCAGAAGAAAAAGGCGTAAAGAGAGGATATTCAAGAGGCAGAACAGAAGGACAAGCCGAAATTATCCGTAATCTTATGAAAAACAACAAATCCGTTAAAGAAATTGCTGAGTTCCATTCTATGCAAGAGGAAAACATTGAGGCAATTCTGAATCTCGAAAAAAATCAGCCTGTTACAATGGGAGGTATATATGAAAGGATAGAAATGCTTGGTGAGGTCAAAGGTAAACAACAAGGCAGGACAGAGGGTAAGTCTGAGTTTGTAGTCGGTCTGATTAAAAGAGGAAAGTCGGTTCAGGAAATTGCTGAGTTCTATTCTGAAAGTGAAGAAAAGATCAACGCAATAATTGAAGGAACTGATGACACATACTCAGAACTATACAAAATCTCTGATGAAATAGAAGCAAAAAGCTATATAAGGGGCAGAAATGACGGTATATATAAAGGTCAGGCAGATCTCTTTGAAATACTGATTGACAAAGGTAAGTCTATAAACGATATTGCCGAGATGTTCTCTTTGAGTGCGGATATAGTGCAGAATACGCTTGAATATCATGCTGAATGATGAGAACGAAAGGGAAATATTATGAGTTGTAATGGTTGCAAATATCGCTGGAAAATGTACTCGTCACAAAAAGACTTCTACTGTGGCTATTTTATGGATACAGGTTGTGTCCGTACCAGTCACGGTAATGAGTGTGAGTCATTTGTTCCCGGAAACCCGCAAAGACGATTTCCTATAATTTTTTCGCAAAATTATTTCAGGTGAAAGGTTAAGAAAATAACGGAACTGAGTTTGTACATTCCAAAATTCTTTCGGACGGCAGAATTAAGGTCTATCCAGAAAAGTCGGACGAAAAGGACGAGTTTCATTATACCACCTGTTATCTGCCAAATTATTATTGGTAGAATGTGAACAGATTTACTGCTCAGGAAATCGAACAATTTCAAAAAATAATCAAGGGCAATATTCATCTGATTATAAGTAATCTGAACAATATTCTTAAAGACGAAAGCGGTGATAAATTGAGTATTTACGAAAGTATCGTAAAAGGTTTGAAAGAGGCTATTGAATACGAAAACGGCAACGGAACGGCTCGTGTATCTGTGATACATACTGATGATGTACGGGATTCAACGGAAAATTCAAACACAAAAAGTTCAGAAAGCTGAAATACGCAAAAGGTGATGTATGACTATACAAGAAAAAACAAAATGGAGGTACATATATGAGTTGTCATAATATT
>JBJFIB010000048.1:0-2153 GCA_051894195.1 Acutalibacteraceae bacterium
AAATGAGAGTGGAGTGTGGAGAGTGGAGTGTGGAGTTGCGTGTGATGTCAGTTTTTACGCTGACAGAAAATTATCCGGACAGAAAGATAAAATAAAAACAGGCACAACGGTCATTCAAAAACCGTTGTGCCTGTTCTGGTATGTAAAGACTTTTGTCAGCCTCCGAGTTCAATCATTTTGTCAATGCATTTTCTTGCTTTTGTTATAGTGTCAGCGTCAAGTTCAATTTCTTCTCCGCCTGTACCCTGAACACAATGAAGAACATCTACGAGTGTTGTGGCTTTCATATTCTGGCATATAAGTCCTTTTGAAAGCAGATAGAAATTCTTGTCGGGACACATATACTGTAAGTGTTCGGCAATACTGTTCTCTGTGCCGATGATGAATTCTTTTTTGTCGGAATTCTGTGCGTACTTCATAATTGCGGTTGTTGAACCGACAAAGTCAGCCATTTCCGCAACAGCAGGCACACATTCTGGGTGAACAAGCAGTTCGGCATTCGGGTGAAGTGCCTTTGCTGTTTCAGCGTCTTTCTTTGTGACAGCGGCGTGTATCGGACAGCCACCCTGCAACAGCTTGATATTTTTTTCGGGAACCTGTTTTGCGACGAATGCACCAAGGTTGCAGTCGGGTATGAACAGAATGTTTTTGTTTTCAATCTGTTTGACTATCTTTACGGCTGACGCTGATGTTACGCATACATCACATACGGTTTTGAGGGAGGCTGTGGTATTTATGTAGGCAACAACCGTATAATCGGGATATTTAGCCTTTATGCCCTCAATGAGTTCCTTATCCATCTGTTCCGCCATAGGACAGCCTGCAACAGAATTTGAAAGAATAACTGTTTTTTCGGGTGAAAGCATTTTTACTGTTTCAGCCATAAAGCGTACACCGCACATAACTACGGTTTTGTTCGGTGTTGTTGCTGCCATACGGCTGAGCTGATAAGAGTCGCCCGTAAAATCGGCAACTTCAAGTATTTCCCTTGCCTGATAGCTGTGTGCAAGAATACAAATATCCTTTTCTTTCTTGATACGAAGAATTTCGTCCTGAACTTCTTTTATTGTCATAAAAATTTCCCCTGACTTCAAATTATATTCATATAGATTTGGTATGCATTAAAGATAACATAAGTATAAAAATATGTCAACACATTCTGAAAAATCAGAAAAATAAAGTTTATGGGCTCAATATTATGTATCAAGAGAAATATAGTTCCAGTCGCTTTCCTCACTGATAAGCCATTCCAGACCCCGTCTGCGTTCAAATACAACATCGTGATTAAGCACACCGATTTCGGTATTCGGGTTCAGGCTGTTTTCTACACAAGCCCAGTGATAACGGTAATACAGGTCAAGCATATCGAGTATTTCTTCAATATCTCTTATTTTGCATTTTGCTGTAAATTCGTCAAAGGACTTACATTCACTGACCAGCTTAATCGCTTTTTCACAATTACAGATAGAATCGGGTGTTTCAAGTTCATCATTTTCAATCAGACCCAATGCCCATACCAAAGACCAGTAAGCCTCGTATGTCCAGACAACATCAATAGCGTCCTGTTGGCTGTACTCTTGGTCAAATAAGCATTTTTCCTTTGGAAGTAAGCTGTTTTCAACATTATATTCCTTCAAAAGTCTGCTCATCATTGCCTTTGATTCTTCATAATCGTTGTTCTCTGCTATATCACAGGCTAACTGAATTGACAGTAAACACGCTATTGCACGGCTGCATATTTCATTGGTGGTTTTTAAGCTTACGCTTGTGCTGTCCTCAATCATAGGCAAAGTTTCAAGACAGGCAATTCTCATTTGTTTGATTTTTTCGTTTGATTTTTTTCTTCTGTCCTCAGGATTGACAAAATTATTTAATGCCGCCATAACCGTTTCTCCGTTTCATTGATTATGTATTTTATTTACTAGAAATTACAGTTGCTGTTTTTGCCAAGTTTAAAAAGAAATATGACAAGTTTGCTTGACATTTTATACACCGTATGTTAAAATATTCAGCGTAATAAAAGTTAATTTATGCTTTGCGGAATTGGGATTTAGGTGCGTTGCATATCGGACATACCCAGTCGTCAGGAAGATCCTCAAACGGTACAGATGAATCATCATATTCATAATTGCATATTTCGCAAATATATTTAG
>JBJFIB010000048.1:2253-5909 GCA_051894195.1 Acutalibacteraceae bacterium
ATGTTTCCTTTTTTTCAGCAACGGTTTCTTGCGGAGTTTCCTCCTTGACAAATTCGGATTTAGGAGCACCGCATATCGGACATACCCAGTCGTCAGGAAGTTCTTCAAACGGAACATCAGGATTGTCGTATTCATATTTGCATATTTCGCAGATGTATTTTGATGTTTCCTTTTTTTCAGCAACGGTTTCTTGCGGAGTTTCCTCCTTGACAAATTCAGATTTAGAAGCACCGCATATCGGACATACCCAGTCGTCAGGAAGTTCTTCAAACGGCACGCTTGAATCATTGTATTCGTATTTGCAAATGGTGCAAACATATTTTTCCGCACTCTTTTTTGTTTCTTCAACATAAGTCGGGGCATTTTTCGGAGCTTTACCCTTGATAACCTCGTGATAGAATTTGTAGGTCATAGGTGTGCCTGTTATTGTTTCACTGCCGTCTGTAACCTCAGCGATAAATACAGTGTGTGTTGAGGTTTCAGCGGAGCTGATAACCTTGCATTTGAACCAACAGCAAATATTTTCCTGAATAATGGGCATATCGCCGCTGATGATTTCGTGCTTTACATTTGCGAGTTTATCGTTGTCACGACCTGATGTAAATCCGAGAGCACCTATAACAGAACCTGATGTGTTTTCTGAAAATACACTTACGGTAAATTCGCCGTTTTTCTTGATACATTCGTTTGTGTAGTTGTTATGGTTGACACTAACGGCTACCGTCAGCGGTTTTGAAGTAATCTGCATTACGGTATTTACGATACAGGCATTAGGCATTTTTTCGCCCTTTGTTCCTATTGCAAACATTCCGTATGACAGAGATGTAAGAATTCTGCTGTTCATAATAAAAATAACCCCTTTCGTTACAACTTATATACAGTTGCTTTTATTTGAAATTTTATATTATAATAGCATAATTGTAATAAATTTACAAGTATTATCTTTTAGTTTACAAAAATTTATGAAATATAATAGTATAACGAAAAGGGTAAAACAATCTGATTGTTACATTGTAAACATTTTGATTATACACAGTACAATTCCGTAAACTACTGAGGCAACCGTACCATAAACAATTACAGGACCGGCAATAATAAACATCTTTGCACCGAGTCCGAGTACGAAACCCTCACTTTTGAATTCTATTGCTGGCGAAACAACGGCGTTTGCAAAGCCTGTAATAGGTACGATAGTTCCTGCACCGGCAAATTTTGCGATATTGTCATACCAGCTCAGCACGGTGAAAAGTGCCGAAAGAAAAATAAGACTAACGCTTGTAAGACAGCGTGAATCCTTGATGTCCAGTCCCAGAAGAAGATATGTGTCAGTCAGTGCCTGACCTATTGTACAGATAAGACCGCCGACAAGAAATGCACCACAGCAGTCTTTGAGAAGTGTACTTTTCGGTGAAACGGTGCTGACCATTGACGAATATTCGTTTTTTGTTATATTCATAAAACTCATTCCATTTCTGTTAAAAGTATATTCTGTTTTCTTTACCGCCGCATGAGGTGGTAAAGAAAACACCATTCACTGTTCATTTATATAAATATTTTGTCTTTTTGTTGTGAATTTATACTTTAAACAGGCTCAGAATAAATAATCGTATTATAAAAAATTAAGGTGATATTTTGAAAGAGATTTATCTTGATAACAGTGCAACAACAGCCGTATGCAAAGAAGCTGCCGAAAAAGCACTTGAAATAATGACAGAAAAATACGGCAATCCGTCATCACTTCATTCAAAAGGTCTTGAAGCACAGCATGAACTTGAAAACGCAAGAAAAATAATTGCGGATTTTATCAGTGCCGACCCGACCGAAATATTCTTTACATCAGGCGGCACTGAGGGCAACAATACGGCGGTGTTCGGTGCGGCACAGGCTTTAAAACGGCGTGGAAACCGAATTGTCACAACATCGGTTGAACATTCGTCCGTGATAGAATCAATGCAGAAATTGCAGAAAGACGGTTTTGATGTTGTTTTTCTTGAACCCGAAAGAAACGGAAAAATTTCAAGTGAAAAAATCATCAACAGCATAACAAAGGATACAATACTTGTCAGCATAATGGCGGTAAACAATGAAATCGGTGCAATACAGCCGATAGAATGTGTGCATAAAGCAATCGTAAAGGCAGGTTCTCCTGCACTGTTTCATGTTGACGCAGTTCAGGCATTCGGCAAAATTCCGCTTAAACCAAAAAAACTCGGCATTGATATTATGACGGCAAGCTCTCACAAAATTCACGGCGTTAAGGGTGCCGGCGTTCTTTATCTGAGAAAAGGTGCAAGGATAATTCCGCTGCATTACGGCGGTGAACAGGAAAAGAAAATCCGTCCCGGAACAGAACCTCTGCCGGCAATATGTGGAATGGCGGCGGCTGTAAAGGCACTTCCCGATATGAAAGCCGAAACTGAAACAATGCGTCAGTTGTGGAATTATTGCCGTGAGCGACTTTGTGAATGTGAAAATATCAGCATAAATTCCGCTGATGACTGCCTGCCTTATATAATGAATTTTTCGGTCAGGGGAATACGCTCAGAAACAATGCTGCATTTTCTTGCCTCGAAAAACATCTATGTTTCGAGCGGTTCAGCCTGTGCAAAGGGCAAAAAAAGCCATGTTCTGTCAGCACTCGGTCTTGAAAGCGAACTTGCGGATTCGGCGATAAGAGTAAGTTTTTCAAGATATAATACAAAAAATGATATTGACGAGCTTGTGTCGGCAATCAAAATTGCAAATGATACTCTTGCAAGAGCAAAATAAAAGTGTTAAACTTCGTATATAAGTATTTATAAAGGTGATTGAATAATGAAAGAAATTCTTCTTGTAAAACTCGGCGAAATAGTTCTTAAAGGTCTTAACAGAAAAGCATTTGAGGATACGCTGATAAAAAATCTTAAAAGACGGCTTGCCGCAATCGGAAAATTTCAGGTGCGTTCGGCACAGTCAACAATAACGGTAACGCCTGTTTATGATGATGCCGATATGGACGAGGCGGCTGACTGTGTTTCAAAGGTTTTCGGAATTGCGACATTTTCCCGTGCATGTGTTGCCGAAAAGGATATAGAAACAATAAAGCAGTCGGCGGCTGAGTATCTTGCCGATATGCTTGAAGGCGTTGATACATTCAAGGTTGAGGCAAAACGCTCTGACAAAAAGTTTCCCCTTACATCGCCGCAGATATGCACAGAGGTCGGCGGATATCTTCTCGGGAAATTTCCGCATCTCAGCGTTGATGTGCATAATCCCGACATAACAGTTACGGTAGAAGTCAGGGATCTTGCGGCTTATGTCAGGGCAGGAGTGATAAAGGGTGCAGGCGGAATACCTGTCGGAACAGGCGGAAAAGCGGCTGTGCTTATATCAGGCGGCATAGACAGCCCTGTTGCGTCATATATGATGGCAAAAAGAGGACTTGAACTTACCGCAATTCATTTTGCAAGTCCGCCTTATACAAGCGAGCGTGCGGAAGAAAAGGTTGTCGAACTGCTGAAAAAGGTATCGGCTTACAGCGGACGAATGAATATGTACACCGTTCCGTTTACAAAAATTCAGGAACAGATAAAGGAAAAATGTCACGAGGAATATTTTACTATCATAATGCGAAGATTTATGATGAAAATTGCCGAGCGTGTAGCAAAACAGAATGA
>JBJFIB010000048.1:6009-17571 GCA_051894195.1 Acutalibacteraceae bacterium
GAAGAAATTATTGAAATTTCAAGAAAAATTGATACTTTTGACATTTCAATCCAGCCTTATGAGGACTGCTGTACAGTCTTTACGCCAAAGCACCCACGAACAAGACCCGTTCTTGCTGATGTTATTGCGGAAGAAAACAAGATTGATTATGAAGTGCTGATTGAAGAAGCAGTCAATAATCTGAAACTGACAACCATTTAACCGCATTTGTGTTTAGGAAGTGAAATTTATGAATGCAGAAATATATTTTCCACGAGAGGGAAAGTCTTTTGGTTGTACATCAGAAAAAGGCTTTGAAGAAACCGTAAAAGGTCTTAATAATATTGATGTCAACATTATCTATAAAACTGAAATAAACCTGACAGAAAAAAGTCTGTTGGAGGCACTCAAAGTTACCGATTCGGGCAACGATAAAATCAATATGGTGCTTATTGCGGATACGCTTTCTGACGACAGTCCCGAAAAGGCAAAGGAGTTTTTTGAGAGTATCGGCATTTCCGGAAAGGTAAAACGCATTAACGCCGTTTTAAAGGAAATTCCTGAGGAAACCGATGATAACTCAAAAGACAAGGAATATCCCGATAAAAAATCAAGAAAACAAGCCGAAAAACAGGAAAAAGAACTTGAAAAGCTACGCAAAAAACAACAGAAACAGCTCAAAAAACAACAGAAAAAACAAAAGAATAATAATTCCGAAACAAAACATTCTGATGTAAAGCCGTCAGAAAAAACCGAAAAAAAGCTTTTTGCATATTATGCCGAGCACAACAAAAAGCTGATAGTTATTCTTCCGAAACCGGAATTTCTTGACACGGACTTTAACACGCTTTTGTTTTCTGTTGTCAATGCAGTTGTAAATCCTGACAAAAAGCCGGCTTTCTGGAAAAGATTCATTCCGTGTTCAGGTGACAGACCGCTTGATGTGGTAAGAAAAATCGTACTTATGCTGGCAATATGCACTTTTGTTGTTTCGTCGTATATGCTTGTGAATATTCTTATTGTTGAACCGACGGTCAGCGACAGCACAAACAGCGGAATAAAGGATCTTCTTGTTTCTACTTCCGATGAAAGCGAATCAAGTCAAACAAAAAAGCCTAACGATGGTTCTGAGGGTTCGCTTGTGGATTTCAAAAAGCTGCTTGAAGTAAATCCCGACACAATCGGCTGGATTACTGTTCCCGATACAAAGATAGACTATGTTGTCGTAAAGCCGTCTGAGGACAAGGACAAAGAGTATTATCTTTACAGGGACTTTTACGGTAATGATACAAAATACGGTTCGATATTTATGGACTACCGCAGTACGCTTGATTCAAAAAATCTTATTCTTCACGGACATCATATGCAGGACGGCAGAATGTTCGCAAATCTGATAAATTTCTCTGACCTTGATGTTTACAAGAAAACTCCGACATTTACTTTTAACACGATTTACGAAAAAAGCAAATGGAAGATAATTTCCATATTCAAGACAAATACGCTTGAAAGTCAGGGTGACTTTTTCAATTATCTCAGGGGCGACTTCAAGAATAATTACGACTTCCTGAACTTTATTTATCAGCTCAGGGAGCGTTCAATAATTGACTGCCCTGTTGATGTAAACGAAAACGATACCCTTGTAACACTGTCAACCTGTGCTTATGATTTTGACGATTTCAGGTTTGTTGTTGTTGCGAGAAAGGTTCGTGACGGTGAAAGTGCAAAGGTTGATGTTTCAAAAGCTGACTATAACCCGAATCCGCTTTATCCTGAGATATGGTACAAGAGATACGGCGGCACTGCTCCGACTGTAACAACATTTCAGGACGCATACAACAAGGGCGAAATAAACTGGTATGACGGCAAAAAAAAGGATTGGTCAAAATATGATGATGACCTTCTTGCACGGGAACTCAGCGAGGCAAAAACAAAATCCGTAAAAAAATTGGAGGATTATGTCGAAAAAAAACATTATGCCGATGACGAACAAAAAAAGATAGACGAACTTATAAAAAAATACACCAAAAAGATTAACGGTGCAGAAAATATAAGCGAGCTGAAAGAAATCTATAATCAGGCGTTAAAGGACATCAAAAAAGTAAAAACGACTGAACAGCAGGCTTCTGCAAAAGAAGAAAGCGAAACCGCTGTAAAAAATGCTCGTTCATCGGCAATAGTGGAAATGAAAAATTCAATCGCAGGAAATACTTATCGTCTTGACGATGCGGATAATGTCAATAAGATTATTGACGACTATACAGACAAAATCAATAATCAGACTGACCTTGATAAAATAGAGGAACTGAAAAATCAGTGCATAAAAGAACTTGCAAAGATAAAAACTCACGACGAACTGAAAAAAGAGGAAAGTGAAAAGGCAGAGGAGGAGTCAAAGCAAAAGGCAGAACAACTTGCCGAAGTTAAAAAATCCGCCGTTGCCGAACTGAAAGATTATGTTTCACTGAGTGATTATTATGAGAGCGAACAGTCGGATATCAAATCGTTGATTTCATATTATACTACGCTGATAAATGACAGTCCTAACGAAAATTCCGTCAGTCAGTATCTTGCAGGTGCAAAAAGTGAAATAGATAATGTAAAGACGGCTGAACAGATTGACAAGGAACAATCCTCCGAACAGTCGTCAGAAGAACCGTCAGACGACACATCAGAAACCGAGTCGTCGGTTGAAGAAACTACGGCGGAAAATCAGTAATAATTAAAGCGGTGATATGTTTGGATTATGAGATAATATTTTATCACTCCGGCAGGACAGCCGAAATAGAAAAAGCCATAAATCAAAGACTTGAAAAAACCGGAATGAATATGTCGCAGTCTGCCGCCGCAGTGTCACCGGCAGAACTTGCGGATATGTTGTCGGAATCTCTCGACAGGTCGGAAATGGTGATAATTGTCGGCGGACTTGACGGCGGCAGACAAAGCACCGAAAATGTTCTGTCGGCGGTACTCTCGACCAACGGTTCAAAAATGAAGTCAAACAAAATCGTTGATGAAAGCGGTAATGTTTCTTATATGATAAGATGTCTTGAACAGACAATACTTGTATTTCCCGACGAAACGGAAATTATAACATCTATGCTTGACGCAAAGATTATTTCGGAACTTGCTGAAATTTATAAACTCAAACCTGTTCAGAAAAATACTCCGTCTATTGATGAAATAGCAAGCGAACTCGACAGACAGCTTGCCGGAATATCACGAACCCGTACAAATATCTCTGCCGACAGCGACAAAATGCCAAAAAAGAGTTTTATCGGACTCAAAATTTCGATAGCTGTGCTGACTGCGTTAGCGGCTTTACAGCTTGCCGCCGCAGGATATATTTACTTTACGAATTTTATGTAATACAAAAACAGCGTACACGGACTTGTTTAAGTGTGTGTACGCTGTTTTCTTTTGAAGATAGAGGAACAGTCAGAATATTTTTTTTGAGAAATGGATATTGGAGCTTTGCCCCAAACCCCACAAGGGCTGCTCGCCCTTGACCTCGGCAGGGGTTGAACCCCTGCACCCGCAATTTTTATACTCAATTTTAAAGAGAAATAGTATCAGAATATATTTCTGAAAATGCCCCAAAGCACAAGAAGAACAAGAAATGTTATATCAATAAAGCTTTTTCCTGTGCCAAGACGGTATTTTCCTGTGCGGATATAGTCCTTTGATGTGTGAACGAATACCAGCAGAATGTAGGGGATAATAACAAACAGAAAAGCGTTACTCCTTAATGCACCCAAAAAATCAAAATGCATAAGACATACAATTCCGCTTGTTATTCCGCAGCCGGAACATTTAAGACCCGTAATTTCATAAAAAATACACGGTATTCCGAAGTGTAAAACAGAAACCAGTATTCCATAAGCCGTTCCGAATATAATAAAAAGAGCTGCCACAACAGCAACTCTTTTTTTTCTTGTGAATTTTTCGTTTTGCATAAATCAGTTGTACTGTGTGAGCTTGTTTATTTCGTTCTGAACAAGACCGATAAGAACGATTGGAAGAAATAAGCCTAAAAGTATGTATACAACCTTGTTGTCAACAGGCATAAGACCTCTTTGTGTTCTTATTGAGTTAAGGTTGTCATTTGCTGCAATGCCAAAAAGAACATAGCCTGCAACGGGTATAAATATTGCCAGTACAAGCTGAACAACAGGGCTTATGCTGCCTGTGCGTCCGTAGTTTTCCAGTCCGTCAGCAGTTACATAGAGCCAGTAAAGCCCATAGATTCCACAAGTAACGATTGTAAGTATAATAACCGTTGCTACACTGCGATTTGTCATGAAAAATTCCTCCTGAATATGAATTTCTTGCTAATCGTACAACATAATTATGTTTTTGTCAATATATTTTATTCCTTTGCTGTGCGGGATAAAATAAAAAAGATATTTTTCAACAAAATTATTTTACATTTTTTTGTTACTGTGGTATTATTAAATCTGTACGACAGATAATGTAGTAGTTTATGAGATTTTTTTGGTGTATAAAGGTTGTGTTATAATTTGAGTAAAATAAAAATTTCACCCTGTAATCTTTCGGGAACTGTTTCGGTTCCGCCGTCAAAAAGTGCGGCACACCGTGCGATTATATGTGCGGCTCTTGCCGACGGTATAAGCGTTATACAGCCTGTCGAGCTTTCAAACGACATCAGGGCAACAATAGAATGTATAAATGCGTTAGGCGTAAAAACAAAACTTGACGGAAAAACTCTGACGGTTGACGGTTCTTCTCTTTTCAGCAACAAAAATGCAGTAATGGACTGCAAAGAGAGCGGCTCAACACTGCGTTTTATGATACCCGTCGCCGCCGCAGGAAACATAAATGCGAAGTTTATCGGTCACGGACGACTTCCGCAGCGACCTGTCGGAATTTATCTTGACTGCCTGCCCCCAAAAAAAGTAAAGTGTACAACACAGGGCGGCTTGCCGCTTGATATATGCGGTCAGCTTAAAAGCGGCGTTTTTGAAATTCCGGGAAATGTCAGTTCTCAGTTTATAACGGGACTTTTGCTTGCATTGCCGCTACTTGACGGCGACAGCGAAATTATACTTACATCTCCGGCACAGTCTGTCGGATATATAAATATGACGATTGATATTATGAAAGCCTTTGGAGTAGAAGTTCAGACGCTTGAAACAGGCTGGAAGATATGTGGCGGTCAGAAATATATTCCTCAGAAATTTACCGTTGAAGGCGACTGGTCACAGGCGGCGTTTTTCTTTACTGCCGCCTCTCTCGGAGGAAAAATCGAAATAGACAACCTCAACATAAATTCACATCAGGGTGACAAGGCTTGTATGGAGCTTTATGCAGGATTCGGTGCAGATATAAAAGAAAATAACGGAAATATTATTATTGAACAAAATAAACTCAAAGGCATCGAAATTGACGCAACCGATATTCCCGACCTTGTTCCTGCACTTGCAGTTACGGCGGCACTGGCTGAGGGACAAACTGTAATAAAGGGTGCGGCTCGTTTGAGAATAAAGGAAAGCGACCGACTCAAAGCTATGGCTGACGGACTGTCACGGCTTGGTGCTGATATTAAAGAAACAGACGACGGCTTGATAATAAACGGTGTTGAAAAACTCAAAGGCGGCAGTGTTGAGGGATATAATGACCACAGAATAGTTATGTCGCTTGCAACAGCCGCAGTAAAATCCGACGGAGATATTATTATTTCCGATATGGAAAGCATAAACAAATCCTATCCGTCATTTTTTGAGGACTACAAAAAACTTGGAGGTAATGCAGATGTCATCTTGGGGTAATGCAGTAAAAATTTCAATTTTCGGCGAAAGTCACGGAAAGGGAATAGGCGTTGTAATTGACGGACTTCCTGCCGGTGAAAAAATAGATATGGACAAGGTTCTTGAACAGATGGCAAGGCGTGCCCCCGGTCACGACAAGGCAGCTACTACACGACTTGAAAGCGATACTCCCGAAATTCTGTCGGGTATGCTTAATGATACAACAACGGGTGCACCATTGTGTGCCGTTATTATGAACACAAACACACGCTCACAGGACTACGGAAATCTTCTTACAAATCCTCGTCCGTCACACGCTGATTTTACGGGATATGTGCGTTACAACGGATTTAACGACATAAGAGGCGGCGGACATTTTTCGGGCAGACTTACTGCACCAATCGTATTTGCGGGTGCTGTTTGCAGACAAATCCTTGAACGCAGAAACATAAAAATTGCCGCACATATTGCGTCAGTAGGAAACATTCAGGACAAGCGTTTTAATCCCGTTGAAATTTCCGATGAGCTTATGGACAGACTTTCAAAGGCAAAATTCGGACTGATTGACGAAAATGCCGAAACACCTATGCGTGAACTCATTGAGGACTGCCGTATGAGTCAGGACAGCATAGGCGGTACAATCGAATGTGCCGTTACAGGCGTTCCTGTCGGAGTTGGCTCTCCGATGTTTGACGGTGTTGAGAATGTTATTTCATCAATAATTTTCGGTATTCCTGCGGTAAAGGGAATTGAGTTCGGTTCGGGTTTCAGCGGTTCAGAGCTGAGAGGAAGTCAGAATAACGACGAATTTTATTATGACGGCGACACGGTAAAAACACGCACGAATAATCACGGAGGTATTCTCGGCGGAATAAGCTCAGGTATGCCGATTGTTTTCAGAGCTGCAATAAAGCCTACCGCATCAATTTCAAAACAGCAGAACACGGTTGACCTTGAACAGCACAAGGACAGCACAGTTATCATAAAGGGCAGACACGACCCTTGTATCGTAGTAAGAGCAGTGCCTGTAATTGAGGCGGCAACAGCGGTTGCTATGGTAAATCTTCTTGCTGAGGTGAATAAGTTATGAGTTTAAAACCTATAAGAGATGAAATCGACAAGATTGATGAACAGCTTATTGAACTTTTCAAACAAAGAATGGAATGTTCAAAAAAGGTTGCCGAATATAAACTTGAAAACGGACTTCCGATTTTTAATGCTGAGCGTGAAAAAGATATTCTTCAAAGCGTTTACGAAAAAGGCGGAGAATACGGCGGCAGTGCAAGACTGCTTTATTCGTCAATTATGGAACTCAGCCGTGCGTTACAGCACGATATGCTCGGCAGTGGCGAACAGCTTAAAAACGAAATTCTCAATGCCTCATCATCAATACCGTTTAAATCTTCTGATGTAAAGGTAGCGTGTTTCGGAGTTCCGGGTACTTATGCACACAACGCAACGCAAAAACTTTTTCCCGAATGTGAGCCGGAATTCTGCGGACGGTTTCAGGATGTTTTTTCCGCAATACAAAACGATGAGGCAGAGTTCGGAATTATTCCTATCGAAAACAGTTCGGCAGGTTCTGTGACAGATGTTTATGACCTTATGCTGCAATACCGTTTTTATATTGCCGCAGCGGTTGATATTCCTGTAAATCATTGTCTTGCCGCAAAAAAGGGAGTAAAACTTGCTGACATTAAAAAGGTTTATTCTCATCAGCAGGCAATTTCACAGTGTTCGGATTTTCTCAACAGTCATAAATTTGAAGTTGAATCGTATATAAGCACGGCGGCGGCGGCACAGATGATTTCACAGCAGGACAACGACACCTATGCCGCAATTTGCTCGGAGGACGCCGCAGAAAAATACGGTCTTGAAATTATCCTCAGAGGTTTTCAGAACAACCCGAACAACTGCACACGCTTTATTGCTGTGTCAAAAAAGATGTTCATTGAAGAAAACGCCGATAAAATCAGCCTTTGTTTTTCTTTGCCGCATACGACAGGTTCTCTTTACAGTACACTTTGCCGTTTTGCCGTACACGGACTTAACCTTACAAAAATAGAATCCCGTCCTATGTTCAGAAAATCCTTTGAATATCTTTTCTATCTTGATTTTACGGGCAACATAAAAGACAAAGATGTTCTCAGTCTTATATGTGCTTTATCCGACGAACTCGACGAATTCTCCTTTCTCGGAAACTACAAAGAAAAGTAATAGCAGTGTGGAGAGTGGAGTGTGGAGTTGTTTTTAGTCAGGAGTTGTATATGGAAAATTCAGAAAACTTTGCACCAAAATACAATATGTCTTTAAAAGAAAACATACTTTGGGCAAAACGCAATCTTATTGACTCTATATGGAAAAGTGCCAATCTTGAAGGCATAGCAATAACTTATCCCGATACTCAGGTTATATGTGAGGGTATGTCCGTTGCCGGTTATACTATTGATGAAATTAACGCCGTCAATGACTTAAAGTATGCGTGGCAGTATTTGCTTGAAAATATCGAAGAACCGATAACATTAAAATTTATGAAAGCATTACACGCAAAACTCGGAAAATTTACCGTAATCAATGCAGGAAGTATAAGATGGCACGATGTACACATAAACGGTACGGACTGGTGTTCTGAGTTGCCGGACGAGCAAAAAGTTGAAGATAACTTAAACGATATATTGAAAATTCTAAACCCTATGGACAGGGCATTGGAAATGTTCCTGTTTTGTGCAAGGGGACAGTTTTTTTATGACGGCAACAAACGCCTCTCAACCCTTATGACAAACAAAGTTATGATAGAAAACGGCATTGGTGTGTTTTCTATACCGATTAAGTGTCACAGTATGTTTTATAAATTACTGATTGATTTTTATGAAACGGGCAGGAAAACGGAAATTAAAAAATTCCTGTATGATAACTGTATTGACGGAGTGAATTTTGATTGACGGCACAGGAATTTTGTTATCTTAATTTCTTTACCATTTTTATGTGTTCGCAGTATTCGTCATAATATGTTGTGCCTGTTGCGGTAAAGCCGAGCTTTTCGTAAAATCCTCTTACTCTGCATTGTGCAGAAAGTGAGATTTGTGCCGCACCGAGTTCCTTTGCCTTTTCTTCAAAGGCTTTTACAATAGTGCTGCCGAGGTGGTATTTTCGGTAATCTTTGAGTACGGCAATTCGTCCGATAATGTATTCGCCGTTGTTTTCGGACTGAAACATTCTTCCTGTTCCGACAGGTTTGTCGTCGGCATAAGCAATAATATGAAGTGCGGTTTTGTCAATATCGTCAAATTCGTTCTCGAAATGCTGTTCGTCGATAAAAACTTTTTGGCGTATCATTTTACATTCGTCAGTCAGGTAGTCATAAAATTTATAATTCATAGCTTTTCTTCTTTCGTGTTTTTTTATTATAATAGCACATTACAATGAAAATTTCCTGTTTTATAAAAATAAATTTTTCAAATATATGACAAATGCTCTGCTGTATGATATAATATAAAAAGTTTGTATTTTAAAATTCCGAGGTGCCTCAAAATGTCAGAAAAACTTATTAAATATATTGCCTGTCCGAAATGTTCTCAGCAGAGTGAAACAGAAATTATTTGCAGCGTAAATACAATAGGTATGCCGTCCGCAAGACAACTTATATTCAACGAAAAAATGTTTAACTGGAAATGCCCGAAATGCAGCTTTTCGGTAAAACTTATGCACCCGTTGCTATATAACGATATAGAAAGACAATTTATGGTTTATTATATTCCAAAGGTTGAACGCTCTCAGATTGCAGACGACAGACTCGAAAAGGATTTTGCCGATTTGTCATACATAAAGAAAAGAGTTGTACCTGACCTTAATTCTATGAAAGAAAAAATTGTGCTTTTCGAGCGTGGTCTTAACGATATGGCTGTTGAACTTACTAAACTTGCCGTGTCTGAGGTTGTCGCAAAAAGTACAGGACGCAATATCTGTGCAGGATATTTTACCGATATCGACAAGGATAAAAATACAATAAGTTTTCAGTTTTTTATCGGTACAGACTGCCGCTCATATATGCAGACAACAAGACTTGAAGTATATAACCGCTCGCTTGAAATAGTAAATCAGTATTTTCCGAATGAAGAAAAACGCAGCGGTTTCCTTAACATAAATCGCATCTGGGCGAAAAATGCACTCCAAAAATACAAAAATTCAAAATAACACGAATTTACATATATTCCGACAGTTTTCGATTGCTGTCGGATTTTTTGTTCGCTTTATGGAAGTAAAAATGGTTTGTGATTTTTGACGGATTTATATAAAAAATACCTCTTACCACACATAGTTGAAATTAAATCAAAAAATTTTTATAATTTTTATGAAATTTTTTGCAAAAACAATAGAAATTTCTTTTTTGATATGGTATAATACAAGCAACGACCTTAGTCGATAAATAAAATTCAGGAGGTAATTCCAATGGCTAAAAAATGGGTCTATATGTTTAGCGAAGGCAATATGACTATGCGTAATCTTCTTGGCGGTAAGGGTGCAAACCTTGCTGAGATGACTGATATTGGTCTTCCGGTACCACAGGGATTTACAATTACAACTGAGGCTTGTACTCAGTATTACGAGGACGGACGCAAGATCAATGACGAAATCATGGCTCAGACCATGGAAGGCGTTAAGAAGATGGAAGAAATCAACGGCAAGAAGTTCGGTGATCTCAAAAATCCTCTTCTCGTTTCTGTTCGTTCAGGTGCAAGAGCATCTATGCCTGGTATGATGGATACAATCCTTAACCTTGGTCTTAACGACGAAGTTGTTGCTGCTATGATCGCAGGCAACGACGATCCTAAATTTGAACGCTTCGTTTATGACTCTTACAGACGCTTCATTCAGATGTTCTCTGATGTTGTAATGGAAGTTGGTAAGAAATATTTTGAACAGCTCATCGACAAGATGAAAGAAGAAAAGGGCGTTAAGTACGATGTTGACCTTACAGCTCAGGATCTTAAAACTCTTGCAGAACAGTTCAAGGCAGAATACAAGAAACAGCTCGGCGAGGACTTCCCGTCAGATCCTGTACAGCAGCTTAAACTCGCTATCGAGGCTGTATTCCGTTCATGGGATAACCCTCGTGCTAATGTATATCGTCGTGATAACGATATTCCTTATTCATGGGGTACTGCTGTAAATGTAATGCCTATGGTATTCGGTAACCTTAACAACGAATCAGGTACAGGCGTTGCATTTACCCGTGATCCTGCAACAGGCGAAAAGAAACTTATGGGTGAATTCCTCATCAATGCACAGGGCGAAGATGTTGTTGCCGGCGTTCGTACACCTATGCCAATCGCTCAGATGGAAAAAGAATTCCCAGAGGCTTATGCTGAATTCATCAAGGTTTGTGAAACACTTGAAAACCACTACCACGATATGCAGGATATGGAGTTTACAGTAGAAAACAAGAAGCTCTATATGCTCCAGTGCCGTAACGGTAAGAGAACAGCTCAGGCAGCTCTCAAAATTGCTTGTGACCTCGTTGATGAAGGACATAAGACAGAAGAAGAAGCAGTAGTTATGATTGATCCTCGTAACCTCGACACACTTCTTCACCCACAGTTCGACGCAAAGGCTCTTAAAGCTGCTACACCTATCGGAAAGGGTCTTGGTGCTTCTCCTGGTGCTGCTTGCGGTAAGGTTGTATTCACAGCTGCTGACGCTGAGGAATGGAACGCAAAGGGCGAAAAGGTTATCCTCGTTCGTCTTGAAACATCACCTGAGGACATCACAGGTATGAAGGCTTCACAGGGTATCCTTACAGTTCGTGGCGGTATGACAT
>JBJFIB010000049.1:0-3881 GCA_051894195.1 Acutalibacteraceae bacterium
CAATATTCACGAATATTTCCTCAACTACAAGTTCAATCTGCATTTGAGTTTTCGGGTTACAGCCGTGTACAAGAAGTTCATCATCAACAAATTCAATTACTTTATATGTATTTTCCTGCAAAGCCGCTGTTTCCATTCTTTTCATATAACACACCTACTTTACCTTAAACAAAAGCATCGTCATATCGTCGTACTGTTCTCTTTTATCAGCAAATTCACTCACGCTGTCTTTTACATAATTTAATATTTCTTTTGCCGGATTTTCCTTGCTGTCATTAAGCGACCGTATAAGTCTTTGTTCTCCAAAAAGCTCGTCATTTTCATTTTCTGCTCTGATTTTCACATAAATCACCTCAATATATCCTTTACAATATCAATATATAAAGGTTCATTCACAAACTCCTGTTCCTCAGAACAAAATGCCATTTTGTAGCCGTCGGGATTATATTCCCTGAAAAAATATTGATTTTTGTTTTCCTGTTGTTTAACGCTTATTTTATCCTCAATATTTATGCAAAAGCTGTCAAGCGGAACCGACATTCCACAGCCTGTCGCCTTGATAAAGCTTTCTTTAAGCACCCACAGCCGATAAAATGCGTTAATTTTGCCGTCTTTATCATCACAAGAATTTATGTATTCACACTCAGTCGGACAAAAAAACATTTCAGATATTTTCAAATCAATATTTTTTTCGGTTTTTTCAATATCACAGCCTGTTTTCTTTCCGGCAAAAGCCGCTATTGCAAAATTCCCCGAATGTGAAACATTAAAATGTATATCAGGATATTCCCTTATTGACGGTTTGCCGTTTTTTCCGTATGTAAACGAAATATCCCTTTCTCTCAGTCCAAACTCCGACAATCCGACATCAATAAGCAGTCCTGCCGCAAGACTTAAATTTTTATCCTTGCGGAATTTATAGGCAAGCACTTTTTCTCTGCGGTAAGCTGAAATTTTTTTCATACACTTTTCAAAAATCACATCATCATCAAGTTTTTCTGTATTTAAAATATATGTTTTAACCATAACACACCATAGCTTTTTATTTTAAGAAAAACGACCATACTATTCTTCTAAGATTTATTATACTATAAAATGCTTAATAATGGCAACAAAAAGAATCGGCAAGCGAACACTTACCGATTCCTCGTATATATTATTCAGTCGGATATTTTTTCTTTGAAATAATCAGCACCGCAATTACCGCAAAGGATACCGCAAGCATTAAAACTACCGCCGCTGTAACATTATTCCGGCTGTCGCCTGTCGGTATGATGTCGGAGTTTGTCGGTTTTGATATATTCGTAAATGAACTGTCACCGCCCTCAGTTACGCTGAAAATCCACCTGACCTCTCCTGTCCTGTTCTGACAGCTGTTGTCCATAAACCTGTCAGCGTTCAGCTTAACATCAAGGCTTGTATTTTCACCGGATTTGAATGTTCCGATTAAAACATTATTCTTCAAGCCGCCCTGTCCGGAGGCTTTTGAATCGGAAATAATCCTGCCGTCAGCCGTACTGACGCAAAGGTTAATTTTATCGAGAAAATCGCAATACTCCTTATCGACAGCTTCGGCACGCAAATAAACGGATACGGTTTTGTCGCTGTTGTTGTTTATTTCTATGCTTTGATTTATGTTGTCACCCGGATAAATATTCTTAAAATTCCGGAATAAGTCCGTACTTTCGGGTATAAAAACAAAGCGTTCAGCCTGCCCCTCATATATCACACGGCACTCATCAGCGGCATTTGCCGTAACCGAAAACACCGCCGCCAGAACAACACTCAGCGTTAATATTGCCGTAATCACCGATAACTTTCTGTATTTCATCAGCCGCACCTCCTGTCGCTAAAAAATACTTATTTTCCCTCAGACTTTCATTCAGTCCTCAACAAAAGGATTTGTTCTGTCGTTGTTCTTTGACTGTATTGCCTCAGCGTCAATGTCAATATTGAGTTTTTTGTTCTGATAGTCATTACCCATATCGTTATCAAATGTAACGGTTGTGAACAGCTCTGTTGTTTCTTCGCCCGACTCAACAATATCCTTATAGTAGTAATATCCGTCATCAGCAAGTGTCCAGTCATCGCCTATATTGAGGCTTATAAGGTCGGTTGAAAGCTCCTCTTGCTCCTCTTGCTCGTCGTCCTCGTCGCTCTCAAAGCTCATATCAATTTTTGCCCTTATATAAGCCGAGCCGCTGCCGGTGTTTTCAATTCTGACTTTTTTTGATATGCAGTCGCCCGGCATAACAGGAGTTGTGGGGTCAGTGTATGGAATTTCTCCGGACTGACTGTCCTGATACTCGTTGATTGCAATATTGAGATTGCCTGTGGAAATAGTGTTTACAGCGGTATCCTGTGCCGTGAAATATGCAAGCGTCGAACCTGCGGCAACTGCGGCAGTAACTGCACAAACTGAACCGATAATTATTGGTTTCTTCATAACAATTTCCTCCAAGTATCAAAAATAATTTAACTCAGTACATCAGACTTGCGTCACGCAAAATAATTACGCATTACGAATTACGCATTACACATTGATTTTAAAGCAGGCTGTCTGCCGCTGCCTGAACAGCATTATCGTAATTTTCATTACTTACCGACTGATATGCAAGAGCTTTTACAACGATTGTGTCGCCGTCAACAAAGCTTCCCCAGCTACATTCATCATTGATTGTCACCGTTGTGAAAAGCGGCTCTAACTTCTGGTCGGAATCACTTTTATTTACGAGTACAGGTTTTCCTCCCTGTGAATATACATAAAGTCCCTCGTGTCCGTCAACCGCTGTCCAGCAGTCCGTATTGAAATCAACCGATTTAATCACACCTTTAAGCGAATCAGACGGAATATAGGACATAAACACATAGCAGTCCTCACTGTCCGCCGCCACTGTTACAGTAGGGTCTTTCGGAAGTACCGCCGAATCGTAAATCGAATAGCTGTTTCCGGTTGTTGTTCTGCTTTCGGGCGTTACAATGCTGTTGTAGGAAACCTCAGCCTCATCAAGTGTAAGTCCGATTTTGCCTATCGTAAAGGTGTTTGTAAGAGTACCGGTCTGTGAAGTCAGCCACGCAAGCGTTACACCGATTGACAAACATGCCACAAGTGTAAGACTCATAATAAGTACAATGGTTTTCTTTTTCATAAGTTTCCTCCTGAAAAAATAAATTTATCGGGTAATATATATAAAGCCTTTCGGCATTTCCCGCTGTCAGCCTGTGAGATTTCCTGCCTCATCAACATCTGTTCCCCACGACTGTATTACAGCCTGTTCAGGCTCTGACTGAATCGACTGTGCAAGAATCTGAAAATCAAAAACTTTATTGTTATATTCCTTGCCGAGTCCGTCTTTGACGGTACAGGTTTTTATAAGTATGGGTGTGAATTTTTGTGGTGATATTGCGGTTTTGCAGTAATAAAAGCCGTCGTCACCCCTGAACCAGTCATCTGTATTCAGCGTTATTTCATAAGTGCCGTCAGTTTTTAAAGTTGTCGGATTGCCGCCGCTGTCACGCCATACCGGAACAAGTGATACCCTTATATATGAATTTAAGTTGCCTGTGTTCTGAATTTTTACATTTGTCTTTTCCGTACCGTTGAAATTTTCGTCAATGCTGTTTTCAACCGTTCCCTTATCGGCGGTGTTCACTATTTCAGCCTGCTGAAACAGATGTGCCGATGTTACGGCTATGCCTCCCATTGAAAGCAGCACCGCCGCCATAATCAACGGTACTATAAGCCTTAAAGACTTTGGCTTTTTCAAAACATAACCCCCTTTTGTTCAGTGTGGAGAGTGGAGAGTGGAGTGTGGAGTTTGAAATGAGGAATGAGGAATTAGTGCGAACTGTTGCTGTTTTCGCTGAGTTCAGTTATTGAT
>JBJFIB010000049.1:3981-17499 GCA_051894195.1 Acutalibacteraceae bacterium
AGGAATGAGGAATTAGTGCGAACTGTTGCTGTTTTCGCTGAGTTCAGTTATTGATAAAGATAACTTTGGTGTGGAAAAGTTGTGTGAATTATTTATATTTGTGCTTTTGAATCTATTGCAGAGGTTTTTTCGGCTGAGGATTTACCTTTATATTTATAAATTTTTCTCAGCATCGAAACCACAAGTAAAATAAATATCACTGAGGCAATACAGATTTTCACCGTCGTTGACGAAATCCACATAGCAAAATACCCCAGCCACTGTATTGAAAATGTTGCCTTGCCGATAATATTTTTGTAATATACGGGACTTGGGTCAGGACTGCTGTTGGCGTCGCCCTTGGTGTAAAAATATTCTCCGTCATCTGAAATATCTATCACCCTGTGCGTTGCAACAGTCAGGTTTTTGTCGAGTACAAAGCTGATTGCGTCACCTGTTTTTATGCTCTGATACGGAACATTTTTTACGAAAACAAGACTTCCTGTCCTGTAAGTAGGCTCCATCGAACCCGAAATAACCGAATAAGGCGTATATCCAAAAGCACGGATACCCACAAGACATACCGCAAGCGACACAAAAATTATCATCATACACCACGACAGTATTTTAAAAAATATCTTCATTATAATCAGCCTGCTTTACTTAGTTTTTAAACGGTTCTGTTGAAAATATTGCTTGCAAAACTTTCGTCCGTCAGCCATTTTGTGCCGCCTTTATTTTCAAAGCTGACTGTGCTTTCTTTTGAAGGCTTTATGCACACGGTCTGCGGATTCTGACTTTTCAGTTCATATTTCCACGACCAGTCGGTTATTTCCGTCACGGTATAAGTAATGCCGACAGTAAGATTTCTGAATTTTTTTGAGCCTGTACCCTGTACAGTTTCATACGACACACTGCCGTCCGAACCCTCTATTTTAAATACCGAAGATTCATCGTCAAGCGGGTCGCCTGTTTTCGTTAATACAAGAGTACCGTTATTCATTGAATATGCAAAATACACCGTATGTTTCGGATTGTCGGTTGTAAGGCTGACTGAAACCTCAGTATCGGACTTAACAGGCGGCTTGTCCGTGTATGAACCGACAAAGAGTGCATTTTTTATATCGTCGGGTGCATAAAGCGTATATAACTTGTCAAGCGGAAGTCTGTTTATGTCGTTCTGAGTAAAGTCATACTGTTTAAGGATTAAAGCCTGTTCGGGTGTTGCAACAGGCTTGCCGTCACTGTCAAGCGGATTACCGCTGTTGTCCGAGAGATAACACACAACATTTATAAAACCGTATGAAATTCCCGCATTTGGTATCGGGAAATTTTTTGAAGTATCCTTTCCGAGATAGTTTTTGTAATAAAATGTAGTTGTTTTGTTTGTGGGATATTCTTTTCCGCTTTCAGCTGCGTCTTTTATGCGGACAATATAGCTGAGGTGTGCGGTTGTCCCCTCTTTTACCGTGCCGACATTCCACTTAATCTGACGCTTGTCCTCGCTCAGTTCAATACTGCCCTGACTGCATTTTATTTCGGAAACATCTGAAACAAGGTCGAACATTTCTCCCATAGGGTCAGTTACATAGCCGTCTTTTGCCGCCGCTGAAATACTCGCCGCTATACTTTTAAAAGCCAAGTTCAAAACCTTTTGAACCGTGCTTTCGGTTGTAGTTGACGGTATATTCGTAAAAAATGCACCACTGCCTGTGTTTGATATATTTTTAAGAGTTTGTACTCCCTCACTGTCAGCACCGAGTGCAACAGAATAAATATTTATGCCGTTATTTTTTATCAGTTTTGCCTCATATTCAGCCGGCAAAATGCCATTATCAATATGAGCCTTATCCGGACACCTTGAACAGTCAATATAAAATCCCGGGTTAGTATAATATTTATCAACCTCATAATTTATTTCAACACTGTTAATATCATATACAAGATTATGTTTATATCTGCTTATATGTTGTACTGTAACACCACTCACACTGTTTATATAATAACAGCGTGTCGGTCTTCCGTCACCGAGCATTACAATAACTTTATTCTGTGCCTGTGAATTTTTCAAAAGACTATTTGCAACAAAAAGACCTGCCTGCATATTTGTTCCGCCGGTATTATTGCCAGGTACTCTCAGGCTGTCAATGCTGTTTTCAAGTTCAGTTATATTGGTTGAAAAGCCGGAAACTTTTGTTGCAGTTGACTTAAAGCTGACAAGGGCAATTCGGTTTTCATTGTTTGTATTTCTTCCGATAATATCGTTTACAAATGACTTTGCCGCAATTTTTGTATAGTCAAGCCTTGAATGTCCTGCCTCAGCTTCCTGTTCATCTATGCCCGCCATTGACCACGACATACTGTTTGATATATCAATGACAAGTACAATATCGGTTGTAGTTTTGTAGTCTTTTCCGTCAATGGAAAGGTCTATCCTCCATTCGTCGTTACTGCCGTCAACCTTTGTTGCGGTTTTGTTGAGTTTAACGGAGCCCTGCTCGTCCCATACCGGCTCTGACACTGTACCGTCAACGGCTTTTACGCTGACAAATGCGTCTGATGAAGTAAAGAAAATTCCTGCGACAGCAAGCATAAGTGCAAGAAATTTAAAGCCTGTCCGAAAAATCCGCATATTTATTTTATGCGTCATAAGCTGTACCTCCTGTTTTGATTTTTATTATCAATTCAATGCACAAGAAATTATATGCATATCAAAAGGAAAATATGACCATTATATTTTTATTTATTACTTTTATCCTGCACAGTAAATGTATATGCCCGACCTGAATCATTTATTACTGAATTTTATAAAAAAACAAAAAAGAACTGCCGCCGTAAGCTATACAGCGACAGTTCTTGTTGAATGTCTTGTTTTTTATTATTTAGCGTCTTCTACTTTTATAAGATAGAGTTTATCCTTTTGTTTGAAGCCTGACTTTTTCCACAGTGCCATTGCGGCAAGATTTCCGATATGTGTATAAAGAATAGGTGCAAGTCCACGCTCCTTGATTTTGTTTATTGCAAAAACGGTCATTTTGTAGCCATAGCCTTTCTGTCGTTCATCAGCACGGACAGCAACGGATTTTATACGGATATAGTTATCCGTGCGGCTGCCTATGGCGGTATTTGCAATCATCTTTCCGTTTCTGATAAATCCGTAAAGCTCCATATTGAGATACTCGCCTACCTTGCGGTCGAATTTATCTGTCCAGCGGAATTCCTCGCAGAGTGATTTATAAAAATCCGTAACCAATGCAACATGTTCAGGATTATTCTTGTCAATGAGTATAATCTTTTCGTCAGATTCAGGTTCTGTATTTTTGATTTCTTCTCCCTCATAGGTAAATACGGCAAGAGAAAATTCATCTTTTACAACATAGTTTATATCAAGAGATGTGAGTGCATAAAGGTCTGAAAGATTTGATGAAACATCTTGTTTTACATAAATTTCAGCTTTCGGGATTTTCTGGTCACGCAGAAAACGGCAAATATCAATCAGTTTGTTTGTATCGTCCTTGATTGATGAAGATGTCCATATCCATACCTTATGGCTTGTTTTTGAAGTTAAGATAATTACGCTTTTGTGGTCAGAATAAAGATTATAGTTATGTTCGTTTCTTGCTGATTCTATTGAATTAAAGATAATCGAGTCTGAAATATATTCAGGGTTTTTGAAAATCGTATCAACACCTGAAATTTTATCGAATTTTGTTCCCATTTTCATTTTTCTCCTTTAAAAGTCAATAAACATATTTTACAAAAACTGTTATCTGTTAATTATTTTAGCCTATTTTGATAACTATTTCAATAATTATCAATAATAAAAATAAAAAAAGATTTTTTTGTTGTTTTAAAGAATTATTTGACTGATTTTGGAAGATTTCAGAAAGATTTTGAAATATTTTTGAAAGATTTTGAAAAAATATGCTTGACTTTGAAAGAAAAGCGTGTATAATATAATTAAAGAACAAATTAAGGACGGTGAAACAATTTGCTGAGTGAGGAAAGATTTCGTACTATTCTGGAAATACTAAAACAACGCAAAACCGCTTCTGTAACTGAGCTTGCCGACGCACTCAATACATCGGAATCGACAATCAGGCGTGACATAACTGCTCTCGCCGATATGGGAAAACTCAAAAAAGTCTATGGCGGTGCCGCCACAATAACAAAGAATTTTATCTCCGATGAACCCGATGTAAACACAAAGGCGTCACAGAATGTGGAACAAAAAGAACAAATTGCACGCTATGCCTCAAAACTGATAAACAACGACGACTTTATATTCATTGACGCAGGAACAACAACTTTAAGACTGATAGATTTCATTCAGCCTGCAAAAGCAATATTCGTTACAAACGGTATCGTACACGCAAAAAAACTTGCCGCAAAGGGCTTTAAGGTATATATCATAGGCGGTGAGATAAAAGCCTCAACCGAGGCGATAACAGGTTCGGCGGCAGTGAGCAATATCCGTAAATATAACTTTACAAAATGCTTTCTCGGTACAAACGGAATTTCAATCGAAAACGGTTTTACAACACCCGATATTGAGGAGGCACTCGTCAAGCAGTCAGCACTTGAAAACTCCTATGTTTCATTTGTTCTTGCCGACAGTTCAAAGTTTGACACGGTATTCTCGGTAACATTTGCAAGGCTTGAACAGGCTTGCATAATAACCGATAAAGCAAAAAATCACAAATATGCCGAAAGAACTATTGTAAAGGAGGTATTAAAATGATTTATACAGTGACCTTTAACCCCGCAATAGATTATGTTGTTAAAGTCGATAATCTGCTTACAGGAGAAGTCAACAGAACAACAAGCGAAAAACTCTATTACGGCGGCAAGGGAATAAATGTTTCACTCATACTCAACCGTCTTGGCATAGAAAATATTGCATACGGTTTTTCGGCAGGATTTACAGGCGAGGCGATTGAAAGAGGACTTCGTGAACATGGCGTAAAGACGGATTTCATTCCGCTGAAAGACGGTCTGTCACGCATAAATGTCAAAATCAAATCCTCCTGTGAAACCGAAATAAACGGACAGGGTCCCGACATTCCGCAGGACGCAATAGACGATTTATTCAGAAAGCTAAGCACGATAAAAAACGGCGACACGCTTGTGCTTGCAGGAAGTATTCCGCAGACATTACCGTCTGATATATATGAAGCGATTTTATGTATATTAAGCGGAAAGGGCATAAAATTCGTTGTTGACGCAACAAAGGACTTACTGCTCAATGTACTTAAATATCACCCGTTCCTTATCAAGCCGAATAACTTTGAGCTCGGTGAGATTTTCGGGAAACACCTAAAAACAAAAGACGAAATCGTTTCCTGTGCAAAAGAACTTCAAAGCAAAGGTGCTGAAAATGTGCTTGTTTCAATGGGCGGCAATGGTGCGATACTGGTAAGTGCAGATAATAAGATATATCACATTAAGGCTGTCAGCGGCACGGTCAGAAACACAGTGGGTTCAGGCGACTCAATGGTTGCAGGCTTTATTGCGGGATATATGAAAACCGGCGACTACAAATACGCACTTGAACTCGGCTCTGCGGCAGGAAGTGCAACGGCATTTTCCGACGACCTCGGAACTTATGACGAAATTATGGAAAATCTTAAAAAAATTCAAAGTCAGAATTAAAGGAGGAAAAAACAATGCGTATTACCGATTTGCTCTCAAAAAATTCCATTGAACTGAATGTTTCGGTTCAGAACAAAAATGCGGCTATCGACAAACTGGTCGGACTTCACGCAAAATGCGGCAACATTACCGACAAGGGAATCTTCAAAAAAGGTATTCTTGAAAGAGAATCACAGGGTTCAACGGCAGTCGGCGAGGGAATTGCAATTCCCCACACAAAGAACAAAGCCGTTAAAAAGCCTGCACTTGCTGCAATGACAGTTCCAAACGGCGTTGACTATGAATCACTTGACGGACAGCCGTCAAAACTGTTCTTTATGATTGCTGCTCCCGAAAACGCCGGTGATGTACATCTTGAAGTGCTTTCAAGGCTTATGGCTATGCTTATGGACGAAGGTTTCAGAAACAAACTTCTCTCGGCAAAAAACAAAGACGAGTTCCTGAAAGAAATCGACAAGGCAGAAAAAGAAAAATATCCGGAGGAAACAACTTCCGAAAAATCAGAAACACAGCCGGACTCAAAACCAAAATACAGAATTCTTGCCGTAACAGCCTGTCCGACAGGAATTGCACACACATATATGGCGGCCGAATCACTCGAACAAGCCGGACAAAAACTCGGTTATCCGCTTAAAGCCGAAACAAACGGCTCAGGCGGTGCAAAAAATGTACTTACAAAAGAAGAAATCGCACAGGCTGACGGCATTATAATAGCCGCAGACAAAACCGTTTCAATGGCACGGTTTGACGGCAAGCCTGTTATCAGCGTTCCGGTTACCGACGGTATAAAAAAGCCTGAACAGCTTATCAAAAAAATCATCGACGGAAAAGCTCCAATTTATCATCACAACGGCGGAAATGAAGAAAGCTCAGAAACTGCTGAAAAAGAAAGTTTCGGACGACAGATTTACAAGCACCTTATGAACGGCGTTTCACATATGCTTCCGTTCGTTGTTGCCGGCGGTATATTCATAGCACTTGCGTTCCTTATTGATACAATATCGGGTGCACCAAAGGATTCAAGCTTTGGTACTGCAACACCTGTTGCCGCATGGTTCAAGACAATCGGCGGATATGCGTTCAACTTTATGGTGCCGATTCTTGCAGGCTTTATCGCAATGAGTATTGCCGACAGACCGGGTCTTCTCGTAGGTCTTACAGGCGGCTTTATCGCAACACTCGGTTCAACCTTTGCCTCCCCTGCCGGCGATATTCCGTCAGGCTTCCTCGGCGGACTTCTTGCAGGTTTTGCCGGCGGTTATATGATGCTCGGCATCGAAAAACTCTGCGACAAACTTCCGAAATCACTTGATGGCATCAAACCTGTTCTTATCTATCCGCTGCTCGGTCTTGGCGGTATCGGAGTAATAATGTGTGCTGTAAATCCGTTTATGGGTATGATTAACACAGGTATGATGAATGCCCTCAACGCTATGGCACAGTCGGGACTTATCATTCCGCTTTGTGCATTACTTGCCGCTATGATGGCAATAGATATGGGTGGCCCGTTCAACAAAGCCGCTTATGTATTCGGCACAGGTATGCTCACAAATGCCGCAACACTTCCTGCCGCAGAAGCTCAGTCAGCTTATCTGATTATGGCTGCCGTTATGATAGGCGGTATGGTTCCTCCTATTGCAATCGCACTTTCAAACACATTCTTCAAGAACAGATGGACTGCTCAGGAAAGAAAAAATGCTCCTGTAAACTACATTATGGGTCTTTCGTTCATCACAGAGGGTGCAATTCCATACGCTGCGTCCTATCCTTTGCAGGTTATTCCGTCATGTATGATAGGTTCGGCTGTTGCAGGTGCTTTGTCGGCACTCTTCAACTGCACACTTATGGCACCTCACGGCGGTGTATTTGTATTCGCCGTTGTAGGAAACTGCTACTGGTACATTCTCTCGCTGGCAGTAGGTTCAATCGTCGCTATGCTTATGCTTGCACTGCTTAAAAAACCTGTCAAAGAATAATTAAGGCATATTGTAAGCATAATTAAAAAGTGTTATACTTTTTATATAATACGGGTGCAGGGTCTTGTGACCTTGCAATACCTGTATTCAGCACAAATAAATCACAAAAAATTAAATTAAAAGGAGAAATTACTATGATTACACAGAAAATAACAATAAAAAATCCACAGGGTCTTCATATGCGTCCGGCAGGAGTTTTCGCAAAGGAAATGGGAAAATTCGAGTGTAATGTCTTTATAAAATTCAAGAACAACAGAGTAAATGCAAAAAGTCTTCTCAACATTATCGCTGCATGCATTAAGTGCGGCTCGGAAATTGACATCGAGTGTGACGGCGTTGATGAACAGGAGGCAATGGCAAAGGCTATTGAGCTTGTTGAATCAGGCTTTGGTGAATAACAGCGTTTATAAGGTGAAAACGAGGTGATATGAATGTTAAAGGGTATCGGCGTATCAAGTGAAATGGGTATGGGCAAAGCCGTTATTATAAAAGAAGAACAGCCCGTCTATGAAAGTCATACTGTCAGCGATACTGCCGCTGAGGTAAAACGCTTTGAAAATGCCGTTGACAAATTCATTGAAAAAACCAATATCCTCGCTGAAAAAATCAGCAGGTCAGCCGGCGAAAAAGAAGCCGAAATTCTCAGAGGTCATATACTTATGATTCAGGATGTTTTTATGGCTGACGAGATAAAAAAACAGATAGAAAGCGGCGAATGTGCTGAGGCGGCACTCGAAAATGTCTGCGACAGCTTTATCGGAATACTTTCCGCTGCTGAGGACGAACTCACACAACAGCGTGTGACGGATATATGCGACCTGAAAAAGCGTATGCTTAAAATACTTCTGAATATTGATGAAACCGACATAAGCATACTGCCCGAAAATACCGTTCTCTGCATAAGCGAACTCACTCCGTCAATGACGGCTGGAATGGACTCAAAAAACATCGCCGGTATTATTACCGAAATCGGCGGAACAACATCACACTCGGCAATTCTTGCAAGGGCTCTCGAAATTCCTGCTGTACTCAGCGTCAAGAACGCAACAGCTCTTATAAAAAACGGCGATACTGTAATTGTTGACGGCACAAGCGGAGAAGTTATCGTTTCACCGTCAGAAAAAGAACAGGCTGACTATAAAGCAAAAAAAGAAAATCATCTCAAAGAAAAATCCGAACTCAAAAAATACATCGGTCTTGAAACAAAAACAGCCGACAATCATAAACTCGAACTCGTGTGCAATATCGGAAATCCGAAAGACGCCGACAAAGCCTTGCAGTGCGACGGCGAAGGCATAGGACTTTTCAGAACGGAATTCCTGTTTATGAGCAGGTTGCAGGCACCTACTGAGGAAGAACAGTTTGAGGCATATAAAAGCGTTGCCGTCAAAATGAAAGGCAAGCCCGTTATCATAAGAACCCTCGATGTCGGCGGCGACAAGGATATTCCCTATCTCAATCTTCCGAAAGAAGAAAATCCTTTCCTTGGCTATCGTGCAATACGCTATTGCCTCGGAAATAAACAGCTTTATACGGCACAGCTTAAAGCACTGCTCAGGGCAAGTGCTTTCGGAAATATAAAGATTATGATTCCTATGGTCACCTGTATTGAAGAAGTCCGTGCGGTCAAATCCCTTATCGCTGAAATCAAAAATCAGCTTGACTCCGAGGGTACGGCATACGACAAGGATATTCAGGTAGGCGTTATGATTGAAACTCCGTCAGCGTCGCTTATTGCCGATATTCTTGCAAAGGAAGTTGACTTTTTCAGCATTGGAACAAACGACCTTACACAATACACTATGGTTGTTGACCGTGGAAATGCAAATGTTTCATATCTTTATTCCGTATTCAATCCGTCTGTACTGCGTTCAATACAGCATATCATAAAATGTGCAAAAGACGAAAACATTTTTGTCGGTATGTGCGGCGAGGCGGCGGCAGACAAAATGCTTATTCCGCTGCTTATTTCATTCGGACTTGACGAATTCAGCGTAAGTGCGACATCGGTTCTTACAACAAGAAAATCCATTTCAAGCTGGACAAAACAATCGGCTGACGAGGTTACAAAAAAAGCTATGCAGCTTTCAAGTGCCGGAGAAGTCGTTGAATACCTTAAACAGACAGCAAGATAAATCTCTCTTTTATATATACCAACAGGAAAGGACGCCGAATCAAACGGCGTCCTTTCTCCATTTTGAATGTTCATTTATACTGATATGTGCGGAATTAGCGTTTTGTGAAGGCGTGAATAACTTGTTGATAATCTTTGCGAGAGTACCCTCAGCCCACGAGTAATCAAACATATATTCTCCCTGAAACAGCGAGTGATATTTTTCGGGGTTTTCGAGCAACTTAAAATAATCACATTCAATCCTGTCATATTTTATATAGGCGTTTGCACGGGAGGTGTCAAAAACACCCTGCACACCTCTCTCCTGTAATGCTTTTTTGATTGAGATTACAGCTTTTCTGTACAGCTTTTTTACTTTCTCGTCATAGTCACGCTCAGGCCATAATTTATCTATTGCCTCACACATCGAAACATTTCCGCCTACACGGTCAACACACAATGCAAAAAGTTCCTTTGCCTTTGCATTGTGAAAATCAAGCGGTACGCCGTCAACAAAAACATCAAACCGTCCGAAAGTCCGTACATACACTTTCTTTATAAGCCTTGCGGACAAAAGATGGAAACGCTCCATACAAGCGTCTATTTCGGCTTTGCTGTACGGTTTTTTTATAAAATAATCGCATTGGTTTCTGTACACTTCAAGTGACTGACTGTCATCGTTTCCCGTAAGGAAAATGACAGCTTTGTCGTTGTATTTTTTTATTTCATTGATTATACAGCGATAATCTATTTTTTCGGAGCATACAGACAAAAAAACAAGTTCTGCGATGTTTTCACGGAAAAAAGAAATTGTCTGTTCAGTATCGGTAAACACCGAAAGATAAAAATTCTTATCCTGAAAAATCTTGTCGTAAATCAGTGTATTTTGTTTTGTGTCATCATCAATAACAGCAACTCTCAAAATTTTCACCTTTCCTTAACTTTAAGTCAGCATATCCTCTACAATATCTTTTAAATGTACAGGATATACATCATATTCCTTAATCATTTCACACAATGTCTTTACTTTCTCAATGTCGTCTGAAATATCATCAATACGGCAGTGTTCTCCGTCAAGCATCGCAACGCTGCTGTCACGGTTGTACATATTTATTCCGTAAACAGTAACATTACCTGTTCCTTCAATAAAGATAATGTTTTCGGTCATCTCACAAGTATATGTACTTTTTAAATTGACATTATATGTGGTCATATTATTGCTCCCTGTTTATATAATTTTTTATATTTCACTATAAAGTACATATTTATTATACTTTATAATATTAAAACAAACAATACCACTATGGTTGAAAAGTTGTTGAATATTTGTTGAATAATTTGTAAACTCTGATTTTAAGTGGTGTTTTCTTTACCGCAGTTTACGGCGGTAAAGAAAACATAATTTTATTCAATCATAGCTTATTCATATATCATTTTGATTATTTCAATTCGGGATTGTACACCAAGCTTTTTGTAGCAGTTATAGAGTATTTTTTTGACTGTACCCTCTGAAATATTAAGTTTGCCTGCGATATATCTGTTTGTGTAGCCTTTGATGACTAATTTCACTATTTCATCTTCACGGGGAGTCAGTTTTGAAAAAATCTTCTCGTCAAACATACCTATTTCATCTATTGGAATAACCGTTGTTATAATGTACGATATATCGTCGCCATTCATACTCGGAACAAAATTGAGAGAATAAGAATATTCCTTACCGTCTGAACTTTTGTATGTAATTGTACCGCATACGGCGGATTTGGCATTCAGGGATTTTTTGAAATATGAGGATTCGGATATGCTTTTTACGCTTATCTTATCCTGACTTATCATTCCTGCAAGCACGGAATTCACATCAAGCAGAGAAATATTATCCGTGTCCGAACAATCCATTACCGCATAACCCATCCAGCAGGACTTCGCAACGGGATTTATAATTTTTTCGACAGAATTTGTTATTTTCAGAAATTCATCATAACTCAAAAAGGTCACATTCAGAATTACCGAGCCTACCCCGTCATGAAAAAACGGACGCATAACAACATAATGAATACCATCTTCGGATTTTCTATCCGGAAAAATATCATAATATCTCATAACCCTGTTTTTTTCTATGCACATATTCATCATCGCCTGTGCTTTGAGTGAATATATGTTTTCCTGAAAAAGCATATCAACAAATACACCGTTTTTTATGTCCGGAAATATTTTTCTCAGGTTTTCGTCAAACATATCAATTTTGAAATGTCCGTCGGTTTTTGTTGCGATTATCGTATATGAAGGCATATCTTCAATAGCGGTGTTTACATGTCTTACTATATTAGTGCTTATTTCGCCGTCAGTAAAATCCCTGACTATCTCGCCCACACATCTCATAATAGGAAAGTTGACAACAACGCTTATTTTCCATATTGTACACTGACCGTCGTATGTATATTCATTTACAAAATCAAAGCTGTCAGACATTTTTCTCAGCTTTTCAAAACCGTCGGCAATTTTTTTTACCTCGTATTCCGTTTTAAAGTCAGCAATATTCATACCTATAATATCCTTAGTATAATTATTGATTTCGAGGTATGTATTATTTGCAGAAATCAATGTTATTGAACCGTCGTTATTCATAAGATATTTAGAAAAAAAGTAATTTTCCGACGACCATAACAATTTTACTTTTTCACGGTCGAATTCTGTTTTGAGTATTTCAAAATCTTTTTTCACAGGCAGTTCCTCCATTCGCATTATAGTAATATAAATAGCACAAAGTGGTATATTGATATTATTTTATAATGCTATAAGCTACCGATACGCTACTTTTTTATTGTAAAAACCCATTATTTCTATTATTTTGCTGTAAATTTAAAAATAATTTTCTTTAAGATAGTATTATCTTCATTTTTGACTGCGGTTGCGGTTGAATTATCCTCAAAAAATGGTATAATGATAATATTATACGATAAATGAACAGGGGGAATTGTAAATGCAAAAGCATAACGGCGAAAAATATTATATTACAACGCCTATTTATTATCCGTCAGGAAATCCTCACATTGGTCACTGCTATACAACGGTTGCCTGTGACTCTATCGCAAGGTACAGACGCATGCAGGGATATGATGTAATGTTCCTTACAGGTACTGACGAACACGGTCTTAAAATCGAACAGAAAGCCGCTGAAAAAGGCGTAACTCCAAAAGAGTATGTCGATGAAGTCGTAAAGAAATTCAAAAGTCTGTGGGAATGTATGAACATCAGCTATGACAGATATATCCGCACAACTGACGATTATCATGTTGAATCGGTACAGAAAATCTTTAAAAAGCTGTATGACAAAGGCTATATCTACAAAGGCGAATACAAGGGAAAATACTGCACTCCATGCGAAAGTTTCTGGACTGAATCACAGCTTGTTGACGGCAAATGTCCCGACTGCGGTCGTGAAGTAACTGAGGCAAAAGAAGAAGCATATTTCTTCAAGATGTCGCCATTTGCCGACAGAATAGAAAAACTCCTGACCGAAACTGACTTTTTACAGCCGAAAACAAGAGCGGTTGAACTTGTTAATAATTTCATAAAACCCGGTCTTGAAGACCTCTGCGTTTCAAGAACAAGTTTCAAGTGGGGTATTCCTGTTACATTCGACACAAAGCATGTTGTATATGTATGGATTGACGCACTTTCAAACTATATTACCGCACTCGGCTATGACAATGAACATTATAACGATTTCGACAAATTCTGGCCTGCCGATGTTCATATGGTTGCAAAGGATATTATGCGTTTCCACGCTATTATCTGGCC
>JBJFIB010000050.1:0-7888 GCA_051894195.1 Acutalibacteraceae bacterium
TGCAAGTTTTTTCCTCTTTTTAAGTTCTACTACAAATACAGCGGTAAGAACTCCTGCAAAAGCAAGCACGATACCGAGGATAACCATTGTTCTGATGAGGTCACTCTGGCTTTGCTGTGTGATTGCGATTTCTGCTGACTTGCTGTCTGCAAGTCCTGCAAGAGCGTTGTCGGCGATTGTTGCCGTTTGGAGTATAAGCTGTTCGCCAACCTGTGAGCTTGCTCTCTGAGCCTCTGTCTTAACTGTTTCGAGTGTTTCCTTGTCGGCAATACCCGTTACTTTGAGGTCAAAGTCTTTCTGGAAACTCTCAACTGCGGCTACAACTGCCTGACTGTAAACACCTGATGTCTTTCCGTCATAGTATTTAAGTGCTGCAAGTCTTGATTGGAGCTGTGCAACATCATCGCCTGTGAAACCGTATTTGAGTGTATCAAAATCAGGTGACTTTGGTGCATTTTCAGCATAAAGACCTTCAAGCTGTTCAGCTGTCATTGACTTTGATTTTTCAAGTCCTGCGGCTGCCTGATATGCATTTACTGCTTCAAGAGTATCTGCGTCAAACTTTTCGTTTACAATACCCGAGAGGTATCTGAGTTCGATAAGTCTTTTCTGCATTTTAAGAACCATAGCACCGCTCTGTCCATATACAACGCTGCCGGCATTCGGATTTTCCTTTGCCTTGCTGTTAAAGATTTTTTCCTGTGTTGCCTTGTCAGCAATACCTGTTGACTTAATCTTGTTATCTTTCTGGAACAGCTTTACGGCACTCTCTGTGAGGTCGCCGTAGAAACCTGTTATATCGTCATAGTAATATTTAAGTTCTGTAAGTCTTGTTTGAAGTGCTGTAATCGGAAGTGTTGTTCCGTCGTCAAATTCGCCGTTTTCAAGTTTCTTGAAGTTTGACTTTGCTTTTGATGATTTCATTACATTGTATGTATTTGTATCAACGATACCCGTTACATCAAGTTTATTGTAATTCTGGAAAAGCATTACGGCATTGAGTGTATCCTCGCCGAAATATCCTGACGCTTTATCGGTAAGATAACCGAGTTCATAAAGTCTTGTCTGAATTGTGGCTACTTTCTTGCTCTTGCCTGTATCCTCATCACCGTATGATGCAAGCTTCTTATTTTCCGGTTTCTTAGTTTCTTCCGGCTTTGATTCTTCTTTTTGTTCAACAGGCTTGCTTGATTCCTCAACAACCTTGCTTGGTTCTTCAACGACTACTTCACTTGATTCCTCAACGCTTGGTTCCGGCTGTGGTTCCGGCTCAGGCTCAGGTTCCGGCTCCGGCTCCGGCTGTGGTTCCGGAACTGTATCGTTTGACTGATTGTTTGATGAAGAATAATCGGTTGCCTGATAAGCACTTGACGGCGGTGCAATATTTGAAACGCCGCTTCCGTCAAAGGAATATGTTACGCCGTCGATAGTTCTTGAAGTGCTTGCAAGATACTGTCCGTCCTCATAATAGTATGAATCTCCGTCAAGAAGTACCCAACCGTTATTCGGATATGAAACTCCTGCAACCTTGAACCACTCAACCCAGCTTTTGCTTGAAACATTGTGGTAAACAACGCCTGAATTTTCATCTCTTGCGTCAACTGCCATACCTGAGCCTATATAAACACCGATATGACCCGGCTGATGAAGTCCAAGACCGTGAATACGAGGAACACCGTTGCTTACATAACCCCATTCGCTTGATGATGCAAGCATATCGGTTCTCATTCCGCCTACACCGTTATATGAATAAATAAGACCTGAACAGTCAACTGCACCTTCCGATGCTGCACCCCACACATAGCTCCAACCTTCTCTGTAAGCTCTGAGTGCATGAGCGGCAAGTCCTACGCCTGTGCTTGATTCTGCCGATGCCATTGTTGTACCCGTGATAAGCATCATTACGGCTATTGACGCCGTAAGTACAACTGCTGTGGCTTTCCTGATAAACTTCTTCATTTTCTTCAACAGACTCCTCTCTGAATAATGAATTACAAATATATGGTTTAATCGGATTAGTTTAGTTAAATTTTTCGCAAGCGATTACAAATATTTAACCGCAGCGGCAAAAGATTTCAAATTTGTAATAAATTACTTTTATATAATATCATCATACATTATAAAAATCAAGTCTTTTTACGCTTTGACATATTTAAAAACACATATTCGTCGTTTTGCACAAAAGCATTTTAATTAAAGAGTGAAGTTCTAAAAGCAAAAGCCGATATAATGTTAATTTTGAATTGCACGAAAAGCGAATATATGTTAATATAATAAATTGTAATAATATATAATGTATGTTTTTTCTAAAATGAAATGTAATCTTTTCGCAGGAGAGTGGTAATTGTGCAGAAAAAACGCATAGCCGTTATATTTGGCGGCAAATCCTCAGAACACGAAATTTCAAGAATTTCTGCTTCGTATGTAATCAGTAAGATACCTGAGGAAAAGTACGAAGTAATTACAATAGGCATAACAAAAAAAGGCAAATGGCTGCTTTATTCAGGCGATACCGCCGCAATAGCCGACGGCAGCTGGGAAAAAGACCCGTCAAACAAAACCGCCTTTATTTCACCTGACGCTTCAATCGGCGGTCTTGCAGTAATTACCGCAGGCGGCTGTCAGATAATCAAACTTGATGTTATCTTCCCCGTTCTTCACGGCAAAAACGGCGAGGACGGCACAATTCAGGGACTTTTTGAACTTTCGGGTATTCCCTATGTCGGCTGTGGCGTTCTTGCGTCGGCTGATTGTATGGATAAGGTCGTTACAAACATTATGTTTGACTATCTCGGCATTGATCAGGCAAAGTTCACTTGGTTCTATGCAAGCGACTACAAAAAATCTCCCGAAAAATGTATCTCAAAGGTTGAAAAAGCACTTCCGTCATACCCTGTTTTCGTAAAACCGGCAAACGCAGGTTCTTCCGTCGGCGTAAGCAAGGCAAATTCAAGGGAAGAACTCATAAAGGCTATTGAAATTGCAATAAAAGAGGATTCAAAAATCCTCATCGAAGAAAATATCGTCGGCAAAGAGGTTGAATGTGCCGTTCTCGGAAATGACGAACCTGTTGCGTCAATTCCGGGACAGATTGCTCCGACGGCAGAATTTTATGACTATGACGCAAAATACAACGATTCAACCTCACAACTCTATATTCCGGCAAAAATCAGCGACGAACTCATATACAAAGTAAGAGTCACCGCTCTTAAAGCATATCGTGCACTCGGCTGTACAGGACTTGCAAGGGTTGACTTCTTTGTAACTGATGACGGTCGTGTTCTTCTCAACGAAATAAACACACTTCCCGGCTTTACTTCAATCAGTATGTATCCGAAACTTATGGCGGCTTGTGATATTGAGGGCAGCAGCCTTATCGAAAAACTCATAGAACTTGCATTTGAGAGGAATGAAAAAAATGTCTGACGCTCCAATCGGAATATTCGATTCCGGACTTGGCGGTCTTACTGCCGTAAAAGAAATGATAAATGTACTGCCGCAGGAAAATATAATCTACTTCGGCGATACAGGTCGTGTTCCATACGGAAACCGCAGTCGTGAAACAATCACAAAATACGCAAAGCAAGACGCAGCTTTTCTCCTTTCAAAAGGCGTAAAAATGATAATTGCCGCCTGTGGAACAGTCAGCTCGGTTGCAACGGATTTAAAGGACAGTTTGCCTGTTGCCTATACAGGCGTAGTCCTCCCTACCGCAACAGCCGCAGTAAATGCAACACGCAACGGCAAAATCGGCGTTATAGGAACTTCCGCAACAATCAACAGCGGCTCCTACAAAAAGGAAATACTAAAACAAAACAGCCGTATAACCGTCTATCAGCAGGATTGTCCGCTGTTTGTGCCGCTTGTCGAAAACGGATTTATCTCACCCGACGATAAAATTGTTCAGCTTATTGTGGAACATTACCTCTCCGAACTGCGTGATGCTGATGTCGATACGGTCATTCTCGGCTGTACGCATTATCCGATAATTGCACCGGCAATTTCACGCTTTCTCGGACGAAATGTCCGTCTTATTGATTCAGGTCGTGAAACCGCACTCTACGCCGCTCATCTTCTGCAAGAAAACAATATGCTCAGCACAAGCGGAAAACTCGGCACAAGCAGTTATTATGTCAGCGATACCGTTGATGATTTCAGCCGCCTTGCAGGAATTTTCCTCGGCAAAAGCGTAAACGATTCCGTAACCCATATAGATATAGAATTACAGCAGTAAAAGAAACAGGTGACAAAACAAAATGGAAGAAAATTATATTTTGTCCGTACTCGGAAAACAATATGTTGACGGTCAGTCGGACAAGGTAGAGCTTAAAACCACTGCCGCTTATGTCACACGAAACGGCAGCCGATATATTTCATATAACGAATATGACGCTCAGAACCCCGACCGTCATTACAGAACAACCGTAAAAATTGACCCGAACAATACTGTCACGGTAATCAAGGGCGGCAGTGAAAGCCACCACCTTATTCTCGAAAAGGGCAAACGCCATAAATGCGAATATATGACGAATTTCGGCAGTATTACACTCGGCGTTTATACCGATAATGTAAAGGTCAATCTCAGCGATAAAGGCGGCGAGCTTGAAGTAAGATATTCAATCGACATTCAGTCAGAACTTGCAAGCACAAACGAATTATTCATAAAAATCGAGGAGGCAAACAACAATGTCAACAGCAACCCAGACAGTCAATAATCTGAGAACTGCAATAATAGATTCTATGGGCAGGGCAATAGCACAAAATCAGCTCCCAGCTGTACCTGTACCGGATTTTGCAATAGAAATTCCGGCAGACCGTTCACACGGCGACCTTGCAACAAATGCCGCTATGGTTTCGGCAAGAGCATTCAAAATGCCGCCACGCAAAATTGCGGAAATTCTCACACAAAATCTTGAACTTGCCGGAACAAACCTTGCCCGTTTTGAAATTGCGGGTCCGGGATTCATCAACTTTTTCTATGACAATTCATTCTACACTTCTGTACTCAAAGACATAAAGGAACAGGGCGAAAATTACGGTCACTCGGATTTCGGAAAAGGCAAGAAAATTCTTGTTGAATTCGTATCGGCAAACCCCACAGGTCCTATGCATGTCGGAAACGCAAGAGGCGGTGCAATAGGCGACTCACTCGCAAGCGTTCTTGACGCAGCCGGCTATGAAGTATCGAGAGAATTTTATGTAAATGACGCAGGAAACCAGATTGAAAAATTTGCAACATCACTCGAAATAAGATATATGCAGATTTATCAGGAGGGTTGGGAACTTCCTGAGGATTCATATCACGGTCAGGACATTATCGACCACGCAAAGAATTTTGCGGAAATTAACGGCGACAAATATGTGAACGCAACATCTGAGGAAAGAAGAAAAGCACTTGTTGACTTTGCACTCCCAAAGAATATCGAGGGACTTGAAAGAGATTTGCTCAAATACCGCATTAAATACGACCGTTGGTTCAGGGAAAGCACACTGCACAAAGACGGTTCTGTAAAGCGTGTTGTAGAAATGCTCAAAGAAAAAGGTCACACCTATGAACAGGAGGGTGCCTTGTGGTTTAAGGCTACTGAGTTCGGTGCTGACAAGGACTTTGTACTTGTCCGTTCAAACGGTATTCCGACCTATGTTGTGCCTGATATAGCATATCATTACGACAAACTCGTAACAAGAGGCTATGACAAGGCTATTGATGTTCTCGGTGCAGACCATCACGGATATATTCCAAGACTTAAAGCGGCACTGACAGCACTCGGCGTTGACGCATCAAGACTTGACGCTGTTTTAATGCAGATGGTTCGTCTTGTAAAGGGCGGCGAAACAATAAAATTCTCAAAGCGTAGCGGAAAAGCCATTACTCTTGTAACACTGCTTGAAGAAATTCCGATTGACGCCGCACGCTTTTTCTTCAATCTCCGTGAGGCAAACAGCCACTTTGACTTTGACCTCGACCTTGCAATCGAAAAATCATCTCAGAACCCTGTATATTATGTTCAGTATGCCCACGCAAGAATATGCAATATCCTCAAAGGTCTTGCCGAAAGTGGAATAACTCCCCGTGACTGCACAGATGAAGAATATGCACTTCTTACCGTACCTGAGGAAATTGAGCTTATCAACAAACTTGCCGCATATCCCGACGAAATTGTTGCCGCCGCAAAGGACTATGACCCGTCAAGAATCACACGCTATGTATATGATGTTGCGACACTGTTCCACAAATTCTATAATGCGTGTCGTGTAAAGAATGAAAATGAACCGCTTATGCAGGCTCGTCTTTCACTCTGTCTTGCAACAAGAACAGTTATCAGAAATGTCCTTGAAATGTTCAAAATAACTGCACCGGAATCTATGTAGTGTGGAGAGTGGAGTGTGGAGTGTGGAGTTATTGTGTGAACCGTCAGTCATTTTCCACCACATAAGTAATTTTCAATTTTCAACTTTCAAATTTCCATTTGATAATAAGGAGATAAAATCAGATGAGTTTTCCTTTTCGGCTGCCCGTTTTTGCTGACGGAATTACCGCTTGTGAACAGCTTACAGGCGAAAATCCCGATGATGTGTGCAGTGAAAAAATTATTGCCGACAATCCCGAAACACTTATTCTCAACAAAAAACAGGCTCTTGCAAACGGTGCAAATATGATTTTTGCACCGACAGGAAGTGCCGTTCATAAAAGGCTCGAAGAATTCGGACTTGATGATGATTTTGCCGAAATAAACCGTACCCTTACCCAAGCGACAATTAAAGCGGCTGAAAATAACGCTGCCGTCGGCGGAATTGTTGTACCGAGTACACTCTTTATTCCGCCATATGGTCGTGATACATTTGAAGATGTGTACTTTACTTATCTCGAAAAAATAACCGTTCTCAAAGATTCGGGTGCGAAATTTGTACTTTTGCAGAATCAGAACAATCTTTGCGATATGAGGGCAGGCGTACTTGCCGCAAAAGATGTTGACATACCTGTTTTTATAACAATGAATGTCAACGACGACGGCATTTCCGAGAGCGGAAACGACTACATAGCCGCACTCATTACATTACAATCAATGGGTGCTGACGCATTCGGCATTGAATGTACTGACGGAGTTGAAAGCCTGCAAAAACTTATCAAACACGCTTTTCCTCACGCAACCGTTCCGCTTATTGCTGTAATTGATACAAATGAATATTCCGAACAGGATATTTTATCTCTTGCCGAAAACGGTGCGTCTGTTTTTATCGACAAATCAAGCTGGAAAAACCGCAATATTATTCAGGCACTTTCTCAGACAAAAATACGCTTTGACGAAACGACTGAAAAAGACTGTTACGCTGCTGCGATAGACTGCGAGGCGTTTTTTCTGCCCGACAATATTGAGCTTTCGGAGCCTTTGATATGCGGATATGATATGTCGGACGAACTTATTGACCTTGATGACGAAAATATAAATGCGGTTCATCTTTTTCTTAATTCAACCGATGATGCCGCAGTTCTTTCCGACAAGGCGACAATGTCCAGACTGCCTTTTTTAATTCATACAAACGACGCTGTAACTTTGGAGGCGGCACTGAGATACTATCAGGGCAGACTTATCGTTGACAGTTGCTGTGACATTGACGAAAATATTTTAAAAACTCTTGCTGAAAAATACGGTGCAATTATTTACTGATATTCAGCATACGGGAGGTATATTATGAAAAACAAACCTTTTTTAAACGCCGCAATAGTATTCGGCTGTATCGGACTGTTTCTGCTTTTTGTTTCCGCACTTATATTTCTCACCAAAAACACATCACTCTGCACTAATCTCGGAAAACTCTTAGGCACTTCAATCACTTCTTCAACTATTGCTGAACTTGCAGCGGTATTCTTTATGCCTGCCTTTGT
>JBJFIB010000050.1:7988-17393 GCA_051894195.1 Acutalibacteraceae bacterium
TCGTGGGATATACCGTTTTTCTTATTATCGGATATAATTATCAATAAAGTTTATTCTTTTTCCTTCTGTATATTACTGCAAGAACACCTGCGGCGGCAAGCATAAGTACGGCTGACGCACAAAGTATTATAACTGTCTGCATTTCAGGTTTTTCGATTGCAGTCTGTTCGTCATAACTGTAAATGACATAAGTCGGGGTTTTTGAATATTTACCGCTTGTGTTTGAGGTTGACGCTGTAAACTTCAAGCCGTCAAACTGCTGTTCGGCAGTAGTATATTCCGAACCCTCTTTACCTGTTATAGTGTCGGTTTTCAGAACCTTGCCATTATTCTGAACATAAACGACATTTACCTGACCTGTGTATGTAACTTTTCCGTTTTCTATCCATACTTCATTATTTATGCAGTAGCCGTTTTCGTCAGAACCACTGTCGGTAATTTTGCCGTTATCCGTAAAGCTGACATAAACATCAGACAGATTGCCAATATCCTTGATATTCAGCGTGTACCAGCCTTTTCCAAGATTTGAATCAGCCGTCATTTCTGTTCCCTTGCTGTCGGTATATGAAGTTTTACTGTCGCCGTCATTTTTATAAACAACGGCATAGACCTTTTTCATATTTTCGCTGTTATAGTAATGAATTACAAGGTCTGTTTTTTGTTTTGCCTTGTAGTAGTAGTTGACCGTTATATCATCTTTTTTTGCAGTGCCGACCATATTCGTCGGGAAAACCGACATATCAACCTGCATATTGTCAACTTCTTTTATCGGGGCAGTATATTGTGTTCCCTCACGGACTTTCTGTACAACGCTGTCGGCAACACTCATATCTGATGTACCAAGAAGTGCATCGCCGCTTTGCATATAATTCACTGTAAGCGTGCATATTGCACCCTCGAACTTATCGTAATAATAAGTAACAGTCTGATTTTCTTTTGTGAATTTGCCTTTTTCGTTTCCTTCAATACGGTTAAAATCATACTGAATATCAAGGCTTTCGTCCTTTGAGGTTATATAAGTCGAACCCTCTGTACCCGTAAGAACACGCTTGTCGATTACATCACCGCTTTTTGCGTCTTTATATTCGACGGTAACGGTGCATTTGTCGGATTTAAGATTTAACTTTTCAAAGCTTGTTTTATCCGCAAGAATTATTGCTGACTTTGCAGGAACTTTTACTGTATTTCCGCTGACTGTTCCAAGACTGTCAAGACCTGCCGAATATTTATCGGCTACAATTACCCATTCAGCCGGAAGTGATTTTCCGTCGGCGGCTTTGAGTGTAACTGTTGTTTCGCTGTCGCTTGCATTAAGCAGAACGGCAACATTCGACCATTCTTTGCCTGCGGTGAGTTTGTTTTCAAGAGTGTATGCGATAACTCCATCGTCAGTATCGGCAAACTGAACAAGTTTTGCAGATGTTGTTGTTGAATCCCTGAACGGCTTGAAATTCTTTCTTATGTCGATAAGTCCCGAATAGTAGGAATTCAGGTCAGCATATTTTACGAGTGACGACCAGTCAAGTTTATTGATTTTGTCAGGTGAAATAAAGCTGTTTGAGTCGCCGTATTTTGTGCGGGCAAACTCCTCGCCTGCCTGCATAAAGGATATTCCCTGTGATGTAAGTGTTGCCGCAGCAACCAGCTTGTTCATATCGACAATACTGTCGTCACGCTGTTCATAGCTTCCGTCATTCTTAACGGACAGAACCAGCTTGTCATACAGTGTATAGTTATCGTGTGCAGATGCATATGTAACCGCCTGTGACGGCTGATTTGCCCACTTTGTACCCGAAACACAGTTTGCAAGAATACCGCTTTTCAGCAATTCCTTACTGCTTCCGTCTTGCACAAAGCCTTTTTCGGCTGAATTAAATACATGACCTTTTACTGCGTCACGGTAAACATCATTGAATGCACCGATTCGGCTGTCCAGTTTATTGACATTATCACGAACAGCGGTAGGCATTGTTGTTCCGACAGGATTGCACGACCACGGTTCGCCGTACATAATAATCTTTGTGCCGTCTTTAACCTTTGTGTCGAGTGCTTTTCGTATTTCGTTCATTGTTGTTACATCGTGAATACCCATAAGGTCAAAGCGGAAACCGTCAATATGATACTCATTTGTCCAGTAAAGAACTGAGTCAATCATATACTTTCTGTACATAAGGTGGTCGCTTGCCGTTTCGTTTCCGCAGCCTGAGGCGTCACTGAATGTGCCGTCGGAATTCATACGGTAATAATATCCCGGCACAGTATTTTCAAACCAACTGCCCTCTGCCGTATATGTATGATTATATACGACATCCATTATTACGCCTATTCCCGCATTATGCAAAGCCATAATCATCTGCTTGAATTCCGTAATTCTGGTATTGCCGTTAAATGGGTCGGTAGAGTATGAACCCTCAGGAACATTATAGTTTTTCGGGTCATATCCCCAGTTGAATTCATCTGAACCGGTCTTTGTTTCGTCAACGGTTGCATAGTCATATACAGGCAAAAGCTGAACATGTGTTACGCCGAGTTTTTTGAGATAATCAATACAGGTTGAGATTTCACCCTCACCGTTAAGCGTTGTGCCGTTTTCGGTAAATGCAAGATATTTACCTTTATACTTTACCGAAACGCCTGATGTTTCACTCACCGAAAAATCCCTCATATGTATTTCCCACACAACAGCGTCGGTAGGATTATCATACAGAATATGTTCGTCTTTGTCCCAGCCCTCAGGGTCAGTGCTGTCAAGGTCAACAATCATACTGCGATTACCGTTTACACCTGCCGCCTTTGCGTAAATATCGGCTGTTTCACGGGTTATTCCGTCAACTGTGACAAGATAGGTATAATAAAGGTTTTTCTTATCACCCGCAAGCGTTACACTCCAAACACCGTTACTGCCCTTTGTCATTGTTGTTGTTGACAGTGACATCGCACCCTCTTCTTCCGGACTGCCTGTTGTATAGAGTTTTACTGCCACTCTTGAAGCAGTCGGTGCCCATACCTTGAATGTGGTTGAATTTTTTGTATATACAGCACCAAGGTCATTTCCGCTGTAAGCCTGTGAATCAAGGCTGTGTGCATATTGAACTGTCGGTTTCTTTTGTGTATTTGTGGTTTCCGCATTTACCATAAATGTATTCCCTCCGATTAAAGTTGTTGCGGCAAGAATAATGCCAAAAAGCCTTTTTAATTTCAGCAAATTTATCCCTCCGGGTTAATTGTATATATATAATTCTATCATATCCACATCGGATAATACAACGGGTTTTTGTGATTTTTTTAACTTTTAGCAATCAATTTAACACAATTTTTCCAGAAAATAACTGTTCATTATGTATATAATGACAATTTATTCCATTTTATGCGGTAATAAAATCAAAAAACAGGACAACAGTTTTTGAACTGCTGTCCTGTTTTTTATGAAATTTAAAAATTGATTTTGCTGATATATGGCATTATTTTTTATATATACAGATTATCTCTTGACAAACCAGTAACAAGTTACTATAATTATTGCAGTAACTTGTTACTATATAAATCGGAGGTGCAATATATGAAACCCGAAGAACTTTTTGAAACATATAATTGCGACACACAGCACAGAGTACAGGCAATATTTTCAAGTATTTTTGTTTTGCAGAACCGTATGCAGACAGTATGCGAAAAACTGCAAACAGAAATTTCTATGAAACAATGGCTGTTGCTTACAATGACAGCCTGTTGTCCTGAGCCACGAACTTTGACAAGTGTCGGAAAACTTATGGGTTGTTCAAGACAGAATATTAAAAAACTTGCATTGGCTCTTGAAAAAAAGGGATTTGTGAAACTGTCATCAGGCGGTAATAATTCTGTATGCATTGAATTGACGGATAAAGTCAGCGAATATGCAAACGAAATAGGCGAGCGGCACTTACAATCCTTAAAGTTGCTGTTTGCGGATTTCAGCGAAAACGAAATAGAACAACTATTCCGCTTATACGCTAAACTGTATGCAGGAGTAAATCGTATAGAAAAATATGCGGAGGAATCAGGATTATGAAGAAAGTGAGGAAAAGAAAAATGTTTGTTGTAATCGGTGTATTGCTTGTTCTGATTGGTATGTTGATGATATGGTTCAATATTCCGTATTCGCCCGTCAAAAAGCAGTTTCAGAATGATATAGCAACTATTTCAGCCGAAAACAAGTTATCGGTCGGCGACGAAGTATTTACAGAAAAAGACTTTTCAGATTTGCCGCTTGCTGTACAGAAATATATTAAAAATTGCGGATATATCGGTAAACGCAAAATGTCTTATCTGAAAATGGAATATCGTAATGTTAATTTTTCACAGGGCAGAAACGGACCAAATCTTACAATCGACTATACACAATACAATTTTATAAATGAGCCTTGCAGAATGGCATTGATTGACAGCAGTATGTTCGGTATTACTTTTGAAGGCTATGACTATTACCAAAACGGTATCGGCGGTATGAAAGGTATAATTGCAAAGTCCATTACACTGTTCGACCAAAAGGGTAAGGATATGGATAAGGCTTGTCTGGCTACTTTTCTTGCGGAAAGTTTGTTTGCCCCTACTATTCTTTTACAGGATTATATTGTTTTTGAGGAAATAAACGACTTTAAAGTAAAGGCAACCATTACTTACAAAGGACAAACAGCAAGCGGCATTTTTACTTTTAATGAACAATACGAAATGATTTCTTTTACTACAAATGACAGAGCTGCAACAGGCACAGACGGCAGTATTGAATATATACCATGGTCTGCAATTTGCGATAACTATCAGCTTTCTGAAAACGGTATTAAATACCCTACAAAGTTTCAGGCTGTATGGAATTATCCCAATGAAGATTTCATTTATTTTGACGGCGTTGTCAGTGAAGTGTCTTACGGATATTAACAATATAATACAGGTTAAAGCGAAAACAGGACAACAGTTTTTGAATTGCTGTCCTGTTTTTTTATGAAATTCAAAGTTTGATTTTGCTGATAACGGATTGCCTTTTTATTCAGGTTCATATGCTGAACTTGTCTGAAAAACTTCATTTTGACTTTCTACGGAATTTTGATTCTGAATAACATCAAAATCAACAACCTGACTTTGGATATAGTTTACAAAATCCTGTGCCTTTTCCGTACCGATATAGAAAGCCTTGCCTGTGTCTAAAATATTTGTGATTATATAACCGTCCTCTGTAACACCTATATAAATATTTTCGTAACCAAGAACAGATACGGAAATTCCAAACTCTATAATCGTAGAACCAAATTCGTGATTATCAAAATCCTTGATACACACAGCATTACGGTCTGCAAATAAATGTTCTGCAATCATTTTTTGCTGTTCGTCTGAAAAGTCGATTTTATAGCTGTTTACACTGTTAAAATGCAGGTTTTCATCAAGTGATAAGTCATCTGTGAACTGACCTGAATTTTCCGGCTTATAGGTATATGATACATAAGCATAATAGTCCGTGTCACCCTCGAACTGCACCGCCAAAGCACACGACGCTGAAATTCCCTTAATCGAATACAGCTTTGCTTGTATTTTATGAGCAACGGGTTCATTGGAACTTACCTTGTCTGCACCTTTGTAGAGTATTTCGTCGCAATCGTCATAGCTATAACCTGTAATTGTTGTATTCTGAACTGAATTCTCGTTGATTTTTTCTTTATCTATTTTGTGGACACGACTGCTGTACTTTTCGCCGTTCCACGAAAATTCCGTATAGCGTTCAGCATCTGACAGTTTATCCCACGGTATTTCAGCCGAAATTTCACCGTGATATGTGTTTTTGCTTTCCTCAATATCTGACAATACAGATGTTTCAACCGTCTGACTTTTTTCCGTTACTGTCGGCACTTGTCTGTTCATTGAAAAGCCAACTATCACTGCCCCCGAAACAGCCAGCGTAAGACACGCCGCTGTTGAAGTTATCTTAATGATACGGTTTCTTTTTTTCCGTTTCATTCCCTGATGATAGTTTTCGATAAGAGTATCGTCCACATCGTTCAACGCTTTATAAATATCTTCATTTTTCATAAAAGCTCCTCCCTCTCCAAAAAAGTCTTTAATTTTTGTCGTGTACGAAAAAGAATGGTTTTGACATTGGACACACTGAGTGAAAATTGTTTTGAAATCTTTTGAATACTTTCGGAATACCAATAGCGTGACAGAAAAATATGCCGCTCTCTTTCGGGCAGTCCGTGCAGAAACTGATTCAGCTTTTGTGCAAGTTCCGACAGGATAATTGTCTGTTCCGTATTTTCAGACGACGGAATACACTCGCTGAGTTCATCTAAAATCAATGTTATTTCTCCACGCTTTTTGGTATGTAAGGCTTTATAGCGGTCAAATGCAAGATTTCGTGTAATTCTTGCGAAAAAAGCAGACAAACTGTCCGGTCGCTGCGGCGGCATAACTTTCCACGCACGAAGCCATGTATCGTTAATACATTCTTCCGTATCCTCACTGTTTTCCAGAACCGAATACGCAATTTTGCGGCAATATGAACCGTATTTCTTCTCGGAAACGATAATAGCATTTTCGTCACGCCTGAAATACAGTTCAATAATTTCTGTATCCTTCAAATTTTCCACCTCCCTATACATACAGACGATTTTTTTGGAAAATGGTTACAACTCTGAACAAAATTTTTTAACGAAAAAGCAACCAAAGTTTTTATACCTTGGTTGCTTTTTGTTCGATTAAGTCAAATATATAGTTTTTTAAAGTTTGATTTCGCCGATATACGATACTATTTCGTCACGCATACGGATTGCCTCTCGTCTTGCCGCCTGTGCAAAGTCTTTCGGGTCACAGCCTTCTTTTTTCCATGCACACATAATTCCTCTTGAAGAATTTATTATTGCACCAAGACCGTTTTCGTCAAATGCAGGAGCAACATCTTTTGCACCGCCGCCCTGTGCACCATAACCTGGAACAAGGAAAAATGTATGCGGAAGTGCTTTTCTGAGTTCGCCAAGCTGCTCTGGATATGTTGCACCGACTACTGCACCAACGCCCGAATAGCCGTATTCTCCCATAAGCTGTTCGCCCCATTTTTCGCACATTGTACCCATAGTTCTGTATATTGTCGTATCGTCGTCAAGTTTTCTGTCCTGCAATTCGCCAGACGACGGATTTGAAGTCTTTACAAGAATAAACATTCCCTTGTCATTCTGTGAACTCACCTTGATTACAGGATTTACACCGTCAGAACCGAGATAACCATTGACAGTCAGTGCGTCTGCACCAAAAGCCTCAACATTTTCTCCCTCAATGTCCGTACTGCCGAGATGTGCGTTTGCATAAGCCTCCATAGTTGTGCCTATGTCGTTGCGTTTGCCGTCGGTAATAACGAACATTCCCTTTTGTTTTGCGTAGTCTATTGTTCTCTGCAAGGTACGAACTCCCTGCCAGCCGTACATTTCATAATATGCTGCCTGTGGCTTAACTGCCGGAACAATGTCGCACAAAGCGTCTATAAGTCCTTTATTGAACTCAAAAAGTGCCTCTGCCGCACCGTCAAGGGTTTTGCCGTATTTTTCGTATGCCTCTTCCTTTATATAGTCGGGTATAAAGTCAAGCTTAGGGTCAAGACCTGCAACAGTCGGGTTCTGCATTTTTAATATTCCTTTGATAAGTCTGTCGAATGACATAATTAGTACCTCCGTAATTTTTTATCTTTCATCAAACACTATTTTTCCGCCGCAAATTGTCAGCTTTACTTTTGAGGTAAGCTCAATATTTTTGAACGGAGTGTTTTTTGATTTGCCGTGAAGTTTTTCGGGATCAACAATCCACTTTTCGTCAGGGTCATACAGCATTAAATCAGCCGGTTTACCGTATGAAAGTGAACCTGCATTTATGTTAAGGATTTTTGCCGGTGCTGACGACATTTTTTCAATAAGCTGTGACAGCGTCATTTTGCCGCCCTTTACAAGAACGGTATATGCCGCTGAAAATGATGTTTCCATTCCGATTGAGCCGTTGGGAGCTTTTTCAAAATCCGCTTTATCTTCAACAGAATGTGGTGCATGGTCGGTAGCTATGGCGTCAAGAGTTCCGTCACAAAGTCCCTCAATCATAGCCTGTCTGTCTTTTTCGGTTCTCAGCGGCGGATTCATACGGTAATCAGCGTCACGCCTGAGAAGTTCCTTGTCCGTCAGCATTAAATAATGCGGTGCTGTTTCAGCCGTAACCTTTACGCCACGCTTTTTTGCGTCACGGATAATTGCAACAGATGTTGCTGTACTGACATGACAAATGTGTACAGGTACATTATATGCCTGTGCAAGTGCAATTTCACGAGCTGTGCCGACATCTTCTGCGGCTGACGGCATACCTTTTACACCAAGTTTTTCCGAAACCTCACCCTCGTTGATTATGCCGCCTTTTGCAAGATATAAATCCTCACAGTGAGCGGTCACTGCCATATTGAGCTTTGCCGCCTGTTTCATCGCATCAGCCATAATTGCCGTATTTTCAACAGGTCGTCCGTCATCAGACAGTGCAATCGCACCGGCATTTTTGAGTGCTGAAAGGTCGTTTTCTTTCTGACTTTTCAGTCCTTCTGTGATTGACGCTACAACATAAACATGAGCGTCTGCATTTTTTGCTTTGTCAAGAATATATTTTACCGTTTCGGGAGTATCAACAGTCGGCTTTGTGTTCGGCATAGCAAGCAAAGATGTAACTCCGCCTGCCGCTGCCGCTTTACAGCCCGAAATAATATCCTCTTTATAGGTAAAACCGGGGTCACGAAGATGTACATGCATATCGACAAGTCCCGGAACAGCCGTAAGACCATCGGCATTTATTATCTGTGCATTTTCGCTCGCCTCTGACGGATTTGCAAAAACACCGTCTTTAATAAGAATATCGCCTGTTTTATCGGTTGAATTGACAGGGTCAACAATCCTTGCACCCTTTATGAGTATTTCATTCATAAAATTCTCCTTATTCATCTTCTTCATCAGAAGAAAACAGCTTTTCAATAGACTTTGCAAACTTACCCTTGTGCTTTTTCTTTTCAGCTTTTATAACCATTTCTTCGGTCTGATATTTTTTGTTTGCAAACGGGTCTTCCGATGTATCATATCCTGTATAGAACTCTATTTTTTCATCAGCGGAATTTTTATCGGATTTATTTTTCTGAGCGGTATCGGCAGCTTTCGGCGGCTGAATATTACCGAATCTTTTTTCAAAATCCGACTTTGTATCCTGCGGAATCGTTTTTCCTAACTCCTCCATCTTTTTGTTGTATTCATCAGCATTTACGCTTTCAAGACGAGGAATATTCGTAAACGGTGTGAACCTTGTTTTAAGAGGTGTTTCGTTTGGAATTGCATGTTCAAAAACAATGCCCGTATCACGCTCAAAATTGAATTT
>JBJFIB010000051.1:0-17112 GCA_051894195.1 Acutalibacteraceae bacterium
CATTATTTTCTGTATCGTTCATAAGTCCCATAACGCTGACTGAACCAGGTGTAATATTAAGAAATTTTTCCATATATTCAGCGTCCGCAAACGAAAGCCTTGCACTGTTGATTTGCTTTGAAAGGTCTTTCGTGTGAAATTCCTTTCCGCCGGGTATCATCAGAAGATAGAACGCCGTTTTCTGACGGTTGCAAAGAAAAAGATTTTTGCATATTTCAATTCCGAGAATTTTCCCGACTTCAACACAGTCCTCCATTGTCGCCGTCACATCGTGGTCAAGGCGGCTGTATTCAACTTTAAGATTATCGAGCAAATCATAAACCGCCATTTCCTTTGGCAGTCTTTCGTCTTGTGGTCTATCGTGATATATCGTTCGGTCAATATTTATTGTACTCATAAAAATTCTTCCTTTTTCCTGATTTCATTACGAAATACATTATATCACCTTAATGTGTTCAAAACAATTCCTTTAAAACATATTGACAAATATCTATATATTGACTATAATATCATATAGAAATTTATCTGTGTGGGGTGAATTTTTTGAATTTTGATGAGAAAAAAACGGCTACAATTTTTAAGGCGTTTTGCGACGAAAACCGTATCCGTATTCTGAAACTTCTTAAAACAGGCGAAAAATGTGCCTGCAAATTGCTTGAAGAAATCAATGTAACACAACCAACACTATCACACCATATGAAAATTCTTTGTGACTCAGGTATTGTTATTGCTCGCAAGGAAGGAAAATGGATGCATTACTCCATTTCAGAAGATGGTGCAAAGGTTGCTTTGGAGTGCTTAAAGGAACTGACAGCTGTTGATATAAAATATGAAAATAAGTCGTGTTGCGAAGAATAAAATTAAGTCATATATTTCCGCACGACTTAATTTAGACACTATATATAGATATATTTAAATGTATTTATATTTTAAGGAGAATTAATTATATATGGAAACTTTGCAGACAGTGTGGAATTTCTTTCAAAATGAAATTCTCGGTATGAGTTGGCTTAATCGGCTTATCGAAACAATTTTAAACGCTTGCGGTTTAGATACTACAAGCAGATTGGGCGGAAGTATTCTGTTTTTTATATATGATACTATCAAGATTATGATGTTGCTTGGTGTTTTGATTTTGATTATATCGTATATTCAAAGTTATTTTCCGCCTGAACGAACAAAGAAAATACTCGGTAAATTTCACGGTATATGGGCAAATATCATAGCCGCTTTACTTGGTACGGTTACACCGTTTTGTTCCTGTTCATCTATTCCGTTATTTATAGGTTTTACAAGTGCAGGCTTACCGCTTGGCGTAACATTTTCGTTTCTGATTTCCTCTCCGATGGTTGACCTCGGAAGTCTTGTACTTCTTATGAGTATTTTCGGGTGGAAAGTTGCAGTCATTTATGTGATTGTCGGTTTGATTATTGCCGTTGTAGGCGGTACAATGATTGAAAAACTGCACCTTGAAAATCAAGTCGAGGAATATATCCGTAATGCCCATTCCATTGATGTAGCACAGGAAGAACTGCATTTCAAAGACCGTATTAAATATGCTTGGGAACAGGTTATTTCAACAGTCAAAAAAGTCTTTCTTTATGTGCTTGTGGGTGTGGGTATCGGTGCAGTTATTCATAACTGGATACCCGAAGATTTTATCGTAAACGCACTCGGCAATAACAACCCGTTTGGCGTTATAATTGCAACAATAGCAGGAGTTCCTATGTATGCCGATATATTCGGTACAATACCTATTGCGGAGGCATTACTCGCAAAAGGTGCATTACTTGGCGTTGTTCTGTCGTTTATGATGGGCGTTACAACTCTTTCTCTGCCGTCAATTATTATGTTGCGAAAAGCTGTCAAGCCAAAGCTGCTTGGTATCTTTATTGCAATATGTAATGTTGGTATTATTGTCGTTGGATATTTTTTCAACGCAATACAAAATATTATCATATAAAACTTTGGAGGTAATTTATTATGTCATTATTCAACAAGAAAAAAGAAGAAAAGAATGTTTCCGCTTGTAACTGTAATTGCGGTTGTCCTGAAAACGAGGTCAGGGAAACAACAAACGCTTGCTGTCCGGAAGCAAAAGACGGCATTTGCTGTATAAAAGTTTTAGGTGCCGGCTGTAAATCCTGTCACGAACTTTATGAAAACACTGAAAAAGCAGTAAAATCAATGAATATATCCGTTGATGTAGAATACATAACGGATATGCAAAAAATTATGGAATACGGCGTTATGAGTATGCCCGCACTTGTTGTAAACGAAAAGGTAGTTTCTATGGGCAAGGTGCTGAAAGCCGCTGATATAGAAAAATTACTTCTTAAATTCGTACAGTAAATATCAGGCTGAAACGAAAGGAAAATACAGGTTATGAAAAAACCAAAGGTAGCATTTATTTGTGTTCACAATTCTTGCCGTAGTCAGATTGCGGAGGCATTGGGAAAGCATTTAGCCTCAGATGTATTTGAAAGCTATTCCGCCGGAACTGAAACAAAACCGCAAATCAATCAGGACGCTGTGCGTTTAATGAAAAAACTCTACGGAATAGATATGGAGCAAACACAGTACAGCAAAACTTTTGATAAAATTCCTATGCCCGATATTGCAATTTCTATGGGTTGTAATGTCGGTTGTCCTTTCATAAGCAGACCGTTTGACGATAACTGGGGACTTGATGACCCGACAGGAAAATCAGACGAGGAATTTATAAAAACAATCAAAAAGATTGAAAAGCGTATTTTAAAATTAAAGAACCAACTAAAATAAAAAACGGGGCATTATCCTGCCCCATTTTTTTGTATAAGAATTATTTGTATCAGTAATTTTCGGGATATTCAATCTTTAAAGTCAGACGGTTGAGTGCAACACCTGCACTTTTTGTTATTGAAAGTTTTTGTTCGGGTGTAAAGCCGATTGTTTCGCCGTCTTTAAGCACTATGTTCCGGCTGATTACATAATAGGCTATATCAAGCATAAAGTCACGCAATTCCTGTGGCTTTGCGTTTGTATCAAGCACCTCAATTTCATCATAGCCAAAATCAGCAAGTCCGTATGTATATCCGCACATACCATCCTCCGTTCTGTAAAGTCCGAAATAAACCCAGTCGGGAACAGGCAGCTCGCCCTGTTTCATCATATCGGCAACATTACAGTAAAAATGCGGTGAAAATACATTTCCACAGGTATAAATTCCTGTTGCGTTTTCCTGTTTTAAGCATACAGACGCAAATTTCGTGTAGAACATTGCCGCTTCAAGTGCGGTACAACCGTAGTTTATTACGGCAACCATAAGATGTGCCTTGTGATTTTTTGCGACTTCAACAGCTTTTGGCCAGATATAGTTTGCCTTTGCGTTTTCTTCCGCCTCACAGTCGGGAACAGGAGTCGGCATAAAACTGACGCTTGCCGTCATACCGTCAAGTTCGAGGGTAACAATATCGGCTTTTTCGTCGTCAATGGTGTAGCTGTATCCCCAGTCGTTTTTGAGGTCATCACAGAATTTTTGCTGATTCCACTCTGCACTGTCAAGCAGTACAAAACCTACAAACGGCTTTGATTTATTATTTTCGCTCATAATGTTTTTCCTTTCGATTATTTTGTGAATTTATCGAGCACATAGGCAATTCCGTCTTCATCGTTTGAGAGAGTGACGAAATCAGCGACAGCCTTTACAGGTTCTGTTGCATTTGACATCGCAACACCAAGTCCTGCATATTCAATCATTGAAACATCATTGAAACCGTCACCACAGGCAATACATTCTTCTGTTTTTATGCCGATTGTTTTAAGCAGCTTGTCGATTGACGCAGCCTTGTCAATGCCATTCGGCACAATTTCAAGAAAGAATGCCTCAGATTTGAATATTCCGAGTTCGCCATTGTATTTTTCGGAAAGGATTTTTTCGAGTTTGAGTATTTCGGAAGGTTCACCCTGCAAAAGACATTTGTTAATGTCGAAATTAACATACTCCACAAAATCATCAACATACTTTATATCCATTCCGTTGATTTTCGCTTCAAGCCTTGTGTAGTCGTTAAGGTTTAAGCCGACAACAATTTTGTCGCCCTCATAGGTATTTATTCCGACGGGATAATCCTTAACGATATTGCATATTTCGGGTATATATTTCAGCGGAAGTTTTGTCTGGAATATTGTTGAATTGTCCTTGCAGTCAATAACCCTACCGCCGTTAAAGGCAAGTATATAGCCGCCAAATTCATCAAGTTGCAGTGATTTTGCGTGAGGGTAAATTCCCATTGTGGGACGACCTGATGCAAGAATTACCTTGCCGCCGTTTTTCTGAAATTCAATAAGTGCGTCGTGGGTTTTGGGTGTAATAGCCTTTTGGGAATTTGTCAGCGTACCGTCAATGTCAAGTGCAATAATTTTATAAGACATTTCCATTCTCCTTTGAATTTTTTCTTTTCCTTTTTATTATTACCTATTGTAAGGTAAAATACCTTTATTCGTCAATAGTATTTTTGGCTGTAAAACGATACTGACGGAACACTTTTTTATGATTTATTTTTTCAGAAAAAATTTTTTATAAAATATTAAATTATGATTGAAAAGTTTATGTAAAAGTGTATAATATTATTATATCTTTTATTTACATAAGAAATTTTTAGGAGGAGTTATAAATGAACAAAAGAAAAGTAACGGCTATTCTTATGGCACTTGTTCTTTCTGTTGCCGTTGTTTCAGTATCAGGCTGTAAAGGTAAAACCGTTTATATCAACGGAGAACCGTCACAGGTAGCAGTAGAAAGCAGTGTAGCTGAATCATCAGTTGAGGAAAGCACAGAGGCTGAGTCATCAGTTGAAGAGAGCAGTGAGGCTGAATCATCAGTTGAAGAAAGCAGTGAGGCTGAATCATCAGTCGAAGAAAGCAGTGAGGCTGAATCATCAGTCGAAGAAAGCAGCGAGGCTGAGTCATCTGCCGCAGAAAGCAGCGAGGCTGAATCATCACCTGCACAGGAAGGCACTGTTGTAACATTCCAGAAACCTGACCAGTGGAACGACACAGTAAACGCTTACATCTATGAAGACGGCGGCGTAGGCAAAAATGCTGAGTGGCCGGGCGAGGCAATGACTGACAACGGCGACGGTACATACAGCTACACAGTTCCGGCTGACATAGGCAATCCTAAGATTTTGTTCAACGACGGCAAAAATCAGTATCCGGGTTCAGGCGAGCCGGGTCTTGATATCGAAAGCGGCAAAACATACACTATCGAATAATCTTTGTATTATGTCAGGACGCACTCTGTTCTTGGAGTGCGTCCTTTTTTGTTGTAATTTTATCAAAAATATCTTGAAAGAGAACAAAAAATAGTATAATATATTATTATAACTATCACTTTAAAAATTCATACAGGAGGAAAGACAATGAACAGAAAAAAAGTAGTTTCGGTTATGCTGACTCTTGCTTTGGCGGCGTCTGTTGTATCATTTTCGGGCTGTAAAGGTGCAACAACCTACATAAACGGTCAGGAACCACAGGTCAGCGAACAGCCGCAGCAATCAACCGAGGAGTCTTCTCAGACACCGGAAGAAAGCTCTGAACCGGCACCGTCAACAGAAAAAACAGGCTACAATCTCACCGAAAACATAAAGGACGGCGTTATTCTTCACGCATGGAGCTGGTCGTTCAATGCAATCAGAGAAAGTATGGCTGATATTGCCGCAGCAGGATATTCAACAATACAGACTTCACCTGCCAATAAATGCATAGAGGGCGGCAACGGCGGTATGCAGCTTATGGGACAGGGAAAATGGTACTATCATTATCAGCCGACAGACTGGACAATAGGCAACTATCAGTTCGGCACGGAAGATGAATTCAAGGCTATGTGCGATGAGGCTGATAAATACGGCATTAAAATTATCGTCGATGTTGTTCCTAACCACACAACATCAACAACGGACGCAGTTTCAGAAAATCTTATAAACGCTGTCGGCGGTGCAGACAAACTTTACCATAAAAACGGCAAAAAAGATATTACAAATTACAAAGATCGTCTTGAATGTACAACCGGAGCTATGGGAGGATTGCCTGATGTAAATACGGAAAATCCTGCTTTTCAGGATTATTTCATCAAGTATCTTAACCAATGTATCGCTGACGGTGCTGACGGTTTCAGATATGATACGGCAAAGCATATTGCCCTCAGTGATGACCCTCAGGAAGACAGTTCACTCTCAAACAACTTCTGGGAAAATGTAACAACGAAAATCGACAAAGCCGACACAATATTCAACTACGGCGAAGTTCTTCAAGGTGACAATGACAGAATTGCCGACTACATAAAGGCAATCGGTCACACAACCGCAAGCTCTTACGGTTCAAATATTCGTTCATCTCTGTCGTCAGGAACACTCAATGCAGAAAGCCTCTCAAATCTTCAAGTTGGCGGAAGCACTGATGTTGTAACATGGGTAGAATCCCACGATAACTACACAGACGGTTCATCTCTCAAACTTACTGATAAAAAAATCATTGAGGGCTGGGCAATAATTGCGGCATCAGGAAACGGTACTCCGCTTTTCTTTGACAGACCGTTTGAGGCTGACTCCGACAAGCAGTGGGGTACAATGAACCGTATCGGTGCTGCCGGAAGCACACTCTACAAAGACAAAAGCGTCACTGCCGTAAACCATTTCAGAAATGCAATGGTCGGCGAGGACACAAAGATGACAAATCCTGACGCTGAAAAATCCGTTCTTATGATTTCAAGAGGCTCAAAGGGTGTTGTCGTTATAAACGCAGGCAGCAAGGATTATGCTCTTAACGCAGACACAACTCTTGCAGACGGTACATACTCAGACCGTGCAAACGACGGTGCTGAATTTACCGTTTCTGGTGGAAAAATCACGGGTACAGTTCCGGCAGAAAGCGTTTCCGTACTCTATAATGACGGATATGTTGCCCCTGTTTCAATGCCGTCTGTTTCAATCGAAACCGACTCATTCACAACATCAGAGGACAGCATAAAGGTTGTAGTACACGCAAAGGATTCATCAAAGAACACCTATACGGTTGACGGCGGTTCCGAAACGGAATTTGCTGACGGCGACAGCATAACCGTAAATCTTTCGGACACAACCGCACTCAAAGTCAGTGCAACAAACGACAGCGGTCTTACAAGCACAATGACTTATTACTTCACAAAGACATCATCTAACAAATCCGGTTCAGCTATCTCATTCAAAAAACCGTCAGGCTGGGGCGACAAGGTTTATGCATATATCTATGACGAAACCGTAAATCCTGTTGAAAACAACGCCGAATGGCCGGGTGAAGAAATGTCCAAAAACTCCGACGGTACATATTCATACACCCTCTCAAAAGACTGGACTTCGGCACTTGTTATCTTCAATGACGGCGGTACAAATCAGTATCCTGCTGCTTTGGAGCCGGGTGCAGAGTTAGTTGCCGGAAAGACCTATGAGGCAGACAACTCAGCAACGGCAAACACTAAACCACAGGAAGAAAGCAAAGAGCCTGAACCCGAAGTAAAAGAATCCGTTGTAACATTCAAAAAGCCTGACAGCTGGGGCAGCAGCGTAAACGCTTATGTTTATGAAAACGGCGGCGGCGGAAAAAATGCCGAGTGGCCCGGTGAAAAAATGACTGATAACGGTGACGGCACATACAGCTACACTGTTCCGTCAGATGTAAAGAGTCCTGTTATAATCTTTAATGACGGCAAAAATCAATATCCTGCACAAGGTCAGAGCGGTCTGGCTATTGAAAACGGAAAAACATATACCGCACAATAATATTTGAGTTTCCAGGGACACATTCCTTTTGGAGTGTGTCCCTTTTTCTGTGTTTCTCAATGTATTTTTATACAGTTGCAAAAAATTGTATATATTCATATATAAAATATAATAGTAAAATTATAATATAATAATTTAACGGGATTGATTTAAATGGCTGATAACCGAAAATTAAAAATGGCCGCACTCAGTGCAGCCACAAATATAATTATTAAAAACTGTGAGCGTTCTCCCGAACGCTGTGTAAGAAACTTACTTGAACTCGGCGGAAAATATATCGAATGTAAGCAGGCAAGAGAAATACTTTTTGAAATATGCAAAACAGGCAATAAAGAAAAGTTGAAACAAACATTTCTTTCAATGATTAAAATTTAATTTTTTTCGTTCTTTTCATTTTTCTGTTCTTGAAGATACCTTGAAACCGCAATAGCCTTGCTGTCATTTACAAGATTTTTTGTATGTTGTACAATGCTTTCGGGACTTTCTTTCATTCCGGTTGTAATCCATCTTATTATGCCGCCTGAAATTCCGCACGCATAAAATTCCGAAATGAATTTTTTATCTTCATCGTTGATATAATATCCCTTTGATATTCTGTCTATTACCTCATTGAATATCTCCTTGCTGACGGTAAAAAGATAGTTACGGAATTCGTTGCTGTATTCGGTATGGAGAGCATTCATATAGAATTTTGCATCGTTTTTTATCACAATCAGCATTTCAAGAACTTTTTCGCTCCAATTATCGAATGTAACCTCGTCGGCATTATCGGCGAGAATGGATATTACATCATTATAGAAAATCCAGTTCAAAAGCTCATACTTATCCTGAAAATGATAATAGAATGTCTGTCGGTTCAGACCGCAGGCAGATGTTATATCGGATATGGTGATTTTTTCAAACGGTTTTTTCGCCATAAGCTTTTTGAAACCGTCCGCAATCGCTCTTTTTGTAATATTTGATTCAGACATATTTTCCCCCGAATATGTAGTATTCGTATCAAAATTTTATATTCTGCATTATAGCACAAAAAACTCCAAATCTCAACATTTTTATTTAATATATATATCATTGACAATACAAGTTGCAAAAAGGTATAATATAGCAAAGCAATTTTTCATTAAAGGAGATTTTAAAAAATGGCTATTCTTGTAACAGGCGGTGCCGGATATATCGGAAGCCATACCTGCGTTGAACTTCTTAACAGCGGTTATGATGTTGTTGTTGCAGACAATTACTACAACAGCGTTCCCGAAGTTCTCAACAGAGTTGAAAAAATCACGGGCAAAACCCTCAAAAAATACGAATGTGATATCCGTGACCGTGAAGGACTTGAAAAAATATTCACAGAAAACAAAATTGATGCAGTAATACATTTTGCCGGTCTTAAAGCTGTCGGCGAATCAACAAAACTGCCTCTTCTCTATTTTGAAAACAATATTTCGGGCAGTGTTGTACTGTTTGAGGTTATGCAGAAATTCAACTGCAAAAAGATTGTTTTCAGTTCTTCGGCAACGGTTTACGGAAACAATCCTATTCCATACAAAGAAAATATGATTACCGGTGATGTCAGCAGTCCTTACGGCAGAACAAAGCACTTTATCGAGCAGATTCTCGGTGATGTTTATACCTCCGACAACGAATGGAGTATTTCACTTCTTCGCTATTTCAACCCGATTGGTGCACACGAAAGCGGACTTATCGGTGAAGATCCCAACGGTATTCCGAATAACCTTATGCCGTATATTTCAAGAGTTGCAATCGGCAAGCTGCCTCAGCTTACTGTTTTTGGCGGCGACTACGACACAAAGGACGGCACATGTATCCGTGACTATATTCATGTTGTTGACCTCGCAAAAGCTCATCTTTGTGCTGTCAAGAAAATCCTCAGCACAACAGGCATTGAGGCTTACAACATCGGTACAGGTACAGGTTACAGCGTTCTTGACATTATTCATGCCTTTGAAAACGCAAGCGGCAAAAAGCTCAACTATGTTATCGGTGACCGCCGTCCCGGTGACCTGCCTGCTTTCTATGCCGACGCTACAAAGGCAAACACCGAACTCGGCTGGCACGCTGAATACGGTATTGATAAAATGTGCATTGACACATGGAATTTCCAACTCAAAAACCCTGACGGCATTAAGTAAGCGGAGTGCCGCCACTTGAATTTTTATTTTTGGGTTTTACCAAACTATTTACAAAAAGCACAAAAGCAGAGGATAAAGTGTTTGTCACTCTATCCTCTGCTTTGTTTTATGTGATATTCAAAGTGTAATTTTTAACTGTTTGATATTCGGATTTTGATGTTTCTCCATTCTTGGATTTTTATATGCTCCTTTTTTTGCGGCTGAAATAAACAAGAAATATAAGTACAACAGCAGATATGAGTGTGACAAAGGCATATATTACTGTATTTAAATCGTTTCCGGTTTTCGGAATATCAATATCTGATGAGGTGCCCTCTGCACTGAATACCCATTTAACAGAACCCAATAATGCTTTATAATTATTATCTGTATTTTTATCAACAGACAAATTTACATACAAACTCTTTGTTTCATTCGGCTTAAAGCTGCCAAGACTTATGGGATTTTTCATTGAGTTATTGCCGTTTGAATTTACATCATAATTTCCATAAACGGCTCCCGAATATATTATATTTCCCTTGCCGTCGGTAATACTTATCGTTGCTTTCTCACGCAAAAGTTTTTCTATAAGAGCGTATGTTTCATCGTCTTCTGCCTGTTGCCTGATATATTCTGCATTCAGGAATATTTCAGTTTCTTTATTCCAGCTGTTCGTCACCGTAATTTCCTGACTGCGTGTTTCGCCCGGCATCAAGTCCTTAAAGTTTGCAAACAGGTCACCGTCATTCAATTCAAATACAAAACCAACATCAGCATTTTTAAATTCAACCGTTGTAACAATCGGCACTTGCTGAGATTCGGTATATTTTATTCCCAAATCCTCAAATGTTGTTCCCCAGAACGAAATTCCGTCACAGGCAGCCTGAACCAACTCCGTCGTAACGATTATATCGGCGTTTTTGTTTTTATATTCTCCGCCGGTGTTTTTGCCGTCAATTTCAAAGCTGTCAAACAGTGACGGGGTTATTTCCCCCGGTGTCAGCACGCCTTTATAATAAAAATATCCGTCAGACTTATACAGCCAGTTATCTGTATTGTATTCAATAAGAATATTATCTGTACTCAGGCTTGGGTTGACTGCGAGTGTCCCGTCGGATTCCCGATAGTCACCCCAAGCTTTTTCTATTTTTACACGCACAATGGCATCTGCTGTTCCCGTGTTCTTAACCTGAACCTTTTTGTTGACAACATCTGCCGGATACACCGTCTGACCCTGTTCATATTCTTCGATAATACTGCCCTTGACGCTTGCAAGAGTAATATTATTTACAGTGGAACTTCTGGTCTTAAAGGACGCCAATGTCAAACCGCCGGAAAACAAAAATACAGCTATTAAGGAGATACATAAAACCGAAAAAACAGTCCGTTTTTTCATATCATCATCACCTTATTCGATATTTTTACTGCAAAACAATTTCATCAGGTTGTTCCGTAGTTTTCCTGAATGGTGCCGTTTGCTATTTCAGCGTCAAGTGCGGCGAATGCATCGGCTGCATTTGCGAAATTATCCGTCTGAATTGCCTGTGCATAAACCTCTATCTTGAACTGACCGATAAGTTCAAGGTCGGTCTGATTATAATCGGTCGGAACAACAACATTTGTAAAGAGAACAGCCTCGTCGCCTTCTGCAAATACACTGTTATACTCGTAATAGTATTCGCCTGCTGTGGATTTGGTTGTATTGAGCGTAAAGCCCGGATTTATGTTAGAATAAGCTTCAAGGTCGTTCAAAGAATATTTGCTGTCTTCTTTCAGATTGTCTGTAACAGGTGTTTCGTCTTTGTTGTATGTATTGTCATAGCGAACCATCGTAAGAATTTTACTAAGACGGTTTGTGTCAGTTATTTTGTTTCCGTCACTGTCCTTTACGGTCATTACAACACGCATATAGCTGTCGTTGGTAACCTCTGCAACAGTCGGGTCCTTAACGAATGTATCGCCCGGTGTCATATCCTTACCGTCGGTAGTGTCGTCCCAGTTCGGCTCGCTTAATGAGATGTCAAGGTCGCCTACTGTGAATGTGTTGGTCTGTTTTTCGGAATCCGTAAGGAATGCAAGCGTTCCGCCTATTGAAACTGCTGCTACTAAACCTGTTGCCAAAACACCTATAATCACTTTTTTACTCTTTTTCATAATTCAAAACTCCTTTTCATTTATTCATCAGTCGGTTATTCTGCTCCGACAATCAGTTCTTCTGTTACATCAACCGGATTGCTGTCTGACGGTGTGTTGTTAAATACTACATTTGGAGTTTCGCCTGCGTTAATACCCCAAGCCTTAAATTCGTTGTAGTCATCTGCAACATCACTCTGTACTGCATAGCCCTCAACATAGATTACAAATCCGCCGATTTCATTGAGTGCGTCTATCTGCTCGTTTGTTGCCTCAGGCTTTACAGAAACTGTGGTAAAAAGCGGTACTGTTGATTCACCGTAAATTCCCGGTGTTGGATTGCTGTCCTGAGTAAGTGTATCTTTGTAGAAGAATGTCTTTGAGTTTGTTGCTGTTTCGAGAGCTACGATTTCTTCCCATTCCTGATCATTATAATCAACGACAATTATATCGTTAACTTTTGCCATATCTACTGTATCAAGCGGCTTGCCTGCGTCATCACCTGTTGCATAAACAAAGGTGATTTTTGCGGCTACCCACGAATCAGTCTGGTTGCCTGTGTTCGTGATAAACGGATTTTTGCCTGCTGTTGAACCCGGTATCATACTCTTTGACTGGTCAATTCCGTATGTAATCGGGTTGGTTCCGTCTGTTGTCGGGCGTTTTGTTGTTTCGTCAATCAACAATTTATCGGTTACAGGCTTTGTAATGTCGCCGTCTATGTAGCCATAAATAGCAACCTTTGTTGTGGTTTCACCCTCTGTTTTATCCATGTAGCCATAGATTGGTGTAATGTTACCATCATCATCGTATTCATAATCAACAACGCCGTCCCATGCAGGCTCGGTAAGCATTGCGTTGAGTGCTACATCAGACTTTGCAAATGTAAAGTTATTTGCACGCTTTTCTGTCTGACGAGTAAGATACGCCAATGTTCCGCCGACTGCCGTTGCCGCAACAAGAGATAATGCCACTGTTCCACCGATAATTTTCTTTGTTTTTGCTTTCATAATAAAAGCCTCCTTAAAAATTTTTTTATTTCAAATTACTTAACATTGTCTTGTTTAAAATTAAGTAATTTAATTTGTTTTATCACTTTCGTCTGAATCTTCTTGTTTTTTCGGTTCTTTACCGAGAAAAATAGAAATCGCTATCAAAGCCGCTATTATAATCAATGCGATAATTTTGCCCTTTAAGTCACTCGTCCATATTACGATATAGCCAAGGTACGGAATACTCAGCGAAACCTTACCCACAACATTATCATAGCTTGTCGGAGCGTCGGGCGTATTGTTTGCGATACCCTGTGTAGTTATCTGCCTGTTGGCGTCGTCTTTGGATATTACACGGTGAGTAACAAGCGTAAGGTTTTTGTCACGCACAAAGGTTATGTCATCACCTGTGTTAATATCCTCATACTGTGTCGGCGTTATTATCAGCAGACTCCCGACAGGCAGTTCAGGCTCCATAGAACCCGTCAGCACCGCTTTCATCTCTATGCCAAAACACAATTTCATCACAAGCACCGTACACAAAAGCACCGCAAGAATTATTATAATTACGGTTGATATTATATTTCCTGCCTTTCTCAACTTAACCACCCTCTTTCATTGTAATTTCGCAAGGTGTGAAAAGGCTTTCTGCCGTTTTTACGGTCATTCGTTCATCGGCAGACCTGCCTTTTCATCAGTTCCTCGCTTTGTTCTCGTCGTCACTCAGCTACGATGTCACAACAGACTTTGCTCCCCACGGCGAACCCGTTGCTGTTCCGTTATAAATAACCTTTGGAATATTGTAGAATGCACCGTTTTCTATCGTTGTTACGCTGTCTGGTACTGTCAGGCTTGTAAGACCTGTACAGTTATAAAATGCTGAACTGTTTATTCTTGTTACGCTATCTGGTATTGTCAGTTCTCCTGTCAAGCCTGTACAACCATAAAATGCATACATGCCTATTGATGTTACACTATCGGGGATTGTTAAACTTGTCAAGCTTGTACAGTTATAAAATGCATTGCGGGCTATTGATGTTACACTGTCTGGAATATTCAGTTCTCCTGTCAATCCTGTACAGCCGCTAAATGCATAACTGCCTATTGATGTTACACTGTCTGGAATATTCAGTTCTCCTGTCAATCCTGTACAGCCGCTAAATGCATAACTGCCTATTGATGTTACACTGTCTGGAATATTCAGTTCTCCTGTCAAGCCTGTACAGCCGCTAAATGCATCATCGCCTATTGTTGTTACACTATCAGGAATTATATATGTTCCTGTTTTTCCGTCAGGACAAGTAATCAATTCTGTTTTATCATTATTAAACAGCACACCATCTTGTGATGAATAATAATCATTATTTTCATCTACATTGATACTTGTCAAGCCTTTACAATAATTAAATGCACCATCGCCTATTGATGTTACGCTGTTGGGGATTTTCAGTTCTCCTGTCAAGCCTGTACAGCCGCTAAATGCATAATTGCCTATTGTTGTTACGCTGTTGGGGATTTTCAGTTCTCCTGTCAAGCCTGTACAGCTATAAAATACACCATTTCCTATTGATGTTACACCGTCGGGGATTTTCAGTTCTCCTGTCAAGCCTGTACAGTAAGAAAATGCATAATCACCTATTGATGTTACGCTGTTGCCGAGTGTTAAACTTGTCAAGCCTTTACAGTTTCTAAATGCTTCATTGCCTATTGTTGTTACGCTGTCGGGGATTGTTACACTTGTTAAGCCTGTACAATAATTAAATGCAGAAGCACCTATCGTTGTTACGCTGTCGGGTATTGTTATACTTGTCAAGCCTGAACAATCTTCAAATGCATGACTGCCTATCGTTGTTACGCTGTCGGGGATTATATATGATATTTCTGTTTTTTTGCCAGGATATGTAATCAACTCTGTTTTATTCTTATTAAACAGCACACCATCTTGTGATGAATAATAATTATTATTTTCATCTACATTGATACTTGTCAATCCTTTACAATTATTAAATGCACCATCGCCTATCGTTGTTACGCCGTTGCCGATATTTACACTTGTCAAGTCTGAACATAAATAAAATGCATTCTCACCTATTGTTGTTACTCCGTTTCCGATTGTTACACTTGTCAATCTTGTACAGTTAGAAAATGCAGAATTGCCTATCGTTGTTACGCTGTCGGGTATTGTTAAACTTGTCAAGCCTGTACATAACGAAAATGCATATTCCCCTATCGTTGTTACGCTGTCGGGTATTGTCAATTCTCCTGTCAAGTTTCTACAGTTATAAAATGCATAATTACCTATCGTTGTTACACTGTTACCGATGGTTACACGATTCAAGTAATAACACCAGTAAAATGCATATATGCCTATCGATGTTACACTATCGGGGATTGTCAGTTCTCCTGTCAAGCCTGCACAGTAATAAAATGCATAATGACCTATCGTTTCTACGCTGTTGCCAAGCGTTAAACCTGTCAATCTTGTACAATTATAAAATGCTTGACTGTCTATTGATATTACACTGTCAGGGATTTTCAGTTCTCCTGTCAAACCTGAACAGTTCTGAAATGCACCATAGCCTATCGTTGTAACTCTGCTACCGAGTGTTACACTTGTCAAACCTCCACAACCGAAAAACGCATTACGCCCTATTGTCGTTACGCTGTCGGGAATTATCAATTTTCCTGTCAAGCCTGTACAACTGCTAAATGCAGAATTGCCTATTGTTGTTACGCTGTTGCCAAGTGTTAAACTTGTCAAGCCTGTACAGTTATAAAATGCATACTTGCCTATTGATGTTACACTGTCGCCAAGTGTCAAGCTTGTCAAGCCTGTACATCTATAAAATGCATCATTGCCTATTGTTGTTACGCTGTTGGGAATTTTCAGTTCTCCTGTCAAGCCTGTACAACCATAAAATGCATAAGTTCCTATTGTTGTTACGCTGCTGCCGAGCGTTAAACTTGTCAAGCCTGTACAACCATAAAATGCATAAGTTCCTATTGTTGTTACATTGTCGGGAATTATCAGTTCTCCTGTCAAGCCTGTACAGTTCTGAAATGCATAATAACCTATCGTTTCTACGCTATCGGGGATTATCAATTCTCCTGTCAAGCCTGTACAGTAATAAAATGCACTATCGCCTATCGTTGTTACACTGTCGGGGATTATCAAAGTTTTAATATTCTTCACACCGTATATACTTTTATAAGAGTTTATCGGCTCAACCGAAACAACCTTATATAGCTTGTTGTTGTCGGTATATTGAATTGTACCTGTTGACTGGTTATCTCCTACTGAGGTAAGTTCTTTTAAGCCGACTACGCTTGTGGGTATTTTAAGCGTAGTTGATTTACCTGTGTAGCCTGTAACAGCAACAGTACCGTCGTAGCTTACTCCGTCGGTATCCGTAAACGGTTCGGAACTTAACAGTTTTGTGGTAACAACTGGCGGAAGATTAAAGTATAAATCAAATGAATCTCTGTATGTCCGTCCACCCTCCGTGTATGATACATATACGGTATATGTGCCGCTTTGTTCTTCGTCAAACTCGGAATATGTCACTTCATAATCACCGAATGCTATCTCTTCCTTACTGCCGTCATCGTAAATCTTGTAAACAACAAGATATTGTTCAAGCATTTCGTCTGTAATAGAAGTTCCTTTTACTGACTCAGGTCCGTTCCATACGGCTGAGATTGCTGTAATCTTTCTTTGAGATTTTATGATATTCGTTGTCTGTGCGGTGTGGCTTGTTGCTGACTGAACTGTCTTACTGTTTGTGAACCGTACATGAGCCGGCTTGTCGCTGTCGAGGTTATATGTAGGCTCGGTTGCACTTACTAAGTCACCTTCTATGCTGTCCCACTCTGTGTCGGTATAGCGTATTGTGCCGACCTCGCTGACGGTGTAGGTTCCTGCTTTAAGTCCCGAAAATACGACGCTCTGGCTAAGGTAACCGTTTTCGTCTGCTGTTGAGTTTTCATTGAAAGTTACCGCACGGTAAAGTGTGCATTTATTGCCCTCTATGTCCGTTCCCTCAACCCTGAAAGTAAATGTAG